>NZ_JAKRMR010000013.1:0-92082 GCF_022346205.1 Corynebacterium sp. ACRPZ
CTCCCAGCCCACCCACTAAGCCCGACAAAGGACGGACACCATGGCCGCACGAGCAACGAGATCGGCAACGCTGACCCGTAACCAGAGCCGCACACAGGGCCGCACCCCGCGCCGCACTGAGCACCCGGCCAACCGCGTGCGCACCATGCCGGGTGTGAAGCCGCACGTGGAGCACCCGAAGTCCCGGGGCCGCCTGGGGTCGAATCAGGTGGTGTCCGTCCGCGGGCGCCGCGTGGCCACCACGAAGGCGCGTTCCAAGTTTTCCTCGCTATCCCAGATTGCGTTGCCGCTGCTGGTGGTTGGCATCGCCGTGGCTATGATCTTGTCCGGTATCGCAACTACGCAGACGTTTGCGATCCAGAAGCTGCAGGCGCGTGAGCAGGAGTTGTCCAACGAGGTCGAGTCCCTCAATCGCGACTTGGAGGACCGCCGTTCCTCGGCGGCGCTCGCGCAGCGGGCGGACTCGATGGGCATGGTCCTTGCCGGCGAGCCGGGCGTGGTTGCGGTGAACGAGGAGGGCCACGCTGAGGAGCAGCGCCCCTACAACCCGGAGTCGGCCACCAAGCTGGTGGATGTCAACGGAGAGGGAAGCCCCACCTCCCGCGCCTCGTCGGACAACCGCGCGACGAAGGAGCTGGAAGACGCTCTGACTCAGCGTCCGGGACGCGCCGCGAACGCTCCGCGCCTTGACAATTTGGCGCCGTACCAGGCCAACGTTGCGGCCCGGCCGTAGCGGAGGGCGTGGCGCACCTAGGTATCTGCCCGGGGGCGGGGCATGATGGTTGTCGACAAAACGGCGGGTACCAGCCAGTGGATATGGGAGGTGAGCAGTGCCACGCACTCACGCTAACGCGCAGGTAAGGCCAGAGAAGCCAGCGCCGGCTTCCCAAAAGCAGATCACGGGTACGCGCGTGTATTGGCTTGCTATCGCTTTCTTGGCGGTGGCGGCCTTGCTTATTGGACGCCTGTTTTGGGTGCAGGTGATCATCGGCGACGAACTGCGTGAGCAGGCCAACGATCAACGCAGCCGCACCTATGTGGATCGCGCGCGCCGCGGCGAGATTGTGGACCGCGACGGCAACAAGATGGCATACACCATGCAGGCGCGCTCTTTGACGGTGTCTCCGGTGCAGCTGCGCAAAGAGCTCAAGGAACAGCAGGAACTTGAGATGCGTGTGGACGGCATGTCCCCGGAGGAGATCGCCGCCCAGGTCGATGCTCGCGTGGAGGACCAGCTGCGCACGATGGCCAACGAGATCCCGGGCATGATCGGCGACGGGGAAGTGGTGCGCGACGCGCCAGCGAATACCGCCACCGGCGAGCCGACCACCAAGGTCGGACAGGTCAGCGCCAAGGAGATCCTGGACAAGCTGCACGCCGACACCAGTTATGAGGTGCTGGTGCGCAACGTCGATCCGGATGTGGCCGCCACCGTCGCGGATGCGTTCCACGGCATCGCGGCGGACCACCAGGACATCCGCCAGTACCCGAACGGCGCGGTCGGCGAGAACATCATCGGCAAGGTGTCCATGGACGGCCAGGGCCAGTTCGGCATGGAAGCTTCCCGCGACGCGGATCTCACGGGCATCGACGGCCGCTCCACCGAGGACGTTTCCGCGAACGGCCAGTCCATTCCGGGCTCGCTTCGCGACGTCGTTCCGTCCGTCGGCGGCGCCCAGATCGAGCTGACCATCGACCTGGATCTGCAGACCTACGTCCAGCAAACCCTTGAGCAGGCGAAGGCCAACTCGCTGGCCAAGCAGGCCCAGGCCGTGGTGCTGGATGCCCACACGGGCGAAGTGCTCGCCATGGCCAACACGGACACGATCAACCCGAACGGCAACGTGGACCAGCAGGTCAAGCAGGGGAAGGACTTTGAGAACCCGAGTGTGTCGCACCCCTTCGAGCCCGGCTCTGTGGCGAAGGTGATTACTGCTGCCGCGGCGATCGACCAGGGGCTGACGGACCCGTACGAGGTGCACCAGGTGCCCGGGTCCATCGACATGGCGGGCATTACGGTGCGCGACGCGTGGGAGCACGGCGTCATGCCGTACACCACCGCCGGCATCTTCGGTAAGTCCTCCAACGTGGGCACCCTCCAGCTCGCTCAGCGTCTGGGGGAGGAGCGTTTCTGGGACTACCTGAACCGCTTCGGCATCGGCCAGAGCACCGGCATTGAGCTGCCCAACGAGTCCGCGGGCCTGCTGCCGGTGCTGGAGCAGTGGTCCGGCGGCACCTTCGCCAACCTGCCCATCGGTCAGGGCATGAGCTGGACCACGCTGCAGATGGCCGGGGTGTTCCAGACCATCGCGAATGAGGGCGAGCGGATCCAGCCGCGGATCATCCATAAGATTACCGGCCCCGATGGGGAGGAGATCGCGCAGGAGGAGCCGCAGCGCACCCGCGTGATCAGCGAGGAGGCCGCGCGCACCACGCTGGACATGTTCCGCGCCGCGTTCCAGGAGGACCCGGCCGGCGTCAACAACGGCACGGCCCAGGGCAACAACCTGGAGGGCTACCAGTTCTCCGGCAAGACCGGCACGGCCCAGAAGGTCAACCCGGATACCGGCGCGTACTCCAACAGCGCCTACTGGATCACCTTCGCCGGCGTCGCGCCCGCGGACGACCCGCGCTTCGTCGTCGCCGTCATGCTGGACGAGCCGCAGCGTGGCGTGCTTGAGGGCGGCAACGGCGGGCAGTCCGCGGCCCCGATTTTCAAGCAGATTTCTGGTTGGCTGCTCAACCGTGAGAACGTGCCGCTGAGCCCGCCTGCAGAGCCGTACCCGTTGCAGGACCAGTAGATACAGATGGAGGACTCACCTATGACAAGCTTGCAGCATCTCGCCGACATCGCCGGCGCGCGCATCGTCAACCCGCCGAGCGCGGACGCGCCGGTGACCTTCATCGGCCTGGACTCGCAAAACGTCGAGCCCGGCGGCCTGTTCGCCGCGCTGCCCGGCACCCGCGTGCACGGCGCGACCTACGCGTTCGACTCAGCCGCCGGCGCAATACTTACCGACGAAGCCGGGCTGGCGATTATCCAACAAACGGCCGACCGCCGCCCGGTGCTGGTGGTCGAGGACGTGCGGGCAATTTTGGGCCATGTGGCGGCTGAGGTGTACGGGCACCCGTCGCAAAGCTTCACGCTCCTCGGCGTGACCGGCACCTCCGGCAAAACCACCACCACCTACATGCTGGAAAAGGGCCTGACCGCTGCCGGCTGCAAGGTGGGGCTTATCGGCACAACCGGCACGAAGATCATGGGCCGCGACGTGGCCACGGAACTGACCACGCCCGAGGCGCCGATGCTGCAGCGCCTGTTCGCGCAGATGCGTGATGAGGGCGTCACGCACGTGGTCATGGAGGTCTCCTCGCACGCGCTGATGCTGGGCCGCGTCACCGGTTCGGACTTCGACGTCGCCGCGTTTACGAACCTCTCGCAGGACCACCTGGATTTCCACCCGACCATGGAGGATTACTTCCAGGCGAAGGCGCTGTTCTTCGAACCGGGAAGCGAGATGCGCGCCAAGCGCAGCGTCGTCTGCGTCGATGACGAGTGGGGCCAGCGCATGGCCGAGCTCGCCGAGACACCGGTCACCGTCGCCACCACGGGCGGCGCCGATGTGACCGCGGAGCTTGTGCGTATCGACGACCAAGGCCGCCAACGCATCCAGCTCACCGCCGACGAATCCCACGAGTTCACGTTGCCCATGCCGGGCGCGTTCAACGTGGCCAACGCGGCACTCGCAGCGGCCATCGCGCAGACCTCGGGCGTGGAGCTCGCGCCGTTCTTGCGCGGCCTGGAGCAGGCGGCGGTGCCGGGGCGCATGGAGCGTATCGACGAAGGCCAGCCCTTTGTCGCGGTCGTGGACTACGCCCACAAACCGGCCGCCATCGGCGCGGTGCTGGCCACACTGCGCGGCCAGGTAGAAGGCCGCATCGGCGTGGCCGTCGGCGCGGGCGGCGACCGCGATTCCTCCAAGCGCCCGCTGATGGGTGCCGAGGCCGCCAAGGGCGCGGACTTCGTGGTGGTCACTGACGACAACCCGCGCACCGAAGACCCCGCCGCCATCCGCGCGTCAGTGCTCGCGGGCGCGCGCGAAGCCGGCACCGACGCTGAAATTGTGGAGGTCAGCCCCCGCGGCAAGGCCATCGACGCGCTCGTCGAGTGGGCGCGTCCCGGCGACGCCGTGATCGTGGTGGGCAAAGGCCACGAGGTTGGCCAGCTCGTGGGCACCGAGAAGCTGCACTTCGACGACCGCGAAGAGATGCGCAGGGCAATCACAGAAAGGCAATCTCGAGCATGATCGACATGACGCTGGCGCGCATCGCCGAGATCACCGGCGGGCGCTTGAGCCCGGAAGCAGCCCCGGACACACACGTCACCGGGTTTGTGGAGTTCGATTCGCGCAAAATTGGACCCGGCGGGCTCTTCGTCGCCTTCCCCGGTGCGCGCGTGGACGGTCACGACTTCGTGGACAAGGCCGCCGAGGCCGGCGCCGCCGCGTCGTTGACGACGAGGGAGGTGGGTAGGCCTTCGGTGATCGTCGAGAAGCTGCCGCCCCGCGAGGGCGACAACTCGGACCTGGCAGCGAACGACCCGGACGGCTCCGCGGCGGGCGTGGTGGACGGCATGTCCAAGCTGGCGTCCGCTGTCGCGCGTGAGCTGACGGCCGCGCACGGGCTGACCATCGTCGGAGTGACGGGGTCTGCGGGCAAAACGTCGACGAAGGACCTCATCGCGGCTGTGCTCTCGCGCGCCGGCGAGACGGTGGCGCCCCCGGGCAGCTTCAACAACGAGATCGGCCACCCGTACACGGTGCTGCGCTGCACCGAAGACACAGACTTTTTGGTCGCGGAGATGTCGGCGCGCGGCGTCGGCCACATCGCGCACCTGGCCGCTATCGCGCCGCCGAAGATCGGCGTGGTGCTCAACGTCGGCTCCGCGCACATCGGCGAGTTCGGCTCCCGCGAAAACATCGCAAAGGCGAAGGGGGAGCTGGTGGAGGCGCTGCCTGAAAGCGGCGTCGCAGTGCTCAACGCGGACGACGATCTCGTCGCCGGCATGGCCGCCCGCACGGACGCGCGCGTGGTCACCTTCTCCGAATCCGGCAACACGGCCGCGGACTACTACGCCACGGGCGTCGAGCTCGACGCGGTCGCTCGCGCGTCCTTTACTATGCACACCCCGAAGGGAGATCCGCAGCGCGTCACGCTCGGCGTGTTCGGCGCGCACCAGGTGGGCAACGCGCTCGCCGCGGCGGCCGTGGGCACGGAGCTGGGCATGGACGCGGCCACCGTGGCCGAGGCGCTTTCCGCGGCTAGTTCGGTGTCCGTCAACCGCATGGACGTCAACACGCGCGCCGACGGCGTGACCGTGATCAACGACGCCTACAACGCCAACCCCGAATCCATGCGCGCGGCCATCGCTGCGCTGGGGTACACCGCCGCCGCCCGCCCGGGCGTGCGCTCGGTGGCCGTGCTCGGCGAGATGAGCGAGCTCGGCGTGGGCGCCACACAGGAGCATGCGCTGCTCGCGGACGAGTTGGCGCGCTACCGGGTGACCCACCTTGTGGCCGTCGGCAAGTCTGACGCGATGGCTGCGCTGATTCAGCGTGCCGGGGACAGAGGCATCCACACCACCGCCGTCGCCGACACCGACGAAGCCGCGCAGGCCGTGCGCGAGCTGTTGGCGTCCGCGCCAGCAGGGGAGGAGAATTGGCGCGAGCGCGACGACCGGGATGTTGTGCTGGTCAAGGCTTCCAACGCCGCCCGGCTATGGGTGGTGGCGGAGGCGCTCCTGCAAGGGCATACGCTTAGGTAGAAACTCGACGTAGAGAAATAGCAAGGTACAACTTCCATGGTTCAAGTTATCTGCGCCGGAATCATCAGCTTTTTGGTTTCGATCTTCCTCACCCCTGCGCTCATCCGGTACTTCAACCGGCGGGCCATGGGCCAGGAGATCCGCGAGGATGGTCCGGCGTCCCATGCCCGCAAACGCGGCACCCCGACGATGGGCGGCATCGCCATCCTCGCCGGCATCACCATGGGCTACCTCGGCGGCAGCCTCGTCGCCCTGGTCACAGGCCACGCAGCGTTCACGGCCACCGGCCTGATCGTGCTGTTTCTCACCCTGTCCCTGGGCCTGGTCGGCTTCGCGGACGACGGCATCAAGCTGTTCATGTCGCGCAACCTGGGCCTGAACAAGACCGCGAAACTGGTGGCGCAGCTCGCCATCTCGCTCATCTTCGGCTGGCTGATCCTGCGCTTCCCGGACGAAAACGGGCTGACCCCGGGCTCGCAGTTTTTAAGCTTCGTGCGCGACATTGAAACGATCGACCTGACCTTCGGCGGCGGGACGATCGGCACGATCTTCTTTCTCATTTTCATCTACATTCTGCTGGCCGCGTGGTCGAACGCGGTGAACCTCACCGACGGCCTGGACGGGCTCGCCTCCGGCACCACCGCGCTGGTGATGGCGGCGTACGTGGGCATCACCTTCTGGCAGTTCCGCAACTCGTGCGAGGCCGTGGCGGCCGCCGGCTGCTACAGCGTCCGCGACCCGCTGGATCTGGCAATCCTGGCGTCCGCAGGCTTCGGCGCCTGCGTGGGCTTCCTCTGGTGGAACGCCGCCCCGGCGAAAATTTTCATGGGCGACACTGGCTCGCTCGCGCTCGGCGGCCTGGTCGCTGGCCTGTCCGTCGGCTCGCGCACTGAGCTGCTGATGATCATCATCGGCGCGCTGTTCGTGCTCGAGGCGCTCTCGGTGGTCATTCAGGTGGTGTCGTTTAAGTCCACCGGCAAGCGCGTGTTCCGCATGGCGCCGTTCCACCACCACTTTGAAAACGGCGGCTGGCACGAAACCACCGTTGTGGTGCGGTTCTGGATCATCTCCGCCATGGCGTTCATGCTCGGCCTGGCCGTGTTCTACGGCGAGTGGCTGAACGGGGCGAACCTGTGACGCAGTCGATTTTGCCGGACTACGCCCTAGTCGCCGGCGCCGGGGTGTCTGGCCTTGGTGCGGCGCAGCTGCTCGAGCGCGCCGGCGCCCGCTTCACCGTTGTGGACGACAGTGATGCCGGCCGCGCCCGCGCCGCGGCTGCCGGCTACGACGCCTGCACCGGCGACGAAGCGCGCGCTCGCTTCCATGAGGTCGGGCTTGTGGTCACCTCGCCCGGGTGGCGGCCGGATACGCCCTTGCTTGTCGACGCCGCATCCGCCGGCATCGACGTCATCGGCGACGTCGAACTGTGCTTTCGGCTGGACCGCGCCGGAGTCTTCGGCAAGCCCCGCACCTGGCTCGTGGTCACTGGCACGAACGGCAAAACCACCACGACCGGCATGCTCGCGCAGATGATGATTGAGGCCGGCAAGGACACCGGCCTTCGAGCCGGCGCCTGCGGCAACATCGGCGTCGCGGTGGGGGAGGCGATGCTCGCGCCCGAGCGCCTGGATGTGCTGGTGGCGGAGCTTTCCAGCTTCCAGTTGCACTGGTCCTCCCAGCTCGTGCCGGATGCGGGTGTGTTGCTGAACCTGGCGGACGATCACATCGACTGGCACGGCAGTTTCGCCGAGTACGCCGCGGCCAAGGCGAAGGTGCTCAAGGCTCCTGTGGCGGTGGCGGGCGTCGACGACACCGAGGTGGCGCGCATCGCCGCCAGCACGGGACGCGACGACATTGTCGGGTTCACGCTCGGCGAGCCGGCGGACGGCCAGGTTGGTGTGGTGGGCGGACGCATCGTCGCAAAGCTTGGCGGTGCGACCGTGGATGTCGCATCGGCTGACGGCATCGAGCCCGCCGGTGCCGCCGGCGTGCTGGACGCGCTGGCCGCCACCGCGGTAGCGCTGACGCAGGGGGCCACGCCCGAGCACATCCAGCGCGCGTTGAACGCATACCAGGTGGCGGGCCACCGCGGCACGCTCGTGCACTCCGGCGGTGGGGTGGACTGGGTGGACAACTCCAAGGCCACCAACCCGCACGCGGCAGATTCGGCGCTCACCGGCGCGGGCACCGTGGTGTGGGTCGCCGGCGGACAGCTCAAGGGGGCGTCCGTGGACGCTGTGGTCAAGGCCCACGCCAAGCAGTTCCGCGCGGTGGCGCTTCTGGGCGTGGACCGGGAGCTGATCCGCACCTCGCTGCAGCAGGTGGCGCCGGAAGTGCCCGTGTTCGTCTCCGATGCGCAGGACCCGGAGCAGGCGATGGACGAGGTCGTCGCGTGGGCGGCCGCGCAGGCGCAGCCGGGCGACACCGTGCTTTTGGCGCCTGCGGCGGCGAGCTTGGACATGTTTTCCGGCATGTCTGCGCGTGGCGACGCATTCGCGGCCGCTGCAATGCGACACTGGAACCCGCACAACAAGTAAGCTCAACTAAAGGTTGAGGTTTTCTTCCGCGGTTCCAATCGAAAGGGCAGCATGACGGTTCAACGCGCACCCCGGCAACGCGCACCACGGCCGGACGCCCCATCGAAGCTCAGCGCAGGGGTCAGGCGCATTCAGGAGGCGCTCGACTCCCGGCCGTTGATCGACTACACCATGATCCGCAGCATCGTGCTCTTCCTCGCCGGCCTCGGCGTGGTCATGGTGATGAGCTCCTCTATGGCGACCTCGTTCGCCTCCAGCGCCAGCGTGTGGTCTTTGGCCGTGCGCCAGTTCGCGATGGTCATCCTCGGCCTGATCGCTTTCTGGGCGGCGCTGAAGACGCCGCCCGAGCGGCTGCGGGGCCTGAGCAATTGGCTGATGGTCATCGCTATCTTGCTGCTCATCGCCGTGCTCACGCCGCTGGGCACCGGCCGCGCCGAGGTGGGCTCGCAGTCCTGGCTGGTCGTCGGCCCGCTGCGACTGCAGCCCTCCGAGTTCGCTCGCGTGGCCATCGCGATGTGGGGTGCGAAGATCCTGTCCAACAAGGACCCCCGCCGCCTGTTCGTCCCGGACAACGGGTTTGCCGCGTTTATCTCTGTTTCCCTGCTCTGCGTGTTGCTGATTGCCATGCAGGGCGATATGGGCATGGCGCTGTCTTTCGCCGTCGTGGTGGCGTTCATCCTGCTGTTTGCGGGTGTGTCGCTGAAGGCCGTCGGCGTGGTGGCCGCCTCGGGCGTTGTGGCGCTGGTGGTGATCTTCCTCTCCGGTAGCTTCCGCTCAGACCGCTTCCACGTCTACTTCGACGCGCTGCACGGCCACTTCGACGACACCCGGGGCGTCGCGTTCCAGTCCCACCAGGGCTTCCTCTCCCTCGCGGACGGCCACATCTTCGGCGTCGGCCTGGGCCAGTCCCGCGCGAAGTGGTTCTACCTGCCAGAGGCGCGCAACGACTTCATCTTCGCCGTCATCGGCGAGGAGCTCGGCCTGTGGGGCGGTGCCCTGGTGATTGTGTTGTTCGCGCTACTCGGCTTCTTCGGCATGCGCACAGCGCTGCGTGCCCAGACGCAGTACCAGACGCTCATGGCCGCCTCGCTGACCGCGGCGGTGGTCTCCCAGGCCTTCATCAACATGGGCTACGTCGTGGGCCTTCTGCCGGTCACCGGCATCCAGCTGCCCATGCTGTCCGCCGGCGGTTCCTCGGCTGTGTTCACTCTCGGCGCGATGGGTGTGCTGGCGTCCGTGGCGCGTCACGAGCCGGACGCGATCTCGTCCATGCAGAACTACGGTCGCCCCGTGTTCGACCGCATCTTCTTCATCGCCGAGCCCCGCGCGCTCAAACAGCGCCGCCAGGCGCCAGCCGCCGCGCCGCGCCGCGAGCGCTACGGCACGCCGGTGACCCAGCCGGTCGCCGCGGCTTACCATAGGCCCCCGCACCGCCGGACCCCGCGCCGTTAGGAGAGCCATGACTTCCCAGAACTTCAGCGTCGTCATCGCAGGCGGCGGCACCGCGGGCCACATCGAGCCCGCCCTCGCAGTCGCGGAGGTGCTTCGCGACGCCTACGGGGCCAACGTTGTCGCCCTCGGCACCGAACGCGGCCTTGAAACCACCATCGTGCCGGCCCGCGGCTTCGAGCTCTCCCTGATCGACCCTGTGCCGATCCCGCGCAAAAAGCCGTGGAAGCTCGTGTCCGTGCCGTTCAAGCTGGCGCGCAGTGTGCGCCAGGCAAAGCAGGCGATGAAGCGCTGCGGTGCTGCCGCTGTCTTCGGCACCGGCGGCTACGTCTCCGGCCCGGCGTACCTGGCCGCGAAGCAGCTGGGCCTGCCGTTTTTCGTGCTGGAGACCAACGCGCTGGCCGGCATGGCCAACAAGTTGGGCGTCAAAATTGGCGGCACCGGGTTCAACGCGGTGCCGAATTCCGGCATGGACGGCGAGGTTGTCGGCGTGCCGGTGCGCCCCGGCGTGGGCGTGGACCCGGACGGCGCGAAGCGCGAGCGGGGCCTGCGCATGTGGAACTTGCAGGAGGGCCGCCCGACCATCCTTGTTACCGGCGGCTCCCAGGGCGCGGTGAGCATCAACGCGGCCCTGGCCGACGCGGTGGAGCGTCTCACCGGCGCGGGGTACCAAATCCTGCACGCCTACGGCCGCAAAAACGACGCGCCGGCGGGCCACGACCACTACACGGCCGTGCCGTACATCGACGACATGGAGGCCGCCTACGCCGTCGCCGACGTGGTGGTGTGCCGCTCCGGCGCGATGACGGTCGCCGAGAACTCCGCCGCCGGCATCCCTGCCATCTACATCCCTCTGCCGCACGGCAACGGCGAGCAGGGGCTCAACTCCGCCCACCTTGTCGACGCGGGGGCGGCCCTGCGTATCGACGATGCGGCGCTGAGCGGCGACGTGCTCGTCGACAAGCTGCTGCCTCTGCTTGAACCCGACGCCCGCGCGGCAATGCGCGCAGCCCTCGAGGACTCGGGCGCAGGAAGCGTTGCCGAGGACCTTGCCGCGCGCATTGCCGCGGCTGCTGGAAAGGACACAAAATGACAGATCTCTCCCGCGTCCACCTCATCGGCATCGGCGGGTCCGGCATGTCCGGCGTGGCGCACATCCTGCTGGACCGCGGCGCCACCGTGACCGGTTCCGACGCCAAGGATTCCCGCCCGGTGCGCGCGCTGAAAGCCAAGGGCGCCAAGGTCGCGCTCGGCCACGCAGAGGCCAACCTGGAGCTGTCCGGCGAGTTGCCCACCGCGGTGGTGACCAGCTTCGCCGCGATCCCGCAGGACAACCCGGAGCTGGTGCGCGCCAAGCGTGAAGGCATTCCGCTGCTGCGCCGCTCCGACCTGCTCGCGGAGCTGATGGAGGGATTGACCCAGCTGCTGCTCGCAGGCACGCACGGCAAGACATCCACGACTTCGATGGCGGTGGTGGCGCTGCAGGCGGCGGGGGAGGACCCCTCGTTTGCCATCGGCGGCCAGCTCAACCGGGCCGGCACCAACGCGCACCATGGCCACGGCGAGGTGTTCGTGGCGGAGGCCGACGAGTCCGACGCCTCGCTGCTGCGCTACTCGCCGGACGTCGCGGTGATCACCAACATCGAACCGGACCACCTGGATTTCTACGGCACCCGCGAGAAGTACTTCCAGGTTTTCGATGACTTCGCGGACATCGCCAAGCACGTGGTTGTCTGCCTCGATGACGACAACGCCGCCGCCTGCGGCGAACGCGCCCTGGAGCGCGGCCTGACGGTTACCGGATACGGCACCGCGGAGGCAGCCGCGCGCCACCCGAAGATCCCGGCAGGTGCCGTAATCACCAACGAGCGCCAGGACGGCGAGCACACCGTGGTCGAGGTGCAGCTTCGCACCGACCGCATCTCCGGCGACGTGATGTACACGCTCGCGATTCCGGGTCGCCACATGGTGCTCAACTCCGCGGCCGCGCTGCTTGCGGGTGCGCTCGTGGGCGCCGCCCCGGAGAAACTCGCCCAAGGCCTGAGCGAGTTTACCGGCGTGCGCCGCCGTTTCGAGTTCAAAGGCGAGGTGGGCGGAACCCGCGTCTACGACGACTACGCCCACCACCCGACGGAAGTCGACGCCGTGCTCACCGCCGCGCGCGACAAGGTTGAGGCCGAGGGCAGCGGCGCCCGCGTGGTGGTCTGTTTCCAGCCCCACCTGTACTCGCGCACCCAGGAATTCGCCGAGGAGTTCGCCGAAGCACTTTCGCTGAGCGACGAATGCGTGCTGCTGGACATTTTCGCCGCCCGTGAAACGCCGGTGGAGGGTGTGACTTCCCGGATCATCGCCGAGAAGATGACCGTGCCGGTGCATCTGGAGCCGGACTTCTCGGCGGCGCCCGCGACCGTGGCGTCGCTAGTGAAACCCGGCGACCTGGTGCTGACCATGGGGGCGGGCAGTGTGACCATGCTTGCGGACGAGATCCTCGACGCCCTGCAGGAGGCATAGGATGTCGCGCCGCGCCATTGCGATTGTCGCCGGCTGCGTCGCACTTGTGCTCGCGGTTGTGGCGGTGCTGCCGTTTACCCCGGCCATGCCCGTCGACGACGTCAACGTCGAGGGGGCGGTGAACCTGCCCGCCGAGGAGGTGAAATCGCTTTCCGGCGTGGAGACGGGCACCCCGATGGGGCGGGTGGATGTGCGCAGGGCCGCCCAGGACGTGGCCGCCAACCCGTGGGTGGACTCGGTAACGGTGAAGCGCAACTGGCCCAACGCGGTGGATGTCACGGTGGTGGAGCACACCCCGGTGGCTTGGATCGACCAGGGCGGCGAGCCGCACCTGATCAACAGTGAGGGCAAGGATTTCGTTGTGGCCCAGCCGCCGGTGGGGGCCGTGCAGCTCGTCGGCATCAGCGAAGAGCAGCTGCCCAAGGCAGTGGAGGTGGCCTCCGCGATCACGGACGTGGCCCGCCCACAGGTCCGCGAATTGACCCGCGACGGGGACCACAGTTTCGTGCTCAAGCTCGACGGCGACAGGACAGTTACGTGGGGTGCGTCCGAGGACAACCGGAACAAAGCGCTTGCGCTTGAGACGGTGCTGCAGCTGGACGGAAAAACATTCAACATTTCCAACCCAGAACTGGTCACTTCGCGCTAAAATCGCAGGTCACAACCCTAAAGTACAGGTTTAGGGTTGTGACACGCCGACCCAGAAAACAAAAAACCGCGCACTTTCGCACAAGATGGGAAGCAACTTCAAAAACCAACTTGTGAAAGGCGAGACCACCACTATGACCTCTCCCGCCAACTACCTCGCCATGATCCGCGTCGTCGGTGTCGGCGGCGGCGGCGTGAACGCCGTCAACCGCATGATCGAGGAAGGCCTCAAGGGCGTTGAGTTCGTCGCCATCAACACGGACTCCCAGGCACTGCTGTTCACAGATGCCGACACGAAGCTCGACATCGGGCGCGAGGCCACCCGCGGCCTCGGCGCGGGCGCGAACCCTGAGGTAGGCCGCACTTCCGCCGAGGACCACAAGCAAGAGATTGAGGAATCCCTGAAGGGCTCCGACATGGTCTTCGTCACCGCCGGTGAGGGTGGCGGCACCGGCACCGGCGCCGCCCCGGTGGTCGCCGGCATTGCCAAGAAGATGGGCGCGCTGACTATCGGCGTGGTCACCCGCCCGTTCACCTTCGAAGGCAAGCGCCGCACCCGGCAGGCGCTCGAGGGCATCGAGAACCTCAAGGAAGTCTGCGACACCGTCATCGTCATCCCGAACGACCGCCTGCTGCAGCTGGGCGACGCCGAGCTTTCCATGATGGAGGCCTTCCGTGCGGCGGATGAGGTGCTCTACAACGGTGTCCAGGGCATCACCAACCTCATCACCATCCCGGGCATGATTAACGTCGACTTCGCGGACGTGCGCTCCGTCATGGCCGACGCCGGCTCCGCTCTGATGGGCGTCGGTTCCGCCCGTGGCGACAACCGCGTGATGACGGCTACCGAGCAGGCCATCAACTCCCCGCTGCTGGAAACCACCATGGAGGGCGCCAAGGGCGTGCTCATCTCCGTCGCCGGCGGCTCCGACCTGGGCCTGATGGAGGTCAACAACGCGGCCTCCATCGTGGAGGAAAAGGCCGACGAGGACGCCAACATCATCTTCGGCACGATTATCGACGACAACCTGGGCGACGAGGTCCGCGTGACCATCATCGCCACCGGTTTCGACGAGAAGGCCAACGCCCGCACGGCTGAGCCGGTGGAACAGGAAGCGCCGCAGCCGGAGCAGACCTCCACCAAGGTCGTCGAGGCCGAGCCGGCAAAGAAAGAGGAGTACCAGCCGCGCCACCGCTACGAGCCGTCCACCCGCAGCGGCCTGTTCACCGAGCGCGACCGTGAGCCCCGCGAGCCTCGCGAGCCCCGCGACGGCGGCTTTGACGGCGGTTTCGATGACGTCGATGTGCCGGACTTCATGCGCTAGTTAAGCTGGCAGGCATGCCAGATCTTTCCACTCGCCCCGTCCGCATGGTGTTCACTTCCCGTGCGGGCGGGGTTTCTGCTGCCCCTTACGACTCGTTCAACCTTGGCACCCACGTCGGCGACGACGCCTCTGACGTCGCCGCGAACCGCGCCAGGCTCGCTGAAGTGCTCGGCCTGCCCGAGGAGCGCTTCGTGTGGATGGAGCAGCTGCACACCAACACCGTCACACTTGTCGACGGACCTTCGGCCACCCCCGTGGAAGCCACCGATGCCCTCGTCACCAGGCAAAAGAACCTGGCCCTGTGCGTGCTCGTGGCGGATTGCACCCCGGTTTTGCTGTCCGACCACACCGCCGGCGTTATCGGCGCGGCGCACGCGGGGCGCATGGGAGCGCGCAACGGAATCGTGAAAAACACCGTCGAGGCGATGGTGGAACTTGGCGCCGAGCCCTCGCGCATTCAAGTGCTGCTGGGGCCGGCCGCCGCCGGGGAGTCGTATGAGGTCCCGGAAGGGATGGCTTTAGACGTCGAGAAGCATTTGCCCGGCTCCCGCACCCGCACAAAGAAGGGCACCCCAGGCATCGACGTGCGCGCCGGGCTGGTGCGCCAGCTGCTTTGCCTGGGCGTGACCCACATCGACGCGGACCCGCGCGACACCATCACCGACAAGGATTTCTTCTCCCACCGACGAGAAGGTGTAACCGGGCGGCAGGCTGGCGTAATTTGGATGCCTAATGTCTGATCTCGCAAGAAACCTCGACACTGTCCGCCAACAGATCCGCGACGCGGAGCGTGCCGCCGGCCGCGAAGAAGGCAGCGTGGCACTGCTGCCGGTGACGAAGTTCCACCCGGTAGAACGCATCGAAGAACTCGCTTCGCTCGGCATCGCGCTGGTGGGGGAGAACCGCGAGCAAGAAGCCCGCGACAAGGCTGCCGAGCTTGAAGGCCGCTGCGGCATCGCCATGATCGGCCAGATTCAATCCAAGAAGGCCAACTCGGTGGCGCGCTGGGCCTCCGAGGTGCACTCGCTGGATTCGCTCAAGTTGGCCCACGGGCTCGACCGAGGCATGGCGCTCGCGCTCGAGCGCGGCGATCGCACAGGCAAGATCCTGCCGTGCATGGTGCAGCTGTCTTACGACGGCGACTCTGCCCGCGGCGGCGCACACCTCGACGACGTGCCTGCAATCGTGGAAGCTGTGGAGGAAGCTGAGCACCTTGAAATGGCCGGCTTCATGGTCGTGCCGCCGCTGGATTCGCAGCCGCGCGAGGTGTTTACTCAGGCGCGCTCGTTGACAGATGACTACGCCGTCGAGCTCAACCGCAACTTGAGACTTTCCGCAGGTATGAGCGGTGATTTCGTCGACGCCATCGCCTGCGGATCCGATATCGTGCGTGTCGGAACAGCCCTCCTCGGGCCCCGGCCCGTAGTCTAAAATCCACCGCGAATCACCCCATAAAAGGAGCCGCCCGCATGTCCTTCTTTGACAGTGCTAAAGACTTTTTCGGCCTCGGCCCCGTGGAAAACGCCGAGGACGACGCGTACTACGACGACCCGCAGTACAACTCAAACACCGCCGGTTCTACCGCGTATGACCGCACCCCGCGCGCCGAGCGCCCGTCCCGCATGGACCGCCCCGCCCCCCGCGATTACGGCCGCGAAGCTGTCCGCCCGAGCTACCGCTCCACTCCGCATATCGTGACCGCCGCGCCGCGCAACTACAACGACGCCAAGGAGATCGGCGAGCCGTTCCGTGACGGCGACGCTGTGGTCATGGACCTGACCGACTTGGACACCGCCGACGCGAAGCGCATCGTGGACTTTGCCGCTGGCCTGTGCTTTGCCCTGCGCGGCAGCATGCACAACCTCTCCCGCGGCGTCGAGACGCGCAAGCGGATGTTCGCTATCGTGCCGGAGAACGCGAACCTGGAGAAAGACGACCTCAAGCGTGCTGCTGGCTTGCGCTAGCCGGTAGGGTGGTTCGGCGTGGCACTTTTCGGAGCAATCATCTACGCCCTTGTGGGGCTGTACTCGCTTTTGGTTATCGTACGCATCATCATCGAGATGGTGCAGGCGTTTTCCAAGCAGTTCGACCCGCCGCACTGGTTCATCATGGTGGCCGAGCCCATCTTCCGGATGACGGATCCGCCAGTGAATGCGCTGCGCAAACTTATCCCGCCGCTGAAGCTCGGCGGTAGCGGGGTGGGCCTGGATGTGAGTGTCATTGTCCTGTTTTTCATCCTTATGCTCATTCAGATGCTCATCGGCGCCGTGCTAATTAATCCGGCGCTGCAGTAGCTTTACTTGAGCTTTAACCCGGCTTTACAGCTAGGCTGGGCTACACTCGTCGAGCGAAACCGTTACAATTCAGCAAATAATGCTTCGCGCTAGCGAGTACTCACACGATTATCGAAGGGAACGCAAATGCCGCTGACACCAGCTGACGTGCACAATGTCGCTTTCAGCAAGCCGCCGATTGGCAAGCGAGGCTACAACGAGGATGAGGTTGACCAGTTCCTCGACCTCGTGGAGGACACGCTTGCTCAGCTGCAGGATGAGAACGACGAGCTGCGTTCCCGTCTTGAGGAAGGCGGCACGGACGCAGTTGCTGCAGCGCCGGTGAAGCGTTCCGAGGACTCCGAGAAGGTCGACGAAGCTGCCATCCGTCGCGAGGTGGAGCAGAAGGTCCGCGCTGACTTCGAGTCGCAGCTGCGTTCCGCGAAGCAGGCGCAGGAGAAGGCTGAAGCTGAGGCCCGCTCCGCCAAGGACGAGGCCGCCAAGGCCCGCAAGCAGGCTGAGGAAGCCGAGAAGGCCCCGAAGCAGGCGACCGCCCCGGCCGCTGCCGCGTCCCAGCCGGCTAGCAGCGACGTCTCCGCCGACACCCACGTGCAGGCGGCCAAGGTGCTCGGCCTCGCGCAGGAGATGGCGGACCGACTCACCAGCGACGCGCAGGCAGAGGCTTCCTCCATGCTGGCCGACGCTCGCGCTGCTGCAGAGCGCGAGATCGCCGAGGCTGAGTCCAAGTCCAAGAAGCAGATCGAGGACGCGCAGACCCGTTCCCGCACCCAGCTGCAGGATGCGGAGACCCGCTCCAAGCAGCTGGTCACCGACGCCCAGAAGAAGGCCGAGGAGACCACCAACGAGGCGAACTCCCGTGCCGAGGCGCAGATCCGCCAGGCTGAGGAGCAGGCGAACAAGCTCAAGGCTGACGCCGAGCGCAAGCACACCGAGATCATGAACACG
This sequence comes from Corynebacterium sp. ACRPZ, assembly GCF_022346205.1. Lineage (NCBI taxonomy): Bacteria > Bacillati > Actinomycetota > Actinomycetes > Mycobacteriales > Corynebacteriaceae > Corynebacterium > Corynebacterium sp. ACRPZ. The sequence continues at coordinate 17,534 of NZ_JAKRMR010000013.1, forward strand.
GTGAAGCAGCAGCAGACCGCACTGGAGAACCGCATCGCGGAGCTGCGCACCTTCGAGCGCGAGTACCGCACGCGCCTGAAGACGCTGCTGGAATCCCAGCTGGAAGAGCTGGAGTCGCGCTCCAGCACCGCGCCGAACGAGAAGTAGTTCCTGGCTCTTCACAAACGCCCAGCATCCCTGTAGGATGCTGGGCGTTACTCGTAACACGCAACGATCCGGCCATCACCGGGGAGCGTATCCGGAAGAACGGCTTGTGCTTAATAGACCCGGACGTCACACACGGAAGACGTAACTTCCTTCACCGCAATGAAGTGGGGGCGCATCGCGCGCCCCAAGCAGGGTGGTACCGCGCAGCAATGCGTCCCTGCACGGCTGAAGGAGTGATGTCATGGTTGGCAACGTTTACCCCAAAGTGGACATGACCGGCGGCAGCGACCGCTTCCCGGAGATGGAGCGCGTCGTCCTGGACTACTGGAACACGGACGGCACGTTCAAGGCGTCCCTGGATCAGCGTGAGGGCTGCGAGGAGTACGTGTTCAACGACGGCCCGCCGTTCGCTAACGGCATGCCTCACTACGGCCATCTCCTCACCGGCTATGTCAAGGACATCGTGCCGCGTTTCCGCACCATGTCCGGTTACCACGTGCCGCGGGTGTTCGGCTGGGATTGCCACGGCCTGCCCGCAGAGCTTGAGGCGGAAAAGCAGCTCGATATCACCGACAAAGCCCAGATCGAGGACATGGGCCTGGAGAAGTTCAACGAGTACTGCGCCAAGTCCGTCATGCACTACGCGGGCGAGTGGGAGGACTACGTAACCCGCCAAGCCCGCTGGGTGGACTTCGAAAACGGCTACAAGACCATGGACCCGGAGTACATGGAGTCCGTCATGTGGGCGTTCAAGGAGCTGTACGACAAGGGCCTGATCTACCAGGGCTTCCGCGTCCTGCCGTACTCCTGGGCCGAGCACACTCCGCTGTCTAACCAGGAGACCCGACTGGACGATTCCTACCGTGACCGTCAGGACCCCACCGTCACGGTCACCTTGCCGTTCACCGGTGGGCGTGCAGGTTACGCGGCGGAAACGACGTGGGCCGAGCACCCTGAGCTTCACGACGCCGCAGCTATCGCCTGGACCACGACCCCGTGGACCCTGCCGTCCAACTTGGCGCTGGCTGTCCACCCCGAGGTGGAGTACTCGCTTGTCAAGGTCGGTGCGGATGGGGCCGAAGGGTTCGTCGATAAGCAATTGCTTCTTGCCTCGACCCTGCTGGGCGCCTACGCGAAGGAGCTCGGTGAATACGAGGTTGTCGCGACGTTTACCGGCGCACAGCTGGAGGGCCTGGAGTACGAGCCGGTCTTCGACTACTTCCGCGACCACGACAACGCGTTCATGATCCTCAACGCGGACTACGTGACCACCGAAGACGGCACCGGCGTGGTGCACCAGGCACCCGCCTTCGGTGAGGACGACATGCTCACCTGCCAGGAATACGGCATCGACCTGGTCATCCCGGTCGACGCCGACGGCAAGTTCACCTCGCTCGTGCCGGAGCACGAGGGCAAGCTCGTCTTCGACGCGAACCGCGACATCATTCGCGACCTGCGCGCCAAGGGCCGCGTCGTGCGCGACCAGACCATCGTGCACTCCTACCCGCACTCCTGGCGCTCCGGCGAGCCGCTGATCTATATGGCGCTGCCGGCGTGGTTTGTGAAGGTCACCGACATCCGCGACCGCATGGTGGAGCTGAACCAGGAAATCGAGTGGATCCCGTCGCACATCCGTGACGGCCAGTTTGGCAAGTGGCTGGAAGGCGCGCGCGACTGGAACATCTCGCGCACCCGCTACTGGGGCTCGCCGGTGCCGGCGTGGGTTTCCGACAACCCGGACTACCCGCGCGTGGACGTCTACGGTTCCCTGGATGAGCTGGAGCGCGACTTCGGCACCCGCCCGAAGTCCCTGCACCGCCCGCACATCGACGAGCTGGTGCGCCCGAACCCGGACGACCCGACCGGCAAGTCCATGATGCGCCGCGTGCCGGACGTTTTGGACTGCTGGTTCGAGTCTGGCTCCATGCCGTTCGCGCAGTACCACTACCCGTTTGAGAATCGCGAAGAGTTCGACACCCGCCAACCCGCGGACTTCATCGTGGAGTACTCTGGCCAAACCCGCGGCTGGTTCTACGTGCAGCACGTGCTGTCCACCGCACTGTTCGACCGTGTGGCGTACAAAAAGGTCGTCGCTCACGGCATCGTGCTGGGCTCGGACGGGCAGAAGATGTCCAAGTCGAAGGGCAACTACCCGAACGTGATGGAGGTCTTCGACCGCGACGGCTCCGACGCGATGCGCTGGTTCCTCATGTCCTCGCCGATCCTGCGCGGTGGCAACCTGATCGTTACCGAGCAGGGCATCCGCGAGGGCGTGCGCCAGGCGCTGCTGCCGATCTGGAACGCGTACACGTTCCTGCAGCTGTACTCGTCTTCGGACGCCCAGTGGTCCGTCGATTCCGACAACGTGCTCGACCGCTACATCCTGGCCAAGACGCACGACATGGTGGCAGCTGTGGGCGAGGCGCTCGACGACACCCGCATCGCCGACGCCTGCGACGTGGTGCGTCGCTTCGCTGACACGTTGACCAACTGGTACGTGCGCCGCTCCCGCGACCGCTTCTGGGAGGGCCAGGAGGCGCACCCGGAGGCGTTCAACACGCTCTACACGGTGCTCGAAGTCGTTTCCCGCGCGGTGGCGCCGCTGCTGCCGTACGTCTCCGAGGTCATCTGGCGCGGGCTCACCGGCGGCCGTTCGGTGCACCTGACGGACTACCCGCAGGCCTCCGAGTTGCCGGCGGACGCTGAGCTGGTCGCCGCCATGGATGCGACGCGCGCGGTGTGCTCTGCGGCGTCGTCAGTGCGCAAGGCGAACAAGCTGCGCAACCGCCTGCCGCTGCCGAAGCTCACCGTCGCCCTGCCGGATTCGGCCAAGCTCGAGGCGTTCCGCTCCACCATCCGCGACGAGGTGAACGTGAAGGACGTCGCTTTGACTGACGACGTCGACGCGGCCGGATCCTTCGAAGTCGTGGTCAACGCCAAGGTGGCTGGCCCGTCGCTGGGTAGGGACGTGCAGCGCGCCATCAAGAACGTCAAGGCCGGCAACTACGAGCGCCGCGGAGACGATGTGGTGGTCGACGGCGACATCGTGCTCACCCCGGAGCTTTACACCGAGCGTCTGGTGGCGGAGAACCCGGAGAGCACCGCGCGTGTCGACGCCGACGGCACCGTCGGCCTGGTCGTCCTCGACACCGAGGTCACCGAGGAACTCGAGGCTGAGGGCTGGGCTGCCGACGTGATCCGCGGTCTGCAGGATGCCCGCAAGCGCGAGGGCTTCGACGTTTCCGACCGCATCGCTGTGGTGCTGGCCGTGCCTGCGGAGAAGGAGGCGTGGGCCCGCACCCACGCCGGCCACATCGCCGCCGAGACCCTGGCGACATCCTTCGACGTGGTCACCGAGCCGGTCGAGGGTCACGACGTCATCGATGGCGTGACCGCCACTGTTCGTAAGAACAGCTAGGCCTGGGGGCTGGGGCCTCACTCGTGTGGAGTGGGGCCCCTTTTTTGCGTTCTCAGCAGGGGAGGCGCACCGTCGCTCGATAATGCGCACTATGCAGCTGCATAGTTTTTGATGCCAGCTATGAGGTGGCACCCACTATGCAGCTGCATAGTTTTTTGGGGCGTTTGTGTGGGGAGTCGACTATGCAGCTGCATAGTTCTTCTTGCCAATGCTGGGTTTGCACCAACTATGCAGCGGCATAGCTTTTTTGGGGGTGTGGGGTGCGCACTATGCAGCGGCATAGCGAATGGGGTTTATGTTCGAGCCCCGGGATAGTGAAACCGCATGCGTTGTCCACTTCAATGGACGTTTTTCGCAAAACCCTTGACTCGAACACATGAGCGTTCTATAAAGGTGTCAATGTTCATGAGTAAGGGGATCAACCATGACAATTGCGGTGGACGAACGGACGGAAGATCGAACGGGTGACCTGTCGGCAGAGGTGCTCGAGGATCAGATCAAGTGCAATCAATTGTCGGCGAACCACCACCGGGCGCGGATGCTCGATGCGGTGGGGCAGTTCGACGAACAGGGGCTGGCGGAGCAGTACGGGGAGAAGTCGACGGCAACGTGGCTGCGCAGCGAACTCAACCTCCCGCAGGCCACGGCATTCGAGTACGTGCGCGTGGCGCGGGGGCTGAGAAAGTTCAGGCTCTTGTTCGACGCGTTCGAATCGGGGGTGATGCCGTATTCGACGGTCCGTTTCCTTCTCCAGTATTTGGAGGAGCGCAACGAGGAGCAATACGTCCAACTTGCGCTGAGCATGTCGTTTGCCGATCTCCAGCTTGTGCTTGCCGGGGCAAGGCCCAAAGAGGAGGATCCGACTGAGCCGTATGCCCGCGCCCGCGAGTGTGACGACGGCATGCTCGCCTTCGAGGCGAGGCTTCCGGCGGTAGCTGGCCAAAAGCTCCTGACCGCGTTAAAGGTGGCACAGCTTGCCAGTTTCGGTCTCGAGGATGTGGACCCAGATGATCTGCAGGATCCGGAGAACGTGCAGAAGCTTATCGACGACGCAGCTGCCGCCGAAGACGCCGTCCCCTCAGAGCAAGACCGCGCTCCGCAAAAGCGTACGAAGATCACCATGGACGATATCGTGCGTTCGGTGTCGCGGTACGGGCCTCCGGAGAAGCAGGACGTTTACGGGGCGTTGTTGGCGATGATCGATATGGTTCGCGCGAACCCAAAGAGTCCGCTTCGCAGTCCAGGCGTGCAGGTCAACCTCATGGTCAACCAGTTTGGCCAATGTTGGATGCCGGAAAACCGCTCGGCCAGTTCTGAGGACGTGCGCAGCTACCTCGCCAATGCGATGGTGCGTTTGCACTTGCTGGATGACACGGGACTGACGATCCACGTCGGCCGTTCGCGGCGGTTCGCCACCGACGGCCAAGTGCAGGCGCTGTTGGCGATCTGGGGGTATCAGTGCGCTATGCCTGGATGTTCGCATAGACGCTTCATAGAGATGCACCACATAAAGGAGTGGGAGCACGGAGGTATGACTGATTTAGACAACCTGATCCCACTGTGCTCGAGCTGCCACTCTCAGGTGAGCCACGGAGTAATCACCATCGAGCGCCAAGGAGCTGACCTGTTCTTCACGTTCAAAAACGGTGCCCGGTTCGTCTCGCGCAACAGAGCGCTGCCGAGGCGGATGGAGTATGTCACCGGAGATTCGTTCGCCGTGTGATCGGATTGGAACATGGTGGTACCGGTGGTGCACAGTGGTGGGCATGAACCGTTGGGTGCTGCACATCGACATGGATGCGTTCTACGCATCGTGCGAGCAGCTGACCCGCCCGACGCTCAAAGGGCGCCCCGTGCTGGTGGCGGGAGTGTCCGGCCGTGGCGTAGTCGCAGGCGCCAGCTACGAGGCGCGCAAGTACGGGGCGCACTCGGCGATGCCGACGCATCGGGCCGCACGGCTGGTGGGCTCGAAAGCGGTGCTGGTGGCGCCGCGCAGGCCGGTTTACGCGACTGCATCGCGCCGGGTGTTCGAGATCATCGGCAGGTACGTGGACGTGGTGGAGCAGCTGTCCATCGACGAGGCGTTCATGGAGCCGGAAGACTTGATCGGGGCGAGCCCGGAAGACGTGGAGAAATGGGCGAACGAGCTGCGGGCGGCGATCAAGGAAGAAACAGGGCTGCCCAGTTCGATCGGCGCAGGTCCGGGAAAGCAGTACGCCAAGATCGGCTCCGGCCGGGCGAAGCCGGACGGCGTGTTTGTCATCCCGCACGACCGGCAGCTAGAGATCCTGCACCCGATGCCAGTCAGCGAGTTGTGGGGTGTGGGACCTGTGACTGAGTCGAAGTTACTTGCTGCGGGGATTGAAACGATCGGCGATCTAGCGAACCTCAGCGAGAAAGAACTGGACATTGCCATCGGCGGCGCGGTGGGCAGGCAGCTGTGGTGGTTGGCGCGTGGGGTGGATGAGCGGCCGGTGGCGCCGCGGGCGGAGTCGAAGCAGATCTCCTCGGAGCACACGTACCCGCAAGATTTGACCACCCCGCCGGAGGTGGACGCGGCGTTGGAACGGGCGGCTGCGGAGTCGCACCGCAGGCTGCGCAAAGACGGGCGCGGGGCGCGAACGGTGACGGTGAAGCTGCGGATGGCGGACTTCCGCATCGAGTCGCGCTCGGCGACGTTGCCGTACGCCACCGACGACGCGGAGACGCTGCTGGCCACTGCGTTCCGGATCGTGCGCTACCCCGACGAGGTGGGCCCGATTCGGTTGGTGGGCGTGTCGTACTCGGGCCTGGAGGAGACGCTGCAGGACGTGCTGTTTCCGGAGTTGGACCAGGCGATTGTGAAGCCTTCGCCAGTGTCGGCCGACTACGAAACTGGTGTCAGCGACCACGAAACGCAGTTCGACACGGAGGTGCACCAGGAGGCTGCTCCGGAGCAGGGGGTGTGGCGCGCGACGCAGGACGTCTACCACCCGGATTACGGGCACGGCTGGGTCCAGGGTGCGGGCAAGGGTTGGGTGACGGTGCGGTTTGAAACGCGGGCGACGGGTCCAGGCAGGATTAAAAGCCTTCGCGCGGACGATCCGCAGCTCCGGCAAGCTGACCCGCTGGATTCGTTGGCGTGGGAGGACTGGTTCTCACAGCAGTGAGCGCGGGTCCACACCGGTGGCCAGCGCGGTGGCCAGCGCGATGCGGGCCTGCCCGGCGCTGAGATAGCCGGCGGGCAACGCGCCCAAATCGCCGAGGGTGGAGCCGCCGCCGGCGCCGCCGTACGCGAACGACACCTCGCCGTAGGGCACCGACGTTGCGACGACCACAGGTACCCCGCGGCGCAGCAGCTTTGCGACGGCGCTGCCCATGCACGCCGACACATTGCCGGAGCCGAGGGCTTCTAAGACGAGCCCGTCGATGGGCCCGAGTGCGCGGATGAGGGAGTCGTCGGCGCCTGCCCACGCGCGGATGATGGGGATGTTCAACCCGGCGAAAGGCGCGGCAGATACCGCCATGGGGCGGGGCAGGGGAGTGCCGCTGGTGAGGGTGAAGGCGTGCTCGGCGGTGGTTTGCGTCTTCATCAATCCGCGCGCCGGGAGGGTCTCGCCCGCGAAATGGACGAGCACGCCGCAGTCGCGCCGGGTGGCGGCCACCTCGATCGCGCCGCGCAGGTTGGCGGGGCCGTCGGGGCGGGCGTGGTCGGCGGAGCGCATCGCGCCGGTGAGCACAACGGGGCGGGGATCGGTGTGGACGAGGTCCAGCGCGAGGGCGGTCTCGGCCATGGAGTCGGTGCCGTGGGTGATGACGAGGGAGGCGGAGTCGTCGAGAAGCGAAGTGCGCACGGTTTCGCGCAGCAGGTCGATCTCAGCCAAGCCCATGGACGAGGAGTCGAGGCTGGCCACATCGATGGCGCGCACCCGGCGAGTGGTGCCGCAGCGGGCGACGAGCTCGTCGCCGCTGAGCGTGGGCACGAGCGCGCCACGGTCGTTTGTGGTGGAGGCGATCGTGCCGCCGGTTGAGATGACTAACACGTTCATGCACACAGAGTGCCAGAAAGTTGCGGGTGTGCAGTAACGTGAAGCAAGAGATTTACGCTACGCAAGGAGAACACGTGAAAGCACCGAAACTTGTCGCAGCCGCAGCTGTCGCTGGCATCGCACTGAGCTTGACGGCCTGCTCCGAGGATTCGGACACGACCGAAACCACCGCCGCGTCCCAGGAGGCCTCCTCCGAGGCTGCGCCGGTGGCCGAAATGCCGACGGCGGACGAGCTCAACGCTGTGCTGCAGCGCGCCGCTGACCCGAACCTGCCCATCGCCGAGCGTGCGAATACCGTGCAGGGTGGCGAAACCACGCCGGAGCTGTTCGACCTGATGACGCAGTCGCAGCAGGAATCCGGCGCGAACTTCCAGGTGGTCGACCCTGTGCTGCCGGGCTACACCGCCAACTCGGTGCTGGCCACCGTGAACTTCACCCGCCCGAACGCGGAGTCCCAGCTGGCGGAGGACGTGGAGTTCATTAACGAAGGCGGCCAGTGGAAGATCTCCCAGAGCTGGGCCTGCTTCCTGGTCAGCAACACCCTCGCCCCGGAGCAGGTGCCGGATATGTGCAAGACCGGGGCGCCGGCTGCGCCCGAGGCACCGGCAGAAGCACCGGCAGAAGCGCCGGCTGAAGCGCCGGAAGAAGCACCGGCAGAGCAGGCGCCGGCCCTCTAAACGCCAAACTGCACAGCGCGGGTGATGTCTTGGACCACCCGCGCTTTGTCGTCTCCGCCGTAGATCAGGCGGGTGGTCCAGGCAGTCTGGCCCTCCACTGGCAGCGGGCGGTGAAGGTCCACCACGATCTGGCCTTCGGAGGTGGTGCGGGAGGAATCCACCTGCACGCTTTCGCCCTCGAGCTCGCCGGGACCGTCGATAGTGAGGGTGTTGTTCTGGGGGCGCTCCTCAACTTTCGTGTCCAGCGTCAGTGTGTCGCCTTCGCGGGAGAGCAGGGTGTAGGTGGTGGTGCGCGTCATCGAGGTGTCTCCCGCGACACGGCTTTCCACGGTCCAGGTCGCGCCGGGGCCGATGGGCTCGTCGGGGAAGACGACGGAGTTGTTGATCAGGGTGATGAGGGTGGGCTCGACGAGCTGGAGGCCGCGCTGCGGCGCGTCGGCGGGCGCGAGCAGTTTCAGGGTGGAGATGCGTCCGGTGTCGTCGGTGCGCCAGCTCATGCGGAACCCCTCGGAAGCGGCGACATCCTGGCCGATGTCCAAGTCCGAGTGCTTGCCGGAGCCGACCACGAAGTCGATGCGGGAATCGGCGTCCTCCTCGCCGTCGCCCGGGGCAGGAGCCTCTTCGGCGGTCGCGGTCAGCGGCAAGGTGGTTTTGTTCACATCGCCGCCTGCCGGGGCGTCCGCGACCTCGGCTTCGCCGGGGGCGGCCACGTGCTGGTCCACGCCGGCGGACACGGCGACGGCGGTGTCCCACTCCGAGTCCGGGGAGTAGCGCACCTCCTCCGGGTTCTCGCCGGGGTCGACCAGGGTGACCGAAGGGGCGTCGATAGGAAATGCTGGCACCCCCGCAACCGGATCGTCCTCGGCGGAGGAGCATGCGGTCAGCGCGAGGGTGAGGGTAGCGGCGGCGGTGATACTGCGGAGGGTCCGGAACATTCTTCAAAAGCTACCTGTCCCGTGCAGCGGAATACAGGCAGGCCGTCCGCGACCCGCTAAAGTGGATCGGCGATGAAGCAGGACACGACAGCACAACGCACCCCCCGCTACCTCGCCTTGGTGGTGGCGGTCATGCTCGCGGTCGCCGCGGTGGACCAGGGCGTCAAGCAGCTGATGCTGAACTGGCTGGAACCCGGGGTGGCGCAGCCGGTGATAGGGGACTGGTTCCGCTTCTACCTGCTGTTCAACTCCGGCGCGGCGTTTGGCATGGGAGGGGACCTCACTGGGCTGTTCACCGCGATCCAGCTGGCGTTCGTGCTGGGTGCGCTGTGGTTTGGGCCGAAAATGACTTCGGAGTGGGAAGCGCTGGGCCTGGCGCTTGTGGCCGGCGGCGCGCTGGGCAACCTCATTGACCGGTTGTTCCGCGACCCTGGATTCTGGTTCGGACACGTGGTGGACTACATCTCTGTAGGCAATTTCGCAGTGTTCAACTTGGCCGATGCGTCGATCACCGTCGGCGTGGTGGTATTCATCCTGGGAACGATCGCCGCGGAGATGAAGGGAGGCGATGATGGGCGGTGAGTTCAGGGCCCTGCCCGTGCCTGAGGGGCTTGAGGGCATGCGGGTGGATGCGGCGATCGCCAAACTCTTCGGGGTGTCGCGCTCCGTCGCATCCGAGATGGCGGCGGAGGACGATGTGCTTGTCGACGGAGCTGCCGCCCAAAAATCCGACCGCGTCACCGCAGGCGCGATGCTGGAAGTCACCCTGCCCGAGCCGAAGCGCGCCCCGCAGCCAGTGACCGAGCTGGTGGAGGGCCTGGAGATTCTCTACCAGGACGCGGACGTCATCGCCGTGGACAAGCCGGTGGGCGTGGCCGCGCACCCGACGCTGGGCTGGGAGGGCCCAGACGTGGTCGGCGGGTTGCAGGCGATGGGCTTCACCCTGCCGGACGCGGGGCCCCCGGAGCGCCAGGGCATCGTGCAGCGCTTAGACGTGGGCACCTCCGGCGTGATGATCGTCGCGGCCAGCGTGCCCGCGTATTCCGTGCTCAAGCGCGCCTTCAAGGAGCGCACGGTGGACAAGACCTACCACGCGCTGGTCCAAGGCCTGCCGGACCCGATCGAGGGCACTATCGACGCGCCGATCGCGCGCCACCCGTCGGCAGGCTGGAAGTTCGCCGTGACCCAGGACGGCCGCCAGAGCGTGACGCACTACAGCGTCATCGAGGCATTCCGCCGCGCGAGCCTTCTCGACATCCACCTGGAAACCGGGCGCACCCACCAGATCCGCGTGCACATGTCGTCTGTGGGGCACCCGTGCGTGGGCGACCCCATGTACGGCTCGGACCCGAACCTGGCCAAGGAGCTGGGGTTGAAGCGCCAGTGGCTGCACGCCACCAAGCTGGGCTTTACCCACCCGCGCACCGGCGAGTACATGGAGGTCGCCTCCGAGTACCCGGAGGATCTGCGCGCCGCGCTGGATAAAGTGCGGAACGGCTAGATGCGCGCGCTCGCGGTGGTCCTCGCGCTGGTCGCCGGATTCTGGCTGGTGGGCGAGGCCAACCCGCCCGCCCCGCCAGTGCTGCAGGGCGACCAGCTCGGCCCGGAGGACGGGGAAACTCCACAGCAGTACGCCCAGCGCGCCGCCGCCACCCTCGACCACGAGGAGGCCTCCTTCGCACTGGTCACCTTCGCCCGGCCGCTCGGCCCCGACGAGGCCGCCGCAGCACTTGCACCCGCCCCGCGCGTCAGTGCGCTCGCGGTGCCGGGGGTGGCTCCGGTGGTGGTCCCGGAGGCGTCGATAGGCAAAAAGCGTATCGACGTCCTCCGGTCCGCCACCGCATCTCCAATCGCCGGAGCAGTAGTGTTTGCCCCGCGCGCGCAACTGGAGCAGATTAACGCCACGGAGACGGTCCTTGCTGTAGAAATGCTGCAAGCCGACGCGGTGTGGGGAGCGTTCTCCATCACTCCTTCCGCAACACGCGGGGGTGTATAGTTTGCGGAGTTGTACGCAGGCCCGTTTTGCACCGTTAGGCAAGGAGAGCTCTTGACTTCCTCTACCGAAAAATCAACCGGACACAAGCGTCTTAGCCGAGCAGGACTTGCGTTGGTGACAACCGCCGCGCTCTTCCTCGGCGCATGCGGATTCGGCGGAGGCGGCGACGACAACGCTGAGGGGGCGGGCCTGAACCCCGGCGATTACACCGTGACCACCAACGAAGGTGTGTCCGACAGTGTTGTGGTTAACGGCACCATTGAGCCGATCCGCTCCGTGAACATTTCTACCGCGGTGCAGTCCGAGGTGGAGAAGGTGGCCGTCAAGGCCGGCGATCGCGTGCAGCCGCAGCAGTTCTTGGCCTCCATGAACTCCGAACAGCTGGAGCGCCAGCTGGAGGTGCAGCAGAAGCAGCAAGCCAACGCCCAGGCGGACGCCCAGGCGCAGGTGGATCAGGCGCGCGCGGCGCTCAATGCCCACCAGGAAAGCGTGAACAACGGCACTAACGAGGCCATCCGCGCAGCCCAGGCGCAGGTCAACCAGGCGCAGGCGGCTTACGACGCTGCCGTGGCCGCCAACGGCGGCGCCCGCATTGTCAACCGCGGCATCGCGGCCGTCGAGCGTGCCGCCGGCGGCATTTCCTCGGACCTCGGCATCAGGACGGCGCCTCCGGCACAGCCGGCTGCGCCGAAGGCGCCCGAGGCACCGGCGGCACCGGCTATGCCTGGCCAGCCGGGCACGCCGGGCACGCCGGGCCAGCCGGGCACGCCCGGTGAGCTGAGCCCTGAGCAGCTGGCGCAGCTGACGGGGGAGAGCGGTGCCGGCGGTGCTGGTGGCGGTGCTGCCGTGGGCCCGGGCATGAGCGTCGAAGAAGCAAGCGCGGCGCTGCAGGACGCGAAGGCGGCCCTGGCTGCGGCGCAATCGGCGGCCGCGCAGGAGGGAAACCAGCTGCAGGCGCAGTTGGACTCCGCGGTGCGCCAGGCCGAAACTGCCGAGCTCGGCGACGGTGACGGCACCCTGGAATACCAGGTGCGCGAATCCACTATTTACGCCCCGATGGCGGGACTGGTCACCAGCGTGGACGTGCGCGAAGGCGACATCCCGCAGGGCAAGCTTTTGACCATCGCGGATGATTCCCGCTTGGTCATCCGCACCGACGTGCGCGAATCGGACGTGCCCAATATCAAGGAAGGCGACCGGGTGGAGTTCACCACCGCCGCGACCGGCAAGAAGACGTTCAAGGGCCGCGTCACCCGTATCGCGCCGGCGTCGGATTCCGTAGCTAGCGGCAACCAGAACCCGATGCAAGGTATGCCACAGCAGCAGGGCAACAACAAATCCAACGAGGTGACGTTCCCGGTGGAGATCGAGGTCACCGGCGACAAGGAAGGCCTGCTGCTCGGCGGTTCCGCCCGCGCGGAAATCATCACCGCGGAGGCGAAGGACGCGCTGAACGTGCCGCTGGACGCCGTCTACGGCGAGGACAACGACCAGAAGGTGCTCGTGCTCGCCACGGACGGCGATGACGCGACATCGGGCACCGTCGAGGAGCGTTCTGTGAAAACCGGCGCATCCAACGACGTGGACGTTGCGGTCACGGGCGGCGAGCTGAAGCCGGGCGACATCGTGATCAACTGGCCGGAGGAGTACGAAGACCGAGTCGGTGAGAACGTGGAGATCACGGACCCGAACTTCAACCCGGACCAGGTGCGCCAGGCGCGGGAGAAGAAAGAGCGCACCACGGCCACGGTGACGGTCACCAGCACCCGTCGTGCGGCCGAGGGGCAGCAGTAGATGACGCAGGCTTCGAAGCACAGCGGCATGGCCGATTCCGGCTTGCTCATCGACATGCGCAATGTGGTCAAAACCTACAACGAGGGCGAACCCAGCGAGCTGACGGTTCTACACGGAGTCGACTTTTACGCCGACCAAGGCGAGTTCGTCTCCATCGTCGGCCCGTCCGGCTGCGGCAAGTCCACGCTGATGAACCTGATTGGCATGCTGGACCGGCCGACCGAGGGGGCCTACGCCTTCAACGGCGAGCCGGTCTACGCCAAGGAGGACAAAGAACTCGCGTCCTACCGCAGTACGAACATCGGCTTCATTTTCCAGAATTTCAACCTGATCGGCCGCATGGACGCGCTGCAGAACGTGGCCATGCCCATGATGTACGCGGGCGTGGAGCGCAAGGAGCGTGACGAGCGCGCCGCCGAGCTGCTGGACCGGATGGGCATGGGCGACCGCCTGCACCACAACCCGAACGAGCTCTCCGGCGGTCAGAAGCAGCGCGTGGCAATCGCGCGCAGCCTTGCCAACGACCCGGATCTGCTGCTTGCGGACGAGCCCACCGGCGCGCTGGACTCCAAGACCGGCCGCATGGTGATGGACCTGTTCCACGAGCTGAACCAGGAGCTAGGCAAGGCCATCGTGTTTATTACCCACAACCCGGAGCTCGCTGAAGAGACCGGGCGCGTGGTGGAAATGATGGACGGCCGCATCGCCGGCGTGCGAGCACCGGGAGGAGCGAGCTAAATGAACATCCGCGAATCCATGCGGCTGGCCGTGTCCAGCCTCAACACCAACAAGCTACGCTCGCTGCTGACGCTGTTGGGCATCATCATCGGCATCATGGCCGTGATCATCATCATGACGCTCGGCCGCGCCCTGGAAAACGACGTCATGGGCGGGCTCGAGGACGCCGGCACCACCACCTACCCGGTGATGGTGCACGAGCGCCCGGAGGAGGGCGAGGGCGGCGACGACCCGTTCGCGGGCTTCGGCATGGCCGGGCCGACCGAAGAGCGCGACGGCGTGAGCCTTGAACAACTCGACGATTTGAGTGCCTCTTTCGGCGACCGGATCCAAGGCGTCGACATCGACATCTCCGGCCAGGGCGAGGCCAGCACGGGCGACGACTCTGTCTCCGTTGGCATCAACCCGGCACTTACCGGCTCGCTGGATATGCGCAGCCTGAATGCGCAGTATGGCCGCGGCATCACGCAGGACATGCTCGATGGTCGCCGCCCTGTTGCGGTGGTTTCCCCGGAGCTTGTGGAGGCGCTTTTCGACGGCGATTCCGCCGCCGCCCTCGGCTCCCGCTTCGACGTGGACGTGGACGGCACCACCAGCGTGTTCACCATCGTCGGCGTGCTGGAACGGGCGGACAAGGACCCGGCGTTTGGCCCGTCCGCCGCCGCCGAGATTTTCATTCCCGCAACGGCGGCGGACCGGGTTGGGCTGGACGCGAGCTGGACATCGTCGTTTAGCGTGCGCTCCGCGGCCGATGAAGACGCAGAGGTGTTCCGTGGGGACCTGCAGTCCTACCTTGACCGCCAGTACGCGGGCAACGAGAACTACGAGGCCGAAGTCTTCGATATTTCCGCGGGGCTGGAAGGTCTGACCACGATCTTCCGCACTCTGTCCACGGTGCTGTCCGCCATTGGCGGCATCTCGCTGCTCGTCGGCGGTATCGGCGTGATGAACATCATGCTGATCACGGTGACCGAGCGCACCCGCGAGATCGGCGTGCGCAAGGCCCTCGGAGCGACGCAAAACGATATCCGCGTGCAGTTCATCGTCGAGGCGATGCTTGTGTGCCTGATCGGCGGCATCATCGGTGTGATCCTCGGCGGCGCGGTCGGCATGATCGCCAGCGCCGCGGTGTTGGACATGACGTGGCCGCCGATCAGTGCCGTGATCTTCGCATTGCTGTTCTCGCTCGCCACAGGTGTGTTCTTCGGCGCGTACCCCGCCTCGAAGGCGGCAAAGATGCAGCCTATCGAGGCGCTGCGGTACGAATAACCGCACCGGTTTTCGAGGGGATTCGCGCCTGTCGGCGTGCCGTCTAAGATGAGCCGCATGGCCAAAAAATCCTCCTTCGTGCATCTGCATAACCACACCGAATTCTCCATGTTGGACGGCATGGCGAAGGTGGACATGCTCGCCGACGAAGTTGTGCGCCAGGGCATGCCTGCAGTGGGTATGACCGACCACGGCAACATGTTCGGTTCGAATGCGTTCTACCGCCGCATGGTGGACGCCGGGGTCAAGCCGATCATCGGCATCGAGGCGTACATGGCGCCGGAGTCCCGCTTCAACAAAAAGCGCGTGCTCTGGGGTACCCCGGACCAGAAGCGTGACGACGTTTCCGCGTCCGGCGCCTACTTGCACCAGACGATGTTGGCGGAAAATGCGACAGGCCTGCGCAACCTGTTCAAGCTGTCGTCGCTGGCGTCCTACGAGGGCCAGCTGGGCAAGTGGCCGCGCATGGACGCGGAGTTGATCGCCGAGCACGCGGACGGCATCATCGCCACCACGGGCTGCCCGTCGGGCGATGTGCAGACGCGCCTGCGCCTCGGCCAGTACGACGCCGCGCTCGAGGCGGCGGCGATGTGGCAGGACATCTACGGCAAGGACAACTATTTCCTGGAGTTGATGGACCACGGCCTGCACATCGAGCGGCGGGTGCGCGAGGACCTTCTGCGCATCGGCCAGGCGCTGGATCTGCCGCCGCTGGTGACCAACGACTGCCACTACGTGCTCGAATCTCAGGCGCCGTCGCACGAGGCGATGCTGTGCGTGCAGACCGGCAAGACGCTGCTTGATCCAGACCGATTCAAGTTCGACGGCTCCGGCTACTACATTAAGTCCGCGGAACAGATGCGCGAGCTGTGGGATTCCACGGTGCCGGACGGCTGCGACAACACCCTGTGGATTGCGGAGCGCGTCGGCGACTACGGCGAGCTGTGGGAGGAGCACCCGCACGACCGCATGCCGATCGCGGACGTGCCGGAGGGCCACACGCCGACGACGTGGCTGCGCGAAGAGGTGTTGCGCGGTTTGAAGGAGCGTTTCGATGGTGGAGAAGTGCCGGAGGAATACCTGACGCGCGCGAGCTACGAGATCGACGTCATCGACATGAAGGGCTACCCGTCCTACTTCCTCATCGTGGCGGAGCTGATCAAGCATGCTCGCGAGATTGGCATCCGCGTCGGACCGGGCCGTGGTTCTGCGGCGGGCTCCCTGGTCGCGTACGCGCTGACGATCACCAACATCGACCCGATGGAACACGGCCTGCTCTTCGAGCGATTCCTGAACCCGGAGCGCCCGTCCGCGCCGGATATCGATATCGACTTCGATGATCGCCGCCGCGGAGAAATGATCACCTACGCCGCAGAGCGCTGGGGCGAAGACAAGATCGCCCAGGTGATCACCTTCGGCACGGTGAAGACCAAGCAGGCGATTAAGGACTCGGCCAAGGTGAACTTCGGCCAGCCCGGCTTCCAGATGGCGGACCGCATCAACGGCGCACTGCCGCCGGCGATCATGGCGAAGGACATTCCGCTTTCTGGCATCACCGACCCGGAGCACGAGCGCTACAACGAGGCCGCGGAGGTCCGCTCGCTGATTGAGACGGATCCGGACGTGGCCAAAATCTATGAGACGGCCCGCGGCCTGGAAGGCGTGGTCAGGCAGGCAGGCGTGCACGCGTGTGCGGTGATTATGGCCTCGGTGCCGCTGATGGAGCACATTCCGATGTGGAAGCGCCCAGCGGACGGCGCGATCATCACCGGTTGGGACTACCCGGCGTGCGAGGCCATCGGCCTGCTGAAGATGGACTTTCTAGGTCTGCGCAACCTCACGGTGCTGGGTGACGCGCTGGAGAACGTGAAGAAAAACCGCGGCGAAACCATCGACCTCGAGGCACTCGACACCGACAACCAGGCGGTCTACGAGCTGCTCTCGCGCGGCGACACCCTAGGCGTGTTCCAGCTGGACTCAGGCGGCATGCAGGAGCTGCTCAAGCGCATGAAGCCGACCGGATTCAACGATATTGTCGCTTCGCTGGCGCTGTACCGCCCGGGCCCGATGGGTGTGAACGCCCACTGGGATTACGCCGACCGTAAGAACGGGCGCAAGCCGATTACGCCGATCCACCCGGAGCTGGAAGAACCGCTCAAGGAGATTCTGGATGAGACCTACGGCCTGATCGTCTACCAAGAGCAGATCATGAACATCTCGCAGAAAGTGGCGAACTACACGGCGGGCCAAGCAGACGGCTTCCGCAAGGCCATGGGTAAGAAAAAGCCGGAGGTGTTGGCGAAGCAGTACGAGACGTTTTCCGCCGGCATGTTCTCCAACGGCTACTCCAAGGAGGCCGTGGATGCGCTGTGGGGCACGATCGAGCCGTTCGCCTCCTATGCGTTTAACAAGTCCCACGCCGCGGGTTACGCGCTGGTGTCCTACTGGACGGCGTACATGAAGGCGAACTACGCCGCTGAGTACATGGCGGCACTGCTGACCTCTGTGGGCGACAAGAAAGACAAGTCCGCGATCTATCTGTCGGACTGTCGCCACCTAGGCATTAGCGTGCTGCAGCCGGACATCAACGAGTCCGAAGAAAACTTCATGGCTGTTGGCGAAGACATCCGCTACGGGCTTGCCGCTGTGCGAAACGTCGGTGTGGAAGTGGTGGAGTCCATTAAGAAAACCAGAAAGGAAAAGGGCTCTTTCACCAGCTTCTCGGACTACCTGGACAAAATCGAGTTGGCGGCCTGCAACAAGCGAATCACAGAATCGCTGATTAAAGCCGGGGCATTCGACTCGCTGGAGCACCCGCGCAAGGGGCTCATGCTCATCCAGGAAGACGCCGTCGATTCCGTTCTTGCCACAAAGAAGGCGGCGGACAAGGGGCAGTTCGACCTCTTCGCCGGTTTCGGCGGGGAAGACGGTGCCAACAACTCCGCGTTCACCATCGAGGTGCCTGACGACGAATGGGACCGCAAACATAAGCTCGCACTGGAACGTGAGATGCTCGGCCTGTATGTCTCCGGCCACCCGCTCGACGGTTTCGAGGAGGCCATCGACGCGCAGACGGATACCCAGCTGACCACCATCCTCTCCGGAGAAATGCGCAACGGGGCAGAGGTGACCATCGGCGGGCTGATCTCCACCGTGGACCGCCGTTTCTCCAAGAAGGATGGCTCCCCGTGGGCGATCGTGACCATCGAGGACCACCATGGCGCACAGGTGGATGTGCTGCTGTTTAACAAGGTGTACGCACTGGTCGCGCCTCAGATCGTGGAGGACAACATCATTCTGGTCAAGGCGCACGTTTCCATCCGCGACGATCGCATGAGCCTGTTCGGCGACGATGTGAAGGTGCCGGAGCTTGGCCCCGGCAACGGTGCCGGGCTGCCGCTGAGGTTGACCATGCGCACGGATCAGTGCACAGCGGAGAATATCGCCAAACTTAAAGGCGTACTGGTGAACAACGCCGGCGATTCCGACGTCTACCTGAATCTGGTCAACGGAGAACACAGCCAGCTGATGATTCTGGGTGACCACCTACGCGTGAACCGCTCGGCCAGCTTGATGGGCGACCTCAAGGCGACACTCGGCGCCGGGATCCTGGGCTAGCGCGCGGCCCCAAACCAAGCGGAAAGCCCCGTCCGGTCACACCGGACGGGGCTTGGCGTATACGCAGCAGGCTTTACTGCTGGCCCGTCAGCGTCTTGAAGTCCTTCTTCAGGTTCTTGAGGTTCTCCTTCAGGCCTGGGACCGCGCCCACGACAACCATGAGGGAGCTGATCGCCGCTGCGAGGGCAGTGACCCAGACCGAGATCTTGGTGATGATAGTCAGTGCCTGCTCCTCGTAGGAAGACGGCTGCAGCCATGCCGGCGGGGTGTAGGTCGCTGTAGGAGTGATGGTTGCGACGTTGCTGCCCGTCGGCTTCTCCTTGCCGGTGGTAGCCGGGGTGGTGGTAGCCGGGGTGGTGGTACCGGACGGCTCGACTACTACCGGGCTTTCCGTGGTGGGGGCTGGCTCGCTGGTCTTGGTCGACGCCGTGGTGGCCGGGGTGGAATCCTGCGTTACCGTGGTGGTCGGCTCCGCAGAGACGGACGTGGTCGTCGTCGAAGTATCAGCTTCGGCGGCGGCTGCGGCACCCGCGAGGGAGCCAGCTGCGATAGCGGTTGCCGCGAAAGACACGGCTACGAAACGGGACTTCATTGATTGACCTTCCTCAGGCGAAAGAGAGCGGGTGGGTTAGAACGGAAGATTCGGCAGCTGGAAGTTAGGCAGCTGGAAGTTGGGCAGCTCAAACTTCGGGGTGTACAGGTGCGGCAGACCCAGGCCGAACTGTGCGTTGACCATATCGATGATCTTGTTCGCGCCGCGCGGGTCAGAGAACACGATCAGGGAGGTGGTCAGCACAGCACCGAGGGTGCCAGAGAAGATGCCGACGATGGTGCCCTGGGAAGAGCCGGAGGTCTGCGGCTTCGGCTGCTGCGGCTTCGGCTGCTGCGGCTTCGGCTGCTGCGGCTTCGTGGTGGGCGCCGGCTGAGTGGTCTCGGTTGCCGGGGCGGTGGTCTCGGTTGCCGGGGCGGTGGTCTCGGTTGCCGGGGTGGTCGGCTCGGTTGCCGGCTCAGACGGCTCGGTTGCCGGGGTGGTCGGCTCGGTAGTGGTACCGGTGGTCGTAGCCGCGGTGTCCTCCTGAGCGATCGCCGGGACGGTGGCCAGGGACAGAGCGGTTGCGGCAGCCACGGCTGCGGTGGAAATACGCTTCATATGTTCTCTTATTCTCCTCGTAGAAGATCCAAAACAGTCGATGTGGGCACTGTGCCCTACATGACACCCCGATGAACCTAGCAGGTTTAGGGTTAAAAATGTAGTGAAGCAGCGGCGTTTATTTCATGGACAACAGTTGTCCGCCGCCACCCAATTACTTGGCAAACATCGAGTTCACAACGCTACCGAGCGCGCCCAGAGCGCCGATCGCCAGCGCCACAGCAGCAAGTGCGATCGCAATCACACCGCCCTTGGATAGGGAGCTGCCGGCAGCGTCCTGGCCCGGCTGAGCGGGCTCGGCCGGCTTGGCCGGTGCCTCGATGAGCGAGTCCACCTGGAACACGGTTGTGGTGCCGGACACCTCGTTGCCCACGATCAGCAGGTTCTCGCCGTTCGGGGAGTCTTTCTCAGACACGAACGTGAGGCCCTCAGCTCCCAAGTCGCCAACCTTCTCCAGCCCGGCCTGCACGGCGTCGTCGCCCTCGTCGGCAAGTTCTTCCATGTTGATGGAGAAGTCGCGGTTGTTGATGTAGGCGGTGTAGGCAGGCTTCGCCGGGTCGGTGATGTCGTAGACCATCACGCCGCCGATGCGCTCAAAGCCGACAAACGCGTAGGTGCGGCCGTTGATCTCGCCGAGGGTGACGCCCTCCGGCTCCGGCCCCTTGTCATCGGAGCGGGACTCGAACTCGTTTTCCGTGTGGTTGGTGTTGAAATACTCCGGCAGAAGCTTCGCGGTGAGCTCCTCGAACTCGGCGCCGGAGTCGAACACGCGCTTGCCGTCGGCGGTGAAGATGGAGAAGCTGCGGCCGCCGTAGGTGTAGAGGTCCTCGTAGCAGTTCTTCTCTTCGTTCAAACCGAACGCGGTGGTGATCTTCAGCCGGCCCGCGTTTTCGTCGGCCTGGAATTCCTCGATTTCGCTGGCGGTCATGCCCGCATAGCCTTCGCAGATCGGGGCCGCCTTCTTGCCGCCCAGCTTCTTGATGCGCTCTTCCTCGGAGTAGGCCTCCCAGTCGCGCGCGTCGCCCTCGTTGGCTGTGACCAGGTAGGTCGTGCCGTCGACCTCGTAGGCGGCGATGGAATCCGGCTGCAGAATGCCCTTGACCGGTGCGGTGCGGATGTCGATCTTGCCGTCCTTGTCGGAGATGTCCATTGGCACCTCGCGGCGGTCGGTGTAGCCCAGAGGCCACACGTCCTCGACGGTGGCGGTGGCGATGTCCACCACGGCGACGGCGTTGTTTTCCTGCAGCGTCACGTACGCCTTGCCGCCCGCGACGGCGATGTACTCCGGCTCGAGGTTCTGCGCCTCGGTGGTGGAGGCGCCCACCTGGCCGTAGATGTGCACGCCCTTATCCGCCAAGGTGCCTTCGAACGCAGTGAAGTCCGCGGTGCGCACATCGGCCTGGGTCGCGGTCTTTACAGCATCAGGAAGCTTTACGACGGATACGCTGCCCTCTGGATCAACCGAGTAATCTTCAGCGGGCTCGCCTTCGTTTGCTACCAGTGCGTAATCGCCCTCCGGGGTGATGGTCACCATGTCCGGCAGGGCACCGACACCCACGCGGCCGAGCACGGTGCCGGGCGTGTCGGCACCGGCGTCGAAGAAAATCAGTTCGCCGGCATCGGTTTTGTTCTCAGGCTCGACGGTGGCCACCGCGAGGCCGTCGGCACGCACAGCGACGGAGTTGATGGTGGTGTTCTTACCGCCGGAGACCTCGCCGACCTTGGTGAGCCTGGAGGGGTCAGCCGCGTCGAGGACGTCGATCTTGCCGGACAGCGCGTTGACGGTGAGGATGCGCTTGGAATCGGCGTGGAAGGCGACAATCTCGGCGGCGGACTCGTCGAAGGCGCCTGCGCCGTAGGAACCCAGCACCGAGATGTCGGCGGTGGCACCGTCGGCCAGATCCTTCACCGGCTCAGCAACGACGGCGGCGGTTGCCGGGGAGACAAGGCCGAGGGTGAGGGCGGTAGCGCACGCGGCGGCGAGGCCGGTGCGGGAGATGCGGTTTCCGGGCATGGGGGACCTTTCGGGGAGCTGTAAAAACGAGTACGCGTTCTGGTGTACAGCCTGAAGGTGGGCGCGAAGTTACGGTGAGGTGAAGGGGGAGTAAACGAGTCGGGCAGTTGTAGACTCGCTAACCATGCGCACAGCCACACCGAACACATCCGACTCCGCCTTCGAGGAAGTCCACGCAGCCGACATCCGGTTCGCGCAAGGCCGGATCTCATCGGTGATTTCGCCGACTCCACTGCAGTACTGCCCGCGGTTGTCAGAGCAGTACGGCGTTAATGTCTACCTCAAACGCGAGGACCTGCAGGACGTGCGCTCCTACAAAATCCGCGGCGCCTACTACGGCATCTCCCGGCTGGGTGAAGAGGCCCGCGCCGCCGGTGTCGTGGCGGCGTCCGCCGGCAACCACGCCCAAGGCGTGGCCTACGCCTGCCGCGCGATGGGCATCCAAGGAAAGATCTTCGTGCCCAAGCCAACCCCGAAGCAGAAGCGCGACCGCATCCGCGTCCACGGCGGCGACTCCATCGAACTTGTGGTCACGGGCAACACGTTCGACGAGGCCGCGCAGGCCGCCCGCGAGGACGCCGCGGCACGCGGCGCGACGGTGATCGAGCCGTTCGACTCCCGCGACACTGTGGTCGGCCAGGGCACCGTCGCCGCCGAGATCGTGGCGCAGCTGGCCAGCCTGGGCAAAGAGCTGGACACCGTGCTGGTGCCGGTGGGCGGCGGCGGGCTTATCTCCGGCGTGCTGTCCTACCTGGCTGACATGTCCCCGGCGACGAAGGTGGTTGGGGTGGAGCCGAAAGGTGCGGCGTCGCTAGGCGCGGCGCGCGATGCGGGCGAACCCGTCACCCTGGAAGCAATCGACCCGTTCGTGGACGGCGCGGCGGTAAAGCGCATCGGCGACATCCCGTGGCAGATTTTCAACGCCCACCGCGACACCACCGAGCTCTACGCCGCGGACGAAGGCGCGGTGTGCACCGAGATGCTCGGGCTGTACCAAAACGAAGGCATCATCGCCGAGCCCGCCGGCGCGCTGTCCGTGGCGGGCCTGGAACTGGCGGAACTGGCGCCCGGTTCGACCGTGGTGTGCATCATCTCCGGCGGCAACAACGACGTGCTGCGCTACGCCGAGGTGATGGAGCGCTCCCTGGTGCACCGCGGCCTGCGCCACTACTTTTTGGTCAACTTCCCGCAGGAGGCAGGCCAGCTGCGCCACTTCCTCAACGACATCCTCGGCGAGGAAGACGACGTCGTCCTGTTCGAGTACCTGAAAAAGAACAACCGCGAAACCGGCGCCGCACTCGTGGGCATCGAGCTCGCCCGCGCCGAAGACCTCGCCCCGCTGCTGGGGCGGATGGATGAGTCGGCGATCGACTGCCGCCGCCTAGAGCCGGGCACACCGGAGTACGACTACATCGTGGCGGGTTAAGCCGATGGAGCAGTCGTACGTACGCCCCGCAGATGAGCTGGTTACCCACGAGTTCGAAGTCAAACGCTCCCGGTTCATCGGCTGGATCGCCCGCGCAACCACAGAGCAAGAGGCGCGCGAGGTCATCAACACCGCCCGCGAAGAGTACCCGGACGCGCGCCACCACTGCTCCGCGTTCATCGTGCACCAGGACGCAGCGCAGCCCCTCGAGCGCTCATCCGACGACGGCGAGCCCTCCGGCACAGCCGGCAAACCCATGTTGGAGGTGCTTAAAGGCTCCGGCATGCAGGACGTGGTGGCGGTTGCGATCCGCTACTTCGGCGGCATCAAGCTCGGCACCGGCGGGCTGGTCAGCGCATACACCGAGTCCGTGGCCGACACACTGGAGCACGTCACCCGCGTCACCCGCGAGGTACGTGAGCTGGGCACCGTGGACTTCCCGCACGCCGAAGCTGGGCGCATCGAGTCGGAGCTGCGCACCGCAGGCATCGACGTCGTGGATGTGGAGTACGGGCGCGCCGCCACCTACACGCTGGCGTTCACGCCGGGGGAGCGCGATCGTGTGGACACACTTTTGGCCGCCGCCACTCACGGCGGCGCCGAGATGAAAGAGGCCGGCTACCGCTGGGTCGAACGCGGCGCGTAAGGCGCTACACTTAGACGCCATGACCATGCAGCCGCGCCCCAATGACCCGATCGCACAGCGCAAGGCCGCCGTGCGCCAGTACTCCCGCAACGCCGTCCTGTGGGCCGGCGGCGGCGTTGCCGGAGGCATCGCTTTCGGCCTGATTTTCAGTTCTTGGACCTTCTTGTTCCTCGGCCTTGTCGTTGCTGTCGCAGGCGGGTTCACCAACTGGAACAAGGTCCAGCGAATCGTCAACCACAAGGACCAGTACTAGCTTGACCCAGCCAACCATGGCGGCGGTGCGCATCGACGCCTGGCTGTGGGCCGTGCGCATCTTCAAAACCCGCAGCCAAGCCGCGGACGCGGTGCGCGCCGGGCACGTGAAAATCGACGGCAAGGCCGTCAAGCCCGCCCAGCAGGTCGTCCCCGGCGAGACGGTGCGCGTGTGGAAGGACCACCGCGAATACATCTTTGAGGTGGCGGCGACCGTGAGCAAGCGCGTCGGCGCGCCGGTTGCCCGGTCGTGCTACATCGACCACTCGCCACCGCCCCCGCCGCGCGAGCTGTTCGCAGCCCCGCCGGTGCGCGACCGCGGCACAGGCAGGCCGACGAAGAAGCAGCGCCGCGAGATCGACCGGCTAATGGGTCGGCGCAACTGAACTACTCGCCGCGCAAAAGCCGCAAACGGTTGGTCAGCCGCTTGCGCCGTACCTGCGGACGGTTGCCGGCGTCCCAGGTGCGCTCGATGTGTTCGGTGCCGAAGCGGTTGAGCAGCAAATCGTCCACGATGCGCACCTGGCCCGGCACGAAGGGGTAGGACAGCGAGTTCGAGATCGCCTCGATGTCCGCCGGGTTGGTCAGCTCCGCAACGTCGGAGACGTGCTCCATGCCGTGGGCCCGCAAAAGCTCCGTGCAGAAGCGGTAGTCGCCTGCGCGCGACAGCGGGAACTGGTTGCCCAGCAGCACGGTGAGGATGCCCGGGAGAGTCTCCGGGGAGATCTCCGCGTCCACCTCGGTGTTGACCTTGTCTGCCGGATCCTCCGGGTTCGCCAGCGACGCGATCTGGTCGAACTGCTGGTCTGCCAGCTCTATCAGGCCGGCCGCCAGGGTGAAAGCCCGGTCCACCTGCGGGTCCAGGTTCTCGGTGGCGCGCTTGTACCGGATATCGTGCTCGAACTCGGCCCAGGCGTGCTGCAGCACGGTGCGGATCTGCACCTCAAAAACCTGGCCGACGTACTCTTCCAGCCCCTCGGACTGCTCCTGCACCCGCACGATCATGTGGTGCGAGCCGTAGCCGAAGCCGCCGGCCACGCGCGTTTCTTCGGCCTTGTCCACGCTGCGCAGCACTTCGAACTGGTCCGCGAGGAGACGCTGCACGGCCGGGATCTCAGTGGAGTGCAGCACCGTGATGCGCGCGCCGATGATGTCTTTGATGTCGTGCCACGGGTCGGGGTAGACCATCTCGCCGTCGTCGCGCGTCTTGCGCGCCTTTTCCTTCAAAGAGGTCCAGGACTTCACGCGCGCGTCCACGCGGTCGAAGTTGACGCCGGCGTCGCGCATGAGTTCGTGCAGCGCGTGCCGAAACGCCGTCGCGATGTCGTCGTGTTCGCGCATCCAGGCAAAGTAGGTCGACCCGAGCCGGGCGATGGTGTCGTCCATCGCCTTGTTCCTCGGCTTCTCAGGCTTTGCGGGATGCTTTGCAGTGCTCATAACGGCGGGATAGCTTACATGGACAACAGCACCGCAGGTAGTCCGGCGCACAGCTGCGACATTTCCACAGTGCCGGAATACTTCTGCCCGGTGAGCCGGTCGGTCCAGGTGCCTTCGGGAAGGGTGAGGGTGGTGCCGCGCCAGCCTCCGGCGCGCTCCAAGCTGAGCGGGGCGCGGGTTGCTACGGCGATGACCTGTGGTTCGTCGTCAAGTGTGCGCGCCATGCTCACAACGTGCTCGCGCGCGGGGCCGGCGGCGCAGATCGCGCGGTAACCGCCGTCGAGGAAGAGCTGCGGGCGTTCGCGGCGCAAGGTGAGGGTGGCGCGCACAATGCGTTGCTTATCGACGTCCTCCGGTGCCCCCTCACCAGCACAACGCGCCTGATAGTCGACAAAGCGGCGGTTGTCCGGGTCCACCAGCGAGAAGTCCAAAAACTCGGTGCCCTGGTAGGTGTCCGGGATGCCCGGGCCGACCAGCTGCAGCAGTTTGCGCCCGAGGGAGACGGCAACGCCGCCGCGGTCGAGGTCGCGGGCGAAGTCTGCGAGAAGCTGCGTTGCGGGGCCGTCGGTGAGGCGGGCGATCCAATCGGTCAGCCGGGCCTCGAACTCGTGGTCGTTGTCGTGCCAGCTGGTCAACCGGTCCGCCTCTCGTGCGGCCTTGACGGCGTAGTCCTGCAGGCGCCGGGTGAACTCCTCGGTGGCGTGGCCGTCGCGGGGCCAGGCGCCGAGGATGTTCTGGATGAGGAAGTATCCGGTGGCCTCATCCGGCGGCGGGGTCAGCGCGAACACGTCGCGGATCAGGCGGGCGAACTCGTCGGGAAGCTCCGCGATCTCCAGCATGCGGGCGCGGGTGTCCTCGCTGCGCTTCGTGTCGTGGGTGGTCAGCGCGGTCATGGTGCGGGGCCACAGCGCGGCGCGTTCTGCCTGGAGCAGGTGGAACTCGGCCTGGCTCACCCCGGTCCGGCCCGGCGCGCCGCCGACTTCCTGCAGCGCCACCAGGCGGCACGCGCGGTAGAACAGGGTGTCTTCCACGCCCTTGGCCATAACCGCGCCGCAGACCTGGGCGAAACGGTGGGCCGCCTCGCCGGACGCGGCGAGCGCGGCGGCGGTCAGGTCGAGCGCGGCCGGGTTGTGCCCGAGCTCGGCCAGCTGCGCGATCAGCGTTGGCGTCACCCGCGACAGGCAGCGGTAATCGGCGCGGTAGACCGGCATGCGAGACACAAGCGCCACCAGCACCTCAGTCAGTTCGGCGTCGGTGACGTCGCTAAAAGTTTGGCTGTCGCGGCGCACGGCGCGGGCAAGCCTGCGCACCTCCGGGGCGAGTTCCTCGTTTGCGATGCGGGCTTTGAGCTCCCACTCGGCAGCCTCCACCGCGTCGGCATCCCAGGTGGAGCCAGAGTACTCACGCGCCAGCTCGCCGAGTGTGCCCGCGGCGTTCGCGTCGACGAAGACGCCGTCGAACTCGCGCAGCGCGTCGTAGCCGGTGGTGCCGTGGATGTCCAAGTGCGGGTCCAGCGGCTCGTCCGCCGCGAGGATCTTCTCCACGATCAGCCAGGTGTCCGGTCCGATGAGCTCGCGCAGCCGGGTGAGGTAGCCGAACGGGTCGGCCAGGCCGTCGGGGTGGTCTACGCGGACGCCGTCGATAAGCCCCTCGCCCACAAGTTCCCGCAGGCAGGAGTGGGTGGCGTTGAAGACATCCTCGTCCTCTTGGCGCACGCCGGCGAGGCCGTTGATGGAGAAGAAACGGCGGTAGGTGATGATGCCGTCGCACCAGTACATCAGCCGGTAGTGCTGGCGCTCGTGCACGGCGGCCGGGTCGTCGTCGAGTCCCGCGTAGCTGCCGGGGGCGAGCGGGAAGACGTGGTCGTAGTAGGTGAGCACGTCCTCGTCGTCGAGGTGCTCGAGTTTCAGCGCGTCCGCGTCGCCGGGTGCGCCGAGGACCGGCAGCGCGATTTTGCCGCCTGCGCCGTTGTCCTCGGCCCAGTCGATGTCGAAGAAGTGCGCGTAGTCCGAACCCTGCCCGTGCTTGAGCACGTCCCACCACCACCGGTTGCGCCGCGGCACCTCCACGCCGAGGTGGTTGGGCACGATATCCACCACCAGCCCCAACCCGGCGTCGTGCGCCACCCGGGCGAGCCGGCGCAGCCCGTCAATGCCGCCGAGCTCCGGGTTGACCACGGTCGGGTCGATCACGTCGTAGTTGTGGTTGGACTCCGGCGCGGCCGCGAAGATCGGGGAGAGATACAGGTGCGAGACCCCGAGGTCGGACAGGTAGGGCACAAGCGCGGCGGCCTGGGCGAAGCCGAACTCGCGGCCGTGAGGGTCCGCATGCGGGCCGCGCAGCTGCAGGCGGTACGTGGAGGTGATGGGGCGTTTCACGCCCCACACCCTAGCTGGATTTTGCGTGGCGCAGCAGGGGAAACCCCACGGAATAGGCCAGCACATTCGCGCCGGGCAGGTGCTGCGCCACCTCGTCGGCGTCCGCGTCGAAAACGAATAGCTCGCGCCAGTCGCGGGTGGCGTAGACCAGCCCGGTCTCCGGCCGCAGCACGGCCTCGAAGTGGCGGTGCAGCAGGGTAAAGGGGCGTGGGTGGGAAAGCCACCAGGCGGCGGGGGAGTCGTGTCCGTCCACCTCGAAGCCTCGCGGCAGCTCGTCGCAGTCCAGCGCGACGCTGGGGCAACGTACTAAGAACTCCACGCCGTCGTCGCGCTGCGCGCGGGAGATCAGCTGTTCCGCCGCGGCGTTCCACAGCTGATGGGCGCTCACACCCGCGGCGCCGACCTCCTGGTGGGTAAGGCCGGTGGAGGTAGGCGAGTCGAATACGCACACCAGGCCAGGCGAGAGGCTAATAAAGGCAGTGGAGGTGCTAAAACCGGCGGCGATGCGCGCGCGAGTTGCCGCGCCGTCCACGTGCGCAAGACGCAACGTGATCGCCGTGGCGGGAACGGGTGCGTGTTGGAGAAGCTGCATGGCTACTTAGACGCAACCGCACCCGCCCCGGTTCCCGAAAGGCCGAAAGTTTTTCTAAAACGGCGGCTGCTCGTTTAACCCCAGCGCCTCAAGCAGCTGGTCGGCCTGCCAGATCTGGATGTCCTGGCCTTTGTCCTTCAGCTCGCGGGCGCGCTTTTCCTTCGAGGTCACCGTGGCCCATTCGCCCACCACCAGCACGGTGGTCTTCTTCGTCACGTTCTTGCCCACCTGCGCGCCCTGTGCGGCGATCTTTTGCCACAGCTCACCCTTGTCGTGCGGCTCAAACTCGCCGGTCAGCGTGACATTTTCGCCGTACAGCGGCGCGTTCGGATCTGCGTCCGTGTTCGGCTCCGGCACGGTGTCTGGGGTGGCCACGGACTGCCAGGGGCGCTGGGGCCCTTTGTTCTGCTGCGCCCGCTTCGCCGGGCCCGCTTGATTCGAGCCCTGGGGCGCCGCGGATGCTGCAACCGCGGCGGCGACCCCGCCCTGGGACGCCTTTTCCGCCTGCATGGCGCGGCCCGCGCCGGAGCGGTCGCGCAGCACCGGGGTCACGCGGGCGGCGTCGATGGAGCCGAGCGTGAAGCCGGAGTCGTGCACGAAGCTCATCAGGCTGCCGGTATGGCCGGCCTGGCGCGCCAGGCCCACCATCACGCCGGCGCAGGCCGCGGCGTCCTCGCAGGCGTCGTGGTGGTTGTCCAGCGTGATGCCGAAGTGCTCCGCCAGGGTAGGCAGGCGGTGGTTGGCCACGTCCAGCTTGGTGGCGCGCGCCTGGGCGAGCGTGCAAGCGAACAGCATCTGCGGCACCTCGACGTCGGAGGCCTGGCAGGCGTCGCGCAGCGCGGAGGCGTCGAACTGGGCGTTGTGCGCCACCAGAGGCAGATCGCCGACGAACTCGGCCATCTTCGGAATGCAGTCGCACACGTCCGGCGCGTCGGCGACATCCTG
This sequence comes from Corynebacterium sp. ACRPZ, assembly GCF_022346205.1. NCBI lineage: Bacteria > Bacillati > Actinomycetota > Actinomycetes > Mycobacteriales > Corynebacteriaceae > Corynebacterium > Corynebacterium sp. ACRPZ. Next base: position 46,994 of record NZ_JAKRMR010000013.1, read on the forward strand.
CTCGGTGATGCCGTGGATGGCCACGTTGCCCTCCTCGAACTGTGCGAGAGACGCCGGCGGCTTGCACAGCCACGAGGCGCGGTCCACCTCCTCGCCGTCAACGATCTTCACCAGGCCGATCTGGCAAATCGAGCCCCAGCGGCGGTTCGCGGTCTCTACGTCGAAGCCGACGAAGGAAAAGCCAGGGATGCCGGCGCCGCCGGCCACGGTGCCGGTGGCAGGTGCGTGGCCGTGCTTTGCGTCGTCGAGAAGCTTGCAGAGCTCGGCGGGGCCCTCCTCGTCGCCGGGAGCGAACCAGACGGCCACAGTGCCGCCGGCAGTGTCGATGTCCACACGCGTGCGGGTCCACGCGTCGCCCGCGACGGAGGTGGTGCCCGCGATGTCGGCGATGGCCACCTCGCGGGAGTTGCTACCGCCGCGCAACGAGGCCGCGAGTGCGGTGGGAGTGAGGGTCAGTGCCTCATTGGTCACGGTCAACGTTGCGCCGTGCGCGGTGATCATTACTGGCTGGCCTCCGAATTTCCTTCGCCTGCGGGTGGTTGGGTGCGGCGCAGCACCACGGTGGAACGCTGGCCCACGGTCACAGTCGCGCCGGGCTGGACTGGCTCGGCGTCCTCGCGTACGCCGAGCGCCTCGGTGGTGTCTACGACTACCTCCCACTCGTCGCCGAATTCGGCGCCCGGCACCGTGAAGTCGATGTCTTCGTAGTGGGCGTTGAACATCAACAGGAAGGAATCGTCCACCACGCGCTGTCCGCGCGCATCCGGCTCGGCGATAGCTTCGCCGTCCAAGAACACCATCAGAGCACGCCCGAACGGGGTATTCCAATCGTCCTGCGTCATCAGTGTGCACTCGGGTGTCAGCCACGCGATCTCGCGGCCGTGCTCCTCGTCGCCCAACGCGCCGCCGGCGAGAAAGCGGCGGCGGCGGAACACCGGGTGGTCGCGGCGCAGCTCGATCAGCCGCCGGGTGAAATCGTGCAGGTCGGATGCTTCCTCGAGCCTGGACCAGTCCATCCAGGAGATCTCGTTGTCCTGGCAGTAGACGTTGTTGTTGCCGCCCTGGGTGCGCGCGATCTCGTCGCCGTGGGCGAGCATCGGGGTGCCCTGGGACAGCAGCAGGGTAGTCAGGAAGTTGCGGCGCTGCCGCGCCCGCAGGTCCAGCACCTCCGGGTCGTCCGTCTCACCCTCCGCGCCGCAGTTCCACGAGCGGTTGTGGCTCTCGCCGTCGCGGTTGTCCTCGCCGTTGGCCTCGTTGTGCTTGTCGTTGTAGGTGACTAGGTCGTTGAGGGTAAATCCGTCGTGGGCGGTGATGAAGTTGATGGATGCGGTGGGGCGCCGGCCGTTGTGCTGGTACAGGTCCGACGAACCGGTCAGACGCGAGGCAAACTCGCCGAGGGTGGAGTCCTCGCCGCGCCAGAAGTCGCGCATGGTGTCGCGGTACTTGCCGTTCCACTCGCTCCACAGGGCGGGGAAGTTGCCCACCTGGTAGCCGCCTTCGCCCACGTCCCACGGTTCGGCGATGAGCTTGACCTGGCTGACCACAGGGTCCTGCTGCACCAGGTCGAAGAAGGTGGCCAGGCGGTCCACGTCGGAAAACTCGCGGGCCAGGGTGGAGGCGAGGTCGAAGCGGAACCCGTCTACGTGCATGTCCGTGACCCAGTAGCGCAGCGAATCCATGATCAGCTGCAGCGAGTGCGGGTAGCGCACGTTGAAGGAGTTTCCGGTGCCGGTGTAGTCCATGTAGTGGAACTTGTCGTCGTCCACCAGCCGGTAGTACGCCTCGTTGTCGATGCCGCGGAAGGCGATGGTCGGGCCCATATGGTTGCCCTCGGCGGTGTGGTTGTACACCACGTCCAGGATGACCTCGATGCCCGCCTCGTGGTACGTGCGCACCATCTGCTTGAACTCGGCCACCGCGTCACCCGGCGCGGTGGAGGAGGCGTAGTTGTTCTCCGGGGCGAAAAAGCCGAACGTGTTGTAGCCCCAGTAGTTGCGCAGGCCTAAGTCCCGCAGGCGGTCGTCCTGCAAAAACTGGTGCACCGGCAGCAGCTCGATGGCGGTGACGCCCAGGTCCTTGAGGTAATCCACCATCACCGGGTGCGACATGCCGGCGTAGGTTCCGCGCAGGTCCTCCGGGATGCCGGGGTGGGTTTGCGTCATGCCCTTGACGTGGCACTCGTAGATGACGGACTCGCCCTCCGGGATCTTCGGCGCGCGGTCATCGCCCCAGTCGAAGAACGGGTTGATCACCACGGACAGCATCGTGTGGCCCAACGAGTCCTCCTCGTTGCGGCCGGTGCCCGGCTCGTCGGCGTGCACGTCGTAGGAAAACAGTGAGGAGTGCTGGTCGAATTCACCGTCGAAGGCGCGCGCGTACGGGTCCACCAGCAGTTTGTTCGGGTCGCAGCGTTTGCCGTTGTGCGGGTCCCACGGCCCGTGCACGCGGTAGCCGTAGCGCTGGCCCGGGCTCACTCCGGGCAGGTAGGCGTGCCAGACGTGGTTGTCCACTTCCTCCAGCGGGATGCGGGTCTCCGCCCCGTCGTCGTCGATAAGGCAGAGCTCCACTTTCTCCGCGACGCCGGAGAACAGTGCGAAGTTCGTGCCTGCGCCGTCGAAGGTGGAGCCCAGGGGGTAGGAAGAACCGGGCCAGACGATGGTCTCATTCATGGGGTCACAGCTTAGTGCCCCCTCAGACACTTCGCTTTAGGCCGTCGAGCAGGAAGGCCACTGCCGCGGCGTGCTCGCCTACGCCGTCCGACTCCGCAGGCGCGCCAGTGGCCTGCGCCAGCTGCGCGGCGGATTGCTGCACTGCAGCGTCGCCCAAGGTCAGTCGCAGCAAGCCTCTGGCGGCGATGTGCACATTGCTTTCCGACGCCGCTTCGCCCAGCCACGCCCTGACCGACGCCGCGAACCTGGTTTCCAACTCCTTTTGCACCTGCGAACCGGGCTGGCTCACCGCCGCGACGACGACCTCCGCGCCGTCGCGGGTGGAAAGCAGTGCCTCGCGCAGCGCGCGGCTTAAATATGCGGGGTCCGGCAGGGGGCCGTTGATAAGCACCTGCACAATCTCTTCCGCCATGGAGGCGATGAGTTCCTGCTTGTTGGAGATGTGCCAGTACAGCGCTCCGGGCGCGACTGAAAGTGAGGTGGCTACCCGGCGCATGGACACGTCCGCGAGCCCGTACTCGGCGAGGATGGTCAACGCCGCTTCGGTGATGCGCTCACGGGTTAGTTGCATTCCTCCAACATAGACGCACAACGGTCGCCGGCGGCCGAAATGGCTTTACGTAACCTCACAGAAACCCTCCAGAATGCTTATATAGATGTCCAACGAGTGCAACAGTGAGTAGTTGGTACTATTTCTGAATGGATCTTCACCGCGACTGCATGTACTGATGCCGAAGAACAGTCGCTGGTGCCAGCCCGCACCGAATTTCCGGGCGGGTCCGACAACGAGAGGTACAGGTATACCGTGAAGTTGCAAACGAAGAAGAGCTTGGCAGTGACGACGGCGGCGCTCGCCCTCGTACTCCCGCTCACCGCGTGCGGGTCCGACGACGAAGGAACCTCCGGCGGTCTGTCCACCGCCGCCGAGGCGCCTGAGGCGTCCGCCGCGAACTCTTCCACGGAAGCCTCTGCGGAGAAGTCCGAGAAGTCTGAAAAGCCCGAGAAGTCTGAAAAGGCAGAAAAGACCTCGAAAACTTCCGAGAAGGAAAAGAAGAAGGAAGACAAGCAGAAGTCCAACCAGGCACAGGGCGACGAAGAGCAGCCGCCGACACTGGCCAACCCGTTTGAAAACGGCATGCCGGAAAACACCAATGAGCCGCTGGCCAACGGTGAGGCAGGCAGCGAGGACGACCGCCGGGAGATGGAAGACACCGCCCGCGCCGTGCTCAACCCGGGATCGTTTGCAGACTGGACCCCGACCATCCTGGAGAACTCGTGCAAGGCCGTCACCGAGCCGATGCTCGAGGAGCTTGAGCGCCAGGGCATGAGCCTGGAGCAGGTCCAGGAGGCCAGCCGCCTCGCCGAGGAGCAGGGCCAGGGCATCGAGCTGCCGGAGACGGAGGTCAGCCTGGACGATGTGCGTATCGACGGTGACCGCGCGTCCGCGAGCCTGACCGCGAGGAGCGAGCACGGCGAGGAAACCTCGACCATGATCTTCCAGAAGGAAGACGGTCGCTGGAAGCTGTGCAACTAAACCGTAGATCCGCACTGAGCGCCGGAGCTGGGCTCCTGGCGCTCGGTTGCGTTTTGGGCATCCTCGGCGGCGGGGTGTGGGCGCTTGTGCGGCCCGCATACATCGGCGTGGTTGAAGGCGGCGGTTTGCGGGTGGATCAGGCGGAAAGCCCCGTCAACGCCGAATTCGCAGGCTTCGGCTCGTTTGCTCTGCTGACCACCCTGGCCGGTGTTGTGGCGGCGGCGGTGGCGCTGTTTGCCGCGCGGCGCGGGAAAGTCCGTGGGTCTGTGGCCTGGCTGATCTGGGCCGGAATCGTCAGCGCGGTAGCTGCCGTGGCGCTCTACATCTTCGGCGGCTGGTTCGTGGGACTTATGCACCCCCTGCCGTCGCCTGATGCGCTTTCGGACGGCGACACGTTGACCATGGTGCCGCCCGTGCGACCAGGTGTCGCCTGGGCAGCGGGCCCGTTCGCGGCGGTGCTGGTGTACTGGACCGCCAACCTTTTGGCCTACACAAGGCAGGAGCGCTAGCTAGCGCCTGCCGGGCCAATCCACCACCGACTGGCCGGCCGTCTGCTGACTGACGTGGTCGATGGCCGCCAGGCACGCCGCCATCGCAGAGATGACAAATTCGCTGACCTGCCCGGGCGCGGCGCCCTCAGCCACGAGCATGGTGGACTCGGCGTGCATGTGGGCGGTCCCGTCGAATTCGTGCAGGTAAGCGGCCGTGGCGCACGTGCGCTCGTTGACGTCGTTGCACACCAGCCACAGCGGCAAGAACGCATCGAGGGCGTCGCGGCCGGTGTCCCACATGCCTGTCACGCGGGCGTAGCGCGGTCCCGGCTCGCCTTCGATAGTCAGCGCGAACGGCACGCCGTTGACACCGGTGGCGATCACGCCGTCCTCGCCGACCCCGTAGCGGAATTCCAGCTGCTCCAACGCATCGGTGAGATCGCCCACGCCAACCGGCGCGACCTCACCTGCGGGCCCCTCCACTTCGCGGTAGAGCTCCGGTGCGGTGGACACCTCCTGCCGCCCGCCGCGCGGCAAGTGACGCAGTAAGGGATGCCGGCCCAGCAGCAGGTCGGTGTCCTGGGCGCGCATCAGCTGCGGCGGCAGGGGCTGGTCCAGGCCCGCGTCCAAGAATCGTTCGCGCAGCCGCCGGTAAAACGCGGCAGCGTGCTCGAGCGTGTCTAACAATTCGGCGGCCAGTTGATCGTCGCTAAGCCCATGCTTGATGTGCACGCCGCGGCGCATGCGCGCGCACAGATCCCCAGACTCCATCAGACGGTAGCTCGCCCACGGGCCAACCCGGTCGTGGTTCCAGGTGTTGATGAAGCGGGCGAGCGCCATCGCATGCTCGAAGTCGGTGGGGATTCGCTCCGCAGTGTCGATGACCAGCGCCATTGGGCGCGAGTAATCCACCCACAGGGCCACGGTGAAGGCATGCGCGCCGATGACGACGCGGTCCGGGCGCACCAGCGGTTCGAAGCCGAGGCCCTCCAGCAGTGCAGCGACGCGCTCGAGAGTGACCTCTCCGGGGCGCTGAGGGCTCGCCGGTGCAGCGTGCTTTCCCATACAGCGAGCATAACGCCCACTGTGAAGGCAGCGTCCATGGATTCGTATGCAGCGTCTACAATGACGGCCGAATCGACTTGGTTGCGAAGGAGGTCTTTGCGGTGTCCGCTGTCGGGAATCCGATTTTGGTGGTGGTGCTCAGCCTTGTGGCGGGGCTTCTCGTCGGCGGAGTCTGGTCCAGCTATCAACGCGGAGCACCCCGTGCATTTACCGCGGTGCTTGCGCTTCTAGCTGTCATGGCCCTGCTCTTCGCAGCCCTCGCGCTTATGGAGGTGATGTGAGATGGCATGGTCCAAACGGCCGCTGACCCGTGGGGAAGTTGAATCGCTGACCAACGTGTGGCGCGCCCGGGGCCTGATCCCGGTGCTCGTTGCGGTGGCTTCGGCCTTCGCGGCGTGGGCGTTGCTGCTGCCCGTGGTCCCCACGGCGGTGATCGACGCTGGCCAGCCAGCCTCCCTGGCAGGGCTTTCCACCGGCGTGTTCATGTTCGCCACCGTGGTCACCCAAATTTTCACCCCAAAGGCGCTGAAGACGTTCGGCTTCGGCTGGGTGTTGGCCATCTCCTCGCTGCTGCTGGGCATCCCGGCGTTCGGCTACATGCTCGGCATGGACGCCGTACCGCTGTTGACCGTCAGTGCGATCCGCGGCATCGGCTTCGGTGCGCTGTCCGTGGCGGAAGCCGCCATCATCGCCGAGCTTGTCCCGCTGCGCCTGCTGGGCAGCGCCACCGGCATCTTCGGCATGGTCGTGGGCCTGGCGCAGATGGTGGCGCTGCCGTCCGGTCTGGCGTTGGTGGACAAAATCGGCTACGACGCGGTGTACGTGATCGCCGCCTCCATCGGCGCGGTTTCGCTGGTGGCCTGCCTGGCTATCCCGCCCATCCCACCGGCGGACCCGGACGCTGAAACGCAGCAAAGCGTGCGCGTGCCCATGTGGCACCTCGCGCTCGTGCCGGCGCTCGCCCTGATGTTTGTCACCACCGCATACGGCGCGATCACGAACTTCCTGCCGGTGTCCATGCGCGCGCTCGACCCGGTGTCGGGCGCTGCGCTGGCGGGCGTGATGCTTTCCGTCCTCAACTTCGCCGCGATGGTCTCGCGCTACGTCGCCGGCCGCATCATGGACCGCCGCGGCTACCCGGGCACCGTCATTATCCCGTGCCAGATCATCGCCGCTGTCGGTGTGGCGCTGATGGCCATGATCCTGTCCATGGAGCTGCCCGCGTGGACCATGCTCATCGCCGCGCTGTTCTACGGCGCCGGCTTCGGCGGAGTGCAAAACGAGGCGCTGACGATGCTGTTCTACCGCCTGCCGCGCCACAAGACCTCGGAGGCCTCCGCCATCTGGAACATCGGTTTCGACGGCGGCACCGGCTTGGGCTCGACGTTCTACGGCATGTTGGTGGCGCAGATGGCGTTTGCCCCGGTGTTCGGCATCGCGTCTGCCGTGATCACCATCGGCCTGGCAATTACGCTGCTGGACCGCCAGCTGGGCCGCCACCGCGTGGTGGAAGTGAACAACCTGTCTGCGCGCCTGAAGTCGGTGCAGGTGCCGCGGCCCTACCCGCGCAAGCACCAGTAGGCAGCGCGGGGGCTACACTACGCACCTATGAGCGAGACAACCTCCAGCCCGAAAACTGCCGCTGTTGCGGTGTTCGACCCGTTTGCGGGCGGGGATCCCGCGGTGGCGGCGCTGCGCGCTGCGCTGCGGGCTGAAGGCGTGGGCGCGGAGGTTACCTCGGACCCGTCGGGCGCCGTCGCCGCGGATGGTCTCGTCATTGTCGCCTCCGGCGATGCCGCCGAGGCGCTGCGGGCTCTGCGTAAAGCCCAGGCGGACCGCGTTGTGGGGCAGCGCCTCGCCGGTTCGCGCCCGGTGCTTGTGGTTGGCGCCACCATGGACGCGCTGTTCGAGCGCGGCGCGGATGGCGCGGCTGGATTCGGGGAGTGGCCGGGAGGCGTCGAGAAGCTTGATGCCCCCGTTGAACGCGCGGAGGTTACGCCTGCGCAGGGTTCGCTGATGCTCGACGGTGCGCAGGAATTCGAGTTCAACGCTGCCACCGGCGCCCGCAACTTCGAGCTGCAAGAGGACGAGTTCATCGCGTACCCCAAGCTGAGCTGGGCGGGCGAGGTGCTCGCAGCGGTGGAAAACGGCCCACTGTGGGCGACTCGTTTCCACCCTGAGGCCTCTGGCGAGACTGGTGCCGGGGTGCTGCGAAACTGGATCGCCCAGCTGGGGTAGCACGATGACGGGTATGACGGAGCTGATGGGTCACCTGCAGGCCGCGGAGGAGGCGGTTGACGCTGCCCGCGAGATCTTCGTCAACGAACTCGGTGCCGCGCCCGCCCTGCACAAAGGCTCTGGCGACTTCGCTACCGCCGCGGACCTGGCGGTGGAGGAGCTGCTGCGCGACAAGCTCACCGGCGCGACCGGCATCGGTGTGTTCGGTGAGGAGCAGGGCGGCGAACTGGACGAGCACGCCTGCTGGGTGGTGGACCCCATCGACGGCACGTCGAACTATTCCACCGGCAACCCCAACTGCGCGATCCTGGTCTCGCTGCTGGTGGAGCGGCAGCCGGTGGTGGCGGTGGTGGACGCGCCGCTGCTGGACATGCGGCTGACGGCTATTGACGGCCAGCCGGTGCACCTCAACGGCGCGGCGCTGCCGCCGGTGAGTGCTGCCACGTCCGCGCCGCACGTGGGCGTCGGCTCCCTGCTCTCCCGCGACCGCAGACGTATGCCGACCAGCCAGCGTCTGGACCTGGCCGGCGAGCTGGCCCGGGCGCACCTGCGCCCGCGGATTTCCGGCTCGGTGGGCATCGACCTCGCGTTTGCGGCCCAAGGGATCTACCAGGCCGCGGTGAGTTTCTCGCCTCACGTGTGGGATAACTCCGCGGGCATCCTGCTGGCGCGCAGCGCGGGAGCGGTGGCCACCGCCGGCGACGGCACGCCGTGGGAGCCCGACAAGGTAGGGGCTGTGGTGGGCACCGCCAAAGCCCACGCCGCGGTGATGGAGGCGCTACAAACGGTCCAAAATGATGCGGGTAAGGAGGCTTAACGCATGACTAAAACTGCACAGCCAGACAAGAAGGCCGCCCGCAAAGGGGCGGTCGCACTTGGTGTCGCCGGCGCGCTGACCTGGATCAGCTCGCGGATGGATTGGGTGCGCGCGGAATTCGTCGACGACATCTCCGGCGGCGGCGAGGCAAGTGTCAACGGCGCGGACTGGTCCACGGAGACCGGTGCCATCGCGGTGCTGCTGATCGCAGGGATGGTCGCGGCATTTGCTTTACGACGCCTCGGCCGCCGCATCATCGGCGCCATCTGCGCAGCGGCGTCCGTGGGCCTGGCGGTGCCGGCGGTGCGTTTGCTGGTTGGCGGGGCGGATCCGGAGCGTGTGCACGCCCTGCTCACGGCGGGCGCGGACGAGGCGCAGCAGGGCAGTTCCGCGCCGGCGATTGCGCAGTGGGCGGATATCACCTCTACCACGACGCAACCGTTCGGCCCCGGGTTGGCGCTGGTGGCGGCGGTGCTCGGACTGGCCGGCGGGGCGCTGCTGGTCGCGCGGCCGGGCGAGGATTCGCCGCGGCAGAACAAGTACGAGAAGGAAACGGTGCGCCGGGAGAAGGTGCGCGAGGACTTGGAGGAGGACCCCCAGTCCGGCCGCGTGCTGTGGGATGCGATCAGCGCAGACATCGATCCGACCGATCCGCGCGGCGGCGGGGGCGGACCGGATTTCCGATCCTCGAAGTCCACCCGCTAGCCTTATCCGTGATAAGGCCAGGCCCCTTGCAACTGGGAGGTAGCCATGCCGGCACCGAGCGCACTCGACGACGTCGTCGCTGGTGTGCTTCGCGACGTTGCCAAGCGTGAGGCCGCCGTTTCCTTCAAAGAGATCAAAGCGCGCTCGCGCGATATGGCGCCGACCCGGGACGCCCGGGCGGCGCTTTTGCGTCATGGCTGCAGCGTGATCGTGGAGATCAAGCGCAACTCTCCGGTCTTCGGTCCCACCGGCGCGGGGCATTCCAGCATTGAGGCGCTGGCGCAAAACATCGAAGCCGGCGGCGCCCACCTCATCGCGTGCCAGACGGAGCGGTTGCGTTTCGACGGCTCACTGGCAGACATGGCCCAGGCCAGGGCAGCGGTGGAGCTGCCGATGGTGTGCCGCGACGTGATCGTGGACCCGTACCAGATTCACGAGGCCCGCTGCTACGGCGCCGACGCCATCCCGCTGCAGGTGGGCATCCTGGACCAGGCCCGCTTCGAGGCGCTGCTGGACCGCGCCGAGTCCCTCGGCATGGCCGCAGTGGCGGAGGTGCGCACCCCGGAGGAGGCGGACCGAGCGCTGCGCGCGGGCGTGTCCGTTGTGGCGGTGAACTCCTGGACTTTCGACACCAACAATTTGAACCGCAACGCATTCGCCGAGATAGCGCCCGGTCTGCCCAGCGAGGTGATCAAGATCAGCCTCGGCGGCGTGGCCACCCCGCGCGATCTGATCAACGCAGCCTCCTGCGGCGCGGACGCGGTGCTCGCGGCGGAGGCCGTCATGGCCGCGGGCGATGTGCTCTCGGCGACGCGCTCGCTGGCCACCGCAGGCCAGCACCCCGCGTGCCCGTCGCGACGCTAAATGGCACACTGTTTGGCGTGCAAACGCTGAACTTGGCTAACATCCCATCGCCGCCGCAGGGCGTGTGGTACCTCGGTCCCATTCCCATCCGCGCCTACGCGCTGTGCATCATCACCGGCATCATCGTCGCGATGGCGGTCTCGCTGCGCCGCTATAAGGCGCGCGGCGGCGACCCGGAGACGGTGTGGGACGCGGCGATTGTGGTCATCCCGGCCGGCATCATCGGCGGGCGCCTCTACCACGTGATCACGGACCACCAGAAGTACTTCGGCGAAGGCAAAAACCCCTGGCAGGCCTTCAACATCACCGCCGGCGGACTTGGCATCATCGGCGCAGTTGCGCTCGGCGCTTTGGCGGTGTGGGTGATGATGCGGCACAAGGGGCTGCCGATTGCACCGCTTGCGGACGCGATCGCGCCGTCGGTGATCCTCGCCCAGGGCATCGGCCGGTTGGGCAACTACTTCAACCAGGAGCTCTACGGCGCGGAGACGAATGTGCCGTGGGCGCTGGACATCTACTACCGCGTTAACGAAGCCGGCCAGTACGCCCCGCTGACGGGCCGCTCCACCGGCGAGGTGATTGCGAGCGTGCACCCGACGTTCCTCTACGAGCTGATCTGGAACGTGGCGGTGTTTTTCGTGCTCATCTGGGCGGACCGCCGCTTCCGCCTCGGCCACGGCCGTGTGTTCTGGCTGTACGTGGCCGGCTACACGCTGGGCCGCTTCTTCATCGAGTTCATGCGCCGCGACGAGGCGAACCTGATCCTCGGCCTGCGCGTGAACACGTGGGTGTCCGCCATCTTGTTCATCGTCGCCGTGGTGATCTTCTTCATGCTGCAAAAGGGCAGGGAGACCCCGGAGGAGGTGGACCCGGAGTACAACCGCTCGTCCACGGCAGACTCCCAGGATCGGGAGTACCGTGGGGCGCTGAAGAACACGAATGACACCGACGACAACAGCGACAACACCGAAGACAACGAGGTTGGTACACGTGGATAGAAGGACAAAGATTGTCTGCACCCTCGGCCCGGCTGTAGCCAGCAAGGATGCGATTTTGGGACTCGTGCGCGACGGCATGGACGTGGCGCGTTTGAACTTCTCGCACGGCGACTACCCGGACCACGAGCAGAACTACCGCTGGGTCCGCGAGGCCACCGACGAGACCGGCCACGCCGTGGGCATCCTGGCGGACTTGCAGGGCCCGAAGATCCGCCTCGGCCGCTTCGAAGGCGACGGCAAGACCTACTGGGAAACCGGCGAGACCGTCCGCATCACCGTGGACGACGTCGAAGGCACGCACGACCGCGTGTCCACCACCTACAAGCAGCTCGCCCAGGACGCGAAGCCGGGCGACCGCCTGCTCGTGGACGACGGCAAGGTCGGCCTGGTCTGCACCGAGGTTGACGGCAACGACGTGGTCTGCCGCGTCACCGAGGGCGGCCCGGTGTCCAACAACAAGGGCGTCTCGCTTCCGGGCATGGACATCTCCGTGCCGGCGCTGAGCGAGAAGGACAAGGCTGATCTGCGCTTCGCCCTGGAGCTCGGCGTGGACATTATCGCCCTGTCGTTCGTGCGTTCTCCGGCGGATGTGGAGCAGGTCCACGAGATCATGGATGAGGTCGGCCGGCGTGTGCCTGTCGTCGCCAAGCTTGAAAAGCCCGAGGCTGTGGACGCGCTGGAATCCATCATCCTCGCGTTCGATGCGGTGATGGTTGCCCGCGGCGACCTGGGCGTGGAGATTCCGCTCGAGCAGGTCCCGGCAGTGCAGAAGCGCGTGATCCAGATTGCGCGCGAGAATGCCAAGCCGGTGATCGTCGCTACGCAAATGCTTGACTCCATGATTGAGAACTCGCGTCCGACGCGCGCCGAGGCATCCGACGTGGCCAACGCGGTGCTTGACGGCGCGGACGGTGTCATGCTCTCGGGCGAGACGTCTGTGGGCGTGGATCCGCACAACGTGGTGCGCACCATGAGCCGCATCGTCCGCTCTGCCGAGACCATGGGCAGCGTGCCGCCGCTGAACCACATCCCGCGCACGAAGCGCGGCGTGGTGTCCTATTCGGCGAACGACATTGCCGACCGCCTCAACGCGCGCGCGATTGTCACGTTCACCACCTCCGGCGACACCGCACGCCGCGTGGCGCGCCTGCACCCGGACCTGCCGCTTCTGGTGTTCACGCCGGTGCAGCAGGTGCGCTCGCAGCTGGCCATGACGTGGGGCGCGGAGACGTTCCTATGCGAGCAGGTCCACAGCACCGACGACATGATCAAGGTGGTGGACCGCCAGCTTTTGGCAATGGAGCAGTACAAGGAGGGCGACACCATGGTCGTTGTCGCCGGCACCCCGCCGGGTGTCGCGGGCACGACCAACACCATTCACGTCCACCAACTCGGCGAGGACACGCGCAACCCCTAAGTAGTTAGGCTGGTGGGCATGCCTGGAATTGAAGTTCGCGACGCCCACCTGCACAACCTCCGCAACGTGGATGTGGACATCCCGCGCGGCACACTCGTCGCGGTGACCGGTGTGTCCGGCTCGGGCAAGTCCTCGCTCGCGTTCGGCACCATCCACGGCGAGGGCCAGCGCCGCTACCTCGAATCGGTCGCGCCGTTTGCCCGCCGCCTGATCGGCTCGGCGGTGGACCCGCAGGTCGGCTCGGTGGAGGGGCTGCCGCCCACGGTGGCGTTGGAGCAGTCCACCTCCGGCGGTGGCGCGCGCTCGACCGTGGGCACCGTCTCCGCGCTGTCCAACAGCATCCGCCTGCTGTACTCGCGCGCGGGCGACAACCCGATGGGGCTGTACTCCGACTCGTTCTCCCCGAACACGCCCGAGGGCATGTGCCCGACGTGCCAGGGCACCGGCGTGGTGCACGAGCCGACCGAGGAATCGATGGTGCCGGACTCGACGCTGTCCATCGAGGACGGCGCCATTAAGGCCTGGCCCGGCGCGTGGGCGGGCAAGAACTTCCACGACATCCTGGCCACCTTGGGCTACGACCTGGATTCGCCCTGGCAGGACCTGCCCAAGGAAGACCGCGAGTGGATCCTGTTCACCGAGGAGCGCCCCGTGGTCACCGTCAAGCCACTTCGCGGCGAGGACCAAATCCAGCGCAACTACAAGGGCACGTGGCGCTCCGTGGCGTCGTATCTGACCAACACGCTCGCCGAGACCCAGTCCGACACCCTGCGCAAACGCGTGCTGTCCTACATGGAGTCGCGCGTGTGCGAGACCTGCCACGGCCGCCGCCTCAACCCGGAGGCGCTCAAGGTCACCTACGCGGGGATGCCTATCGACGAGCTCGGCGCCCTGCCGCTCGACCAGGTCCACGAGGTGCTGGCAGCGCAGGAGCCGACCGAGGGTTCGGCCGAGGACCTGCTGCTGAAGCAGATCCTGCCCGCGCTGCAATCCGCGCTCGACCTGGGCCTGGCGCACCTGAGCCTGGACCGCCCCGCGCCAACCCTGTCCGCCGGCGAGCTGCAGCGCATCCGCCTATCCGCCCAGCTGCGCTCGGGCCTGTTCGGCGTGGCGTACGTGCTGGACGAGCCGTCCGCCGGCCTGCACCCCGCCGAGCGCGGCGCGGTGCTGGACATCTGCCGCCGCTTCATCGACGCCGGCAACTCGGTCCTGCTGGTCGAACACGACATGGAACTCGTCGCCCAAACCGACTGGCTCGTGGACGTCGGCCCGCTCGCCGGCGAGCGCGGCGGTGAGGTTGTCTACTCCGGCCCCACCAGCGACTACACCGGCGACGCGCCCACAGCGAAGGCGCTGGCGAACCGGACACTTTCGCCTAACGACGCCCCACGGTCCGCCACCGGCGAACTGCGCCTTTCCGGCGTGTCGGCACGCTCCATCGACGGGTTGGATGTCTCGTTTGGGATGGGCCAGTTCACCGCGGTGGCCGGTGTGTCCGGCTCCGGCAAGTCCACCTTGGTCAGCACCGTCCTCGCAGGTGTGCTCCGCGACGCCGCGTCCACCGTTGTGGAGGAAGAGGACGACTCTGCGGGTGATGCGGGGGCGGGGGAGGCCGGATGGACCGTCGATAGGCAAGAAGGCTTCGACGCAGTGAGCCGAGTCGTGCAGATCACCCAGAAGCCCATCGGGCGCACCCCGCGCTCGACGCTGGCGACCTACACCGGGCTGTTCGACGGCGTGCGCAAACTGTTCGCCGGCACCGACGAGGCGAAGCGGCGCAAGTGGACCGTGTCGCGCTTTTCCTACAACGTGAAGCAGGGGCAGTGCCCGACCTGCGGCGGCGCCGGCAAGATCGAGGTGGAGCTGGTGTTCCTGCCTGGGTCGTACACCACCTGCCCGGACTGCGGCGGCGCGCGCTACAACGACGAAACCCTCGAGGTGGCCTGGGAGGGCCTCACCATCGCGGAGGTGCTGGAGCTCACCGTCGACGAAGCCGCGGACGTCTTCGCCGACGAACCGAAGATCCTGCGTGCCGTGGAAACCCTGCAAGCGGTGGGGCTGGGCTACCTGCGCCTGGGTCAGGGCGCGCCCGAGCTTTCCGGAGGCGAGGCGCAGCGCATCAAGCTGGCCACCGAGCTGCAGCGCTCCCGCAACTCGCGCCGGGGCCACACCGTGTACCTGCTCGACGAGCCCACCACCGGCCTCCACCCCGCCGACGTGGCGCTGTTGGTCAAGGAGCTCAACAGTCTTGTCGACGCTGGCCAAACCGTGATCGTGGTCGAACACGACCTGTCCGTCATCGCGCAAGCCGACCGCGTGATCGAGATGGGCCCCGGCGCCGGCGCCGACGGCGGTCAAGTGGTGGCTACCGGCACCCCGGCCGAGCTGGCGAAGTCTGATACTGCAACCGGAAAGGTGCTGGCCGAGCGTTCGGCGTAGGTCGTCGTCGGTGGCGACTATGCAGCTGCATAGTCTCGGGGTTGCCGTTCGCGTGATTCGTAGGGGTAGTCACCTAAACGAAACCTGCAAAAGTCGACAATTGGGACGGGCGTCCAGATTTATCGGCGCAGGTCAGAAGCTTATAAGTGTTGCCGCATGTAAATTCGTACAAACCGAGCGGGCAAGGGCTCGAATCGCTATGCAGCGGCATAGTCTTGCGATGGCTGATCAGCCACAGGGGCGGTTGCCTCGGCTCCGTTGACTATGCAGCTGCATAGTCTCTTGGGTCGGGTTCACTATGCGACGGCATAGTCTTGCTGACCGGTCCCGCTATGCAGCGGCATAGTCCCGACACTGCCACCAGACTATGCAGCTGCATAGTCTGGTGGGATGGATTCGCTATGCAGCGGCATAGTTTTTCTTGATGGCCGGACCGTCTCAGGGAAGATTGGTTCGGCTTCGTTGACTATGCAGCGGCATAGTCTTGTGCACCGATGCCACTATGCGACGGCATAGTCCCGACACTGCCGTCCACTATGCAGCGGCATAGCCTGGTGGGGTGGATTCGCTATGCAGCTGCATAGTTTTTCGCGATGCCTGGTTCGCCTCGGGGGAGGTTGGTTCGGCTTCGTTGACTATGCAGCTGCATAGTCGTTGAGCCCCAACCGCCCCGGAGGCCCTGCGAATCTAGTCATCGATTTCGATGCCAGCTGCTTTGGCCCGCTCCACCAGCTCCGCGATTTCAGCAGGTCGTTCAGCGATGCCTGTGAAAGAAGACTGGGCCTTGTCGATGTGTGCTGGATCACCGTAGATGCCGATGCCTTCGCCTTCCGGGTCGAGCTGGAGGCTGGGATCAACCCCGGCCCTTCGATTGGAGGTAGCGAGCGACGCCCTCGAGGAAGTAGCCGTTGGCTTCGTGCCCGCTAGCGGCGATTGCTTTATCGAGTTCTGAACCGGCGGCCACTTGGAGGTAGACCGAGTGTTGGCCTTCAAGCTCCCCAGCAGACTCATCGAGTTCTACCCGGCGCATCTTCAGGCCGGTCGACGATTCCGACTCTTCGGCGCCATGGTCGATGTCCTCGTCTGGCGGGCTTACATCCGTCGGGATGTCAAAACCCAGGTGGTAGCAGCGGTACTGCTCAAGCCAGAGGTCCAAGAAACCGAGTGGATAGAACGTCCAAGGAATAAGCTGATAGTCGCGTTCCTCTTCGGTGGCGGGGCGGATGGCTGAACCGCTCACCCACACGAAGAGTTTCCAACCGGAAGGGTCGACAGAGTTAACGTCAAGAGGTATCTCGTCGTTGAGGTCCTTGGGGACGAATCCGGGAGGGCCCGGCCGGTACAAGCTCGCACCTACGGCGACTTTCGACGCGTCGAATCCCCCAGGGATGGTTTCAACCTTCCCGTCGCGGATGAAAGGGCCGCCTTTACGGAAGGCGTCGGTGAGCAGTGGAAACGGTGGAATGATCCACGGTGAGTGCTCGCCGGTCCCACTAGAAAGTCCGAGCACAGCCAGATTTTCAGGGGTGCGGGGTACGCCGACCAGTGAGGCCCCGCCGATTCGGTGTTTCGCTTCGTAGACGTGAACTTCAATGTCGCCGTTGCGCGTCGGCATATGCAGGCGCGTGTTGTCGGACTGGCGGATCGCCTTCATCGACGGGGCGAATTGCATGAAGTACGTCATCGGATCATCTTCAGCCGTTACCGCTCTTGCCAGATGCTGAGCAGTTGGTTTTCGGTGTACGCGTAGTCGGGGTCGACCGCCTCGATCGCGCGTGTGAGGCGTTCCTCCCACTGCTGCATGATCTCCGTGCCAAGAGGACCGATCGGGCCATCCGGGTTCTCCACGGCGGCGTCGAGCACGATGCCGGCAATCTCGATGTCGGGTCGCACCCAATTGTGCCCGTCGCTGAGCTCGAGAAAAGCGCGACAAGCTGCGAGCGCCTTATCTGGATCTTCGAGTGGTGCTTCGTGGTGCAGCACTGCGGTGGCCCAGTGGTGCATGGCGAGGAGATTGTCGCTTTCCGACGGCGCTTCCGCCCCCTCAACGAACCGGTACAGATCCAGCGGAGGATACTGCGCTGCGTCGTAGGCCTTGAGCATCATCACTGCCCAGAGAGCGACGGGAGAGTCGGCGAGCGCGTCTAGGGTTTCCTTGCCGGGGATGCTGCGGGAGGTGCTGTGATTGCGAGTGAGTGGCGCGATGACGGCAACGTGCGTTTCTGCGTCGTTAGACTCGGACAGGATCGCCTTGGCTTCCTCCCATGTCAGGTCGGGAATCGGGGCAGGCTCGGTGTCGGCGAGGTACTGGTCCAGGGTGATGGGGTCCGGAATCTGTGGCGTCATGGGTCGAGCTCCTATTTCTTCTTGGGTTGGTAGTAGTGGGGGTCTTGGTCGACTGTGCGGGTTTGGATTCCGCGGGTGTCGAAGTTGGCTTTGAGCCAGCTAACAAGCTCGGAGGTGTAGTACTGGTCCATCCACAGGTCGGGGTTGTCGGGTGAGGTCCGGATTCTGAACACTGGTGCCTGCGGTGTGTCTTCGTGGAGGTTGAACGCGCGGAAGCCGATGTAGTCGCCGTACTGGCTAGTGAACGTGCATTCGGCAACTCGAGCACCCTGCTGGTTGAGGGTACGTCGGATCGCGATGGCTGCATCGGTCGGAGCGATAAGCATGCCGATGGATTCGGTGAGGCCGAAACGCGGGTAAGGGGAGCCGTCCGAGTTGAAACAGCCTTCCAGCACATCGAAATGCTGGCCGTCGATTGTGTCGAAATGCTGGGCTTTTTCCATGCTCAAAATTGAGATCGATGGGTCGAATACAAAGACCGCCGTGCCGATCTTGTGCTCGATTTTGTGGCAAAGCACCGTTCTCTCCTAGGTTTTTGCTTGCCTGCCTGGGCTAAACCGCGGATGGGCGGCCGGGGTAGGCGCCTTCGGCAACGCCAAGTTCGTAGAGCCTGCCTAAAATGTCGTCACCGGCGAGGCATGCTTGCAGTTCGTCGGCGTAGATGGGGTAGACGCCGAAGAAGTGGACGGCTTCGTCGCCTACAGGCGTGCGCAGAAAATCTCCGTCGGCGTCAACCGTGAATGCGCTGCCGATGATGAAGCCGGAGAAGTCGCTGCCCGGATAGGTCTCGCTCGGGTCGAGCCCTGCCTGGCCCGAGGTTCCGTAGGACAGCCACGTATCCATGTCTTTGGGCAGGCGTGCGGTGGACTTGAGCAGGGTTATTGGCCAGCTGATCGCGTCGCCTTCGGGGCCGTTTTGCGAGCCTATCTCCGCAAGTGGCCAATCGTCCGGAAGCGTCATCACAAGCTCCGTGCGGTTGAATTCTTCCTTCCCGGGTGGCATCTGCATCCGGTAGTCGTTCATGCCCGAGGTGCACAGCGTCCAGAATTGACGCTGCTCGGTGGGGGCCCAGCAATAGACGTCGATGTGCAGCTCGTCCGAGATGAGCTCGTGAAACACTGAATAGTCCTCGCCCAACAGCGGGGCTAGGCGGTAGTGCACAATGTCTTGTGGAGTCTGCGGGTTGGTCATGTGACCTAAAGTACATAAATCACGCGTGCGTGACTGATAACGAGTTGTCAGTTTCCTGTGGTGTGTTTAAGCTCCCGGCAGAACCCGCCCCACCACCAGTCGCGCCACTCGTCGAAAGAGGGGTGCACCGGCGGAGTGATCACGGCGTCGCCGACGTGCAACTCGCTGACCGGGCTGATGCCGTGCAGGGAGTTAAGGAACCACAGCGGGTGCTCAGCAGCGGCGTCGGGGTGCAGCCGGCGCCGCTCAACGCGCACGCCGAGCTGAGCCGCCCGCGCAACAACCTGGTGCAAAGTCACGCTCGGCAGCCACACCCCGTCGGGGACGCACAGGGTGTCGCCGTCCCACATCACCAGCGCGCCGGTGGTGGTCTCCAGCATGGAGCCATGCTGATCAGCGATCACCGTGTCGTCCGTCCCCGCCACCTGGTACCGCGAACGGTACGCGCGGAACGCTGCGAAGTCGGGGCCCTTCACCTCGGGCTGGGTTCGCGGGTCGGGGGCCTGCGCATATGTCAGTGATGTGGTGGGGCGCGGGGGAGGGGCGGAGCGGACGTCGAGAAGCAAAAGCCCTTGAGAGAGGGCGATGCGGGGGAACAGTTCGCCCTCGGGCAGCAGTGGCATGAGCTTCTCGACGAACCCGGCAGGCAGCGGGCCAGCAGCGCGCGAAAACCGCTCGAGGTGCAGGTTGAGGCCGTTGGTGCGGCCGGATGAGTGGCGCCAGGAGTCGGCGACGTCGAGGGGCCCGTCGGGGAAATCGCGCGGGACGAACGAGCCGTGCCAGGCGTACTTACGCATCCCACGCCCCCAGCACGGACTGGGCCTTGAGGTTGCGCTCGGCGAGCTCGGACTCGGGGTCGGAGTCCAGCACGATCGCGCCGCCCGCGCCCACGGTCACGGTGTCACCTGCGCGCACGGCGGTGCGGATCACCACGGAGAGATCGGCCTGGCCGTCGAAGCCGAAGTAGCCCAGCGCGCCGGAATAGACGCCGCGCGGGGAAGTCTCCAGCCGGTCGATGATTTCGCAGGTGCGCAGCTTCGGAGCGCCGGTCATGGAGCCGGGCGGGAACGTCGCGCGCACGGCGTCGACGGCGGTGCGGCCCTCGCGCAGGCGGCCAGTGATGGTGGAGACCAGCTGGTGGACGGTGGCGTAGCTTTCCACCTGCATCAACCCGGGCACGCGCACGGTGCCGGGCTCGCAGACGCGGGAGAGGTCGTTGCGCAGCAGGTCCACGATCATGAGGTTCTCGGCGCGGGTTTTCGCATCGCTCAGCAGCGCGGGGTCCTCATCGGCGGCGATGGTGCCCTTGATCGGCTTCGCCTCCACGTCGCGGCCGCGCACGGTGAGGAAGCGCTCGGGTGAGGCGCTGGCGACCTCGACGCCGTCGAAAAGCAGGTGCGCCGCGTACGGCGCAGGGTTGTGTTCGCGCAGCGCAGCATAGATATCGCCGGACGCGCGCGTGGTGTAGGTGTCGGTCAGACACACCTCGTAACTCTCGCCCGCGCGCAGCAACTCCTGCGCCTCCTCGATGCTGGCGAGGTAGTCCGGGTTGCTCCAGGAGCCTTCGCCTATCGACGTCCCTCCGGCCCCCTCCGCACCCTGAAGCGCCTGCTCCAGCCGGTCAAGCAAGCCGTCGGCGCCGTCGCCGGCCAGGGCGCACAGGTGCGCGGTTTCGGCATCGTGGTCGTAGACGATGAACGACTGCGGGCGCACAAAGTACGCGTCCGGGAAGGGCGAGCGGTGGCGCAGCGTGATCGGCATGGTTAGCTGCGCGCACTCGTAGCCCAAGTACCCGATCCACCCGCCGGTAAACGGCAGGTCGGGCGCGTCGACAACTGGGGTGGACAGTTCGGTGTCGAGGGTGTCGAGCACGTTGTCGTCGTCAAGCGAATAGCTCATGGAGCGCGACAGCGTTCCTGCGGTGTCGCCGAGAATGGAGAAACGCCCGCGCGCATCGGCGGAGTCGAGGAAGAACGCGTCGTTGCCGTCGCACTTGATGGCGTTGAACACCCGCTGGCAGTCGAGCGCGCCGGGCACCTCGCGGTGGATTAGCCGCCAGCCGCCGAGGAAGATGCGCATGATCGCCGCGCCGTGCTGGGTGAGCACCGACTCGGGGTGGAATTGCACACCCCAGTGGTCGAGCCCGTCGACCTTGAGCGCCTGGATGACGCCGTCCTCGCTGCGGGCGTGGACGGTGATGCCGGGGACCTCGTCAACGTGAAGCGAGTGGTAGCGCACCACCTCAAAATCCTGCGGGACGCCGGCAAAGATGCCTTCGCCGGAATGGGTGACGGTGGAGACGAACCCGTGGCGCGGCTCCGGAGCGCGGGTGACGCTGGCACCGGCGAGCATGGCCAAACCCTGGTGGCCGAGGCATACGCCGAGCAGCGGGATGTCCGCCTCGGCCGCGGCTTTGATCACGCGCCGGGACGCGCCGAAGTCCTCCTCGCGCTCCGGGGTGCCGGGGCCCGGAGAGATGACAACGTGGCTGAACTCGCCGGCGCGCACCCGCTCCGGAAGGCCGGCGGCCTCGCCCGCGGGGACTACGAGGGGCTCGCGGCCGGCGGCCTCGGCGATGAGGTGGGCGAGGTTGAATGTATATGAGTCGTAATTGTCGACGAGCAGAATCATTGTGCCGAGATCGTATAGCGTTTAACTGCATGGACGCCACAATCCGGCCAGCTCGCGCCGAAGACGCCGCCACTGTCGCCGCCGTGCACAACCGCTCCCGCGCACAAGCGTTCCGCGGACGCATCGCCGACGAGGTGCTGGACAACTTCGAACCCCTGGAGCTCAAGTGGGCCGAGTACTTCGACGCCCCCGACGGCCGCGTCTTCCTTGCGGAGGTGGACGGCGAGGCTGTGGGCATGGCCTACGGCGTGCCCGGCGAGCGCACTGAGCTGTGCAACCTCTACCTGCTCGAGGAGGCGGCCGGAAACGGCATATCCGAGCAACTCCTGGACGCGGTCGTGCGCCCAGGCGAGCCCGCGTTCTTGTGGGTGGCGGACTTCAACGAGCGCGCCCAGGCCTTCTACACCAAGCAGGGCTTCGCCTTCGACGGCGAGGAAACGTACCACGCGGGCGACGGCGTCACCTTGAAGCGCATGGTGCGCGGCTAGCTAGTTGATCGGGGTGGGCTCGATCTTCCACACGTCCTCGGCGTAGTCGCGGATCGTGCGGTCGGAGGAGAAGCGGCCGGACTCGCAGATGTTGATCCAGCACTTGCGGGCCCACTCGTCCGGGTCGGCGTAGTAGTCGGCGGCCATGCGGTCGCGGGCCTCGCGGTAGGCGGCGAAATCGCCGAGCACGTAGTAGACGTCCTGCTCGCCGTAGCCGTTGTCTTCCAGCAGCGAGGCGCGGATGTCGTGGAAGGCGCCGGTGCCGCGGTCGTCCAAGGTGCCGTCGACGAGCGCGTCGAGGGCGCGCATGAGCCCCGGGGTCTGCTCGGCCACCTGGCGCGGGTTGTAGTGCAGCTTCAGCTCCGGCAGCTCCTCCTCGCGGGCGCCGAAGATGTAGGCGTTGTCCTCGCCGACCGCGTCGACGATCTCCACGTTCGCGCCGTCCATGGTGCCGAGCGTGAGCGCGCCGTTCATCATGAACTTCATGTTCGAGGTGCCCGAGGCCTCCTTGCCGGCGGTGGAGATCTGCTCGGAGACATCGGTGGCCGGGATGATCTGCTCGGCGGGGGAGACGTTGTAGTTCTCCACGAACACCACGTGGATGTACTTCGAGGCCTCCGGGTCGTTGTTCACCAGCTCAGCGATGGTGTTGATGAGCTTGATGATGCCCTTGGCGGTGACGTAGCCCGGGGCTGCCTTCGCACCGAAGATGAAGGTGCGCTTCGGCACGTCGCGCTCGCCGTCGACCGTGATGCGGAAGTACAGATCCAGGATATACAGCGCGTTCATCAGCTGGCGCTTGTACTCGTGCAGGCGCTTGATCTGGGTGTCGTAGATGGAGTCCGGGTCGATCTCCACGCCCTGGCGCGCGGCGATCCACTCGGCGAAGTCGCGCTTGTTCGCGGACTTGATGTCGCGGAGTTCGTGCAGCACCTTTGGTTCGTCGACAAGCGGGCGCAGTTCCTTGAGCTTGTCCAAGTCGGTAACCCACGCGTCGGAGCCGGAGAGGCGGTCCAAAAGCTCGGACAGGCGCGGGTTACACATGCGCAGCCAGCGACGCGGCGTCACGCCGTTGGTCTTGTTGTTGAAGCGCTCCGGGTACAGGCCATGCCAGAAGCCGAGGGTGTCGCGTTTGATGATCTCGGTGTGCAGCGCCGCCACACCGTTGACGGAGTAGGAGGCGTAGCAGGCGATCCACGCCATGTGCACGCGCCCGTCGTGCACCGGGGAGTAGTGGTGGGCCGTCTCCGCGTCCACGCCGCGGTCTTCCATGTCCAGGCGGTAGCGGCGGTCGATCTCTTCCACGATCTCCCAGATGCGCCAGAACAGCTGCTTGAAGATGGATTCCTCCCACGTCTCCAGCGCCTCCTGCAGCACCGTGTGGTTGGTGTAGGCGAACGTGTGGGTGGTCACGTCCCAGGCCTCGTCCCAGCCGAGGCCGTGCTCGTCCATGAGCAGGCGCATCAGCTCCGGGATGCCCAGCACCGGGTGGGTGTCGTTGAGCTGGATGGAGTTGTACTTGTGGAAGTCGCGCAGGTCGTCGCCGTGGGCGGTGCGGTAGTCGTCTATAAGCTCCTGCAGCGATGCGGAGCAGAAGAAGTACTGCTGGCGCACGCGAAGCAGCTTGCCGGCGTAGGTGGAGTCGTTGGGGTAGAGCACGCGCGTGATGTCGTGGACGGCCTCGCGCTCCAGGATCGCGTCCGCGAAGCGCTGGGAGTTGAACGCGTCGTAGTCGAACTCGGCGATTGGGGAGGCGTCCCACAGGCGAAGGGTGCCCACGTTGTCCGTGCCGTAGCCGGTGATCGGCATGTCGTAGGGGATGGCGCGCACGTGCATGTCGTCGAATTTCACAATGCGCTGCTCAGAGCCGCGGCGGATGATGAAGGGGTAGAACGATTCCTTCCACGCGTCGGGGTGCTCGCGCTGGAAGCCGTCCTCGAACTCCTGGCGGAACAGGCCGTAGCGGTACAGCAGGCCGTAGCCGGTCAGCGGGAAGTCCTGCTCGGCGGCGGAATCGAGGAAGCAGGCGGCCAGGCGCCCCAAGCCGCCGTTGCCGAGCGCGGCGTCGTGCTCGGCCTCCAGCACGTCCGAAAGCTCGAAGCCATTCTCCTCGGCGATAGCCTTCGCCTTATCGACGAGCCCAAGGTTGGTCAGGTTATTCAGCAACGCCCGACCTTCCAGGAATTCCGCCGAGAAGTACGCCGCACGGCGGCTGGCCTTGTACGTGTTGCGGGTTTTCGCCCAGTTGTCGGCGATCTGCTCGACAGTGGCGGCGGACAGGCCCGTCCAGAACTTCTTCACCGTGGAATCTTGAGGCGCGCGACCGGAGAAAGCGCGGACGTGGCCCTCGACGGTCTGCTCGAATGCTGGCTGAGATGCAGTCATGTGACCCGAGCGTACCGGCGCGCCGGGGTGCGTGCAGGTGACCGGATCGCGGCGTCTTTGCTCTGGCGCGCAGATCGTCTAGCACGTCGTGCCGGCTGCTAGACGATTAACAGATTTTTTCCGAATGTCGAGACAATCGACCAGGGGAAATGTGGGCGCATATTGTGGATCGTCTAGCGGGCTTCGCTGGGCTGCTAGACGATCCGCGCGCGGCCGCGTTACTTGGCCAGGTACGTCAGCGCGGCGGTCAGGCCTGCGCGGGTGGAAGCGTCGATGGTGGGCTCGTACTCCGGCAGGAAGGTGGACATGTGGTTGACTGGCACGTCCTCGCCGACGCGGTCTTCCTCCACGGCCTTGTCCCACACGTCGTGGGGTGTGCAGCCGACAAGCCAGAAGAAATACGGCGCGCCGTAGGCCTGGCCGATGACGGGGAAGTCCTCGGAGACGGTCTTCGGGTCGGCGGTGACAGAGGCGTCGCCGAAGACGCCGTCGAACTGCTCGCGCACGCGGGTGAAGACTTCCTCGTCGTTGTCCAGCAGCTCGCCGTGGGCGAAGAAAGAGATCATGGCCTGGTCCAGCGAGCCGGAGGCCAGCACCTCGGCGTGGACCACGCGCTTGATAGCGGAGTAGACCTTCGCCTTGACCCGGTCGGAGTAGAAGCGGCAGTTGAGCACCAGCTCGGCCTCGCCCGGGATGATGTTGTTGGTGGTGCCGGCGTGCATGCTTGCCACGGTGACCACGGCGAAGTCCGCCGGGTCCACCTCGCGGCCGACGATGGCCTGCAGGCGGGCAATGATCATCGCTGCGGTGTAGGTGGGGTCGATGGCGTTGTGCGGCATGGAGCCGTGGGCGGCGCGGCCCGGGATCTTGATGCGGATGGAGTCGCAGGCGGCGAACTGTGGGCCCGGCTTAGACATCACCTTGCCGGCGCGGCCGGGCATGACGTGCTGGCCGAAGACCACATCCGGAGCGGGCACCTTCTCGGTCAGGCCGCCGTCGGCCATGTCCTGGGCGCCGGCGCCGATCTCCTCGCCGGGCTGGAATAAGGCGATAAAAGTGCCGGACCAGTGCTCGCGGGTGTTGTCCAAAAAGTCGCACATGCTCAGCAGCGCGGTGGTGTGGATGTCGTGCCCGCAGGCGTGCATGGTGCCCACGGTCTGCCCGTCGGCGGTCTTGGCCACCTTGTGGGATGCGTACGGCGCGCCGGTCTGCTCGGTCACCGGTAGGCCGTCGAAGTCCGCGCGGTGCATCACGGTCGGCCCCTCGCCGTTTTCGAAGACGGCGCAGATGCCGAACTTGCCGATGGGGGCGATGACCTCGCAGTCGAACCGCGACAGCTCCATCATCAGGCGGCTGTAGGTCTCCTCTTCCTGCATGGACAGCTCCGGGTTGGCGTGCAGCAGCTCGTAGAGGCGGCGCTGCCACACCTCGTCCACGGAGTAGGAGCGCAAAATCTCGGAAATATTACTCAAACTCATCTCTCCAAATTTGGGTTATATCGCAAGAGGTTCGGTGCCGGGGTGCATTCCTCGGCGATGCGCAAGGACGCGGCCACGTGGCCGTCGTTACGCAATGTGCGAAGGGCCGCGGTGGCGCGGTCGCGCATGTCGAACGGCGAGAGCGTATTTACGTAAATCTGCGTGCCGCCCTCGAAGCCGGCGAGGGTGGAGATGCGCCATTTCAGGTTGATGCGCCACGGCATGGGCACGTCCAGGTCCACGGGGCGGTAGTGCCATTCCTCGTTGGTGGCCACCTGTCCGCCGGTGGCGGCGTGCGCCGCGTGCAGCAGGTCGGACACCGCACGGACCTCTTCCTCCGTGTGCTCCCACGGCTCGCTGGCGCGCGACTTCGAGTACACCGTCATGGTGGGGTAGCGGTGGCCCACGCCGGCGGTGAGGATGGCGTGGTCGTTCTCCGCGATCACCAGGTTTTGGTAGAACGCGTGGTTGACACCCCAGTCGTTGTACAGGTTCAAATTCTGGCGCAGTTTCGCCGTTTCGGTCTCGGCATTGACGCCGCGTTCGTCGATGGCCACCAGCTGCTTGTGCAGGTGCTCGAACGACGCGCCGGCGGGCGAGAGCCAGTTTTGAAACACCACCACGTAGCGGGCGTAGGTGTGCTGCTCCACCAGGTCGCGCAGGGAATCCACGGTGAACGCGATGAAGCGGTAGTGCTCCTCCGGGGTCAGTGACCCGGAGCCGGCGAGCTGCGCTGAGTTCTCCGCCCCGTCCACGAAGTGGCGCCGGCCAATGATCACGTCGTGGCCGCCGCCGAAGTACGCCGGGGCCAGCTCAAGCAGCTCATCCTCGGACCGGTCCGGGTCCTGGCCCGCCGCTGCCAGCCGCGTCCGCACGATCTCCAGCACATGCTCGCGCCCTGCGGGGTCCGCCAGGTAGCGCTCCATGTGGCTGCGGCGCGCCACGGGCATTTCGTAGCCGTAGTTTTTCTGCCAGTAGTCGTAGGAGACGATCTCGAACAGGTTGGGCACCCGCCGAAACTCCGCGACTGTGTTGTCTAACTCGTCGGGCATGGCGTCGCGCAGGATGGCAAACCCCTCGCCGTCGGCGACCAGCCGCGACTTCTCCGGCGGGGTGCGCAGTTTGCGCGCTTCGCAGAAATTGCAGGTGTCCGTGTGCGCGCCGGGTGCAAGCGGCTCCGGCGGGGCGCCTGTGGCGGTAAGGGGCCTGTTGCCGCGGCCTGGCACCGTCCACACCTCCGTGCCGGAGAACGGATTGACCTGCTTTAAGGTCCCGTCCGCCATGGTTCGCAGCGCAACGTGGTACGAGTGCGCTGGATTCACGGTGGGGTTAGACATGCACGCAACCATACCGGTTAGCCTTGAGCGCATGTCTGTGATCCAATTCGACGTCCTCGTCCCGCCCACCGTCGCCGGCGAGGTCAAAGAGGTATTTCAGCGCGCACTCGACATCCTCGTGCACCGCGAGAAGCTCACCGCGGGCACGGTGGAAATGGAGCAGGTGCTAATCGACGACTCCGTGCGCGCGCAGCTGGCCGAAACCTACGAGCGGGACCGGGGCGAAGACCCCGCGGAAGCAGAAGTGTTTCGCTACAGCATCACGCCCGAAGGCGCGGACAGCCTCAACGGCCTCGCCATGGGCCTGTCGCGCATCCTCACCCCGAAGGTGGACCTGCCGCGCGACCCGGTGATGCTCGAGGATCAGGACCGCTTCGAGTCGCCCTCGATCTACCCCTGGACCGTAGAGGTGTTGAGGTAGGCCACGGCGATCTCTGCGCCGGCCTGGGTGAGCTGCTCGCGCACGTTGTCGGTCTCCGGGAGAGTGACCGCGATGGTGCCTGCGTCCGGCTGCTCGTCGAAACGGCCAGCGGCCACGGCAAACACAGAGTCGGCCTCGCGGGCCAGCTCGCCGACCACGG
The DNA here is from genome assembly GCF_022346205.1 of Corynebacterium sp. ACRPZ. Taxonomy (NCBI): domain Bacteria; kingdom Bacillati; phylum Actinomycetota; class Actinomycetes; order Mycobacteriales; family Corynebacteriaceae; genus Corynebacterium; species Corynebacterium sp. ACRPZ. The sequence goes on from NZ_JAKRMR010000013.1 coordinate 74,668, forward strand.
AGGCGACCTTGCCGGTGCCGGTTTGCACGTCGAAACGGCCCTCGCCGGTGATCACAAGCGCGGCGCCTGCGACCTGCTCCGCGAGCCCGTTGGAATCCGCCACCACGCGCGCGCCGGGCAGGATATGCACGTGGGATGAGTCCCCGTGGAGCATGGTGGACAGCCACGTGATGCCGATGCCCACGCCTCCCGCAGCGCCCAAGCCTGGGGTTGCCGGGTCCACGTCCGCGACCTCGCACAGACGCGCCAGGCCCCGGTCGAGCACCTCGATGTCGTCTACTGTTGCGCCCTTCTGTGGGCCGAACACGTGCGCCGCGCCCTGCGGACCGGTGGCGGGTGCGGTGGTGTCCGTGAGCAGGACCCACTCCACGGCGCCGGCGGGGACGTTGACCTTCGCGGTGTCGAAGTGAGCCAGATGCTCTAACGCGCCGCCGCCGGGCTTGAGCTGGTAGCCGGCCTGGTCCAGGGGGTTGACGCCAAGGGCGACGAGGATGCCGGTGCCGCCGTCGATCGTTGCGGTGCCCCCAAGGCCCAACACGATGCGCTCGGCGCCGCGGGTCTGCGCGTCCGCGATGAGCACGCCGGTGCCGTACGTGTCGCCGGTCAGCGGCACCGGCTCATCCACCGCGGTCAGGCCCGAGGCGGCGGCGACGTCGATGTAGGCAGTCTTGCTCGGGGCGTGGAAGGTGTACTCCGCCTCGGTGAGGCGGCCGGCTGCGGTAGTCGTCGGCAAGCAAATGCGCTCGCCTTCGAACAGCGACGAGGTGCCCTCGCCACCGTCCGCCATGGGGGTGAGCACGATGTGCGCGTCGCGGATGACGGAGCGCACGCCTTCGGCGAGCCATTCTGCGGCCTCGGAGGCTGTGGCGGTGGACTTGAACGAATCCGGAGCGACAACGATTTTGGGCGACGGAACTGCGTCGAGCGGAGAAGACATGGGGGAGATTCTAGCTGCCGGCGACGAGCGGCCGAACGGTGTTGTAAAGTTTGTCCGGTACAGAATTCTGCATAGCTATAGATATCGGAGGCCACGCCCAATGAGCGCGATTGATCAAGAAGTTGCCGGTTACTATCAAAAGCTGTTGGAGCGCAACGCGGGCGAGCCGGAGTTCCACCAGGCAGTGGCCGAGGTGCTGGATTCGCTGAAGATCGTGCTGGAGAAAGACCCGCACTACGCGGACTACGGGCTGATCGAGCGCCTCTGCGAGCCGGAGCGCCAAATCATCTTCCGGGTGCCCTGGCTGGACGACGACAACAATGTGCGCGTCAACCGCGGCTTCCGGGTCCAGTTCAACTCCGCGCTCGGCCCCTACAAAGGCGGGCTGCGTTTCCACCCGAGCGTGAACCTGGGGATTATCAAGTTCCTCGGCTTCGAGCAGATCTTCAAAAATTCCCTGACCGGACTGCCTATCGGCGGCGGCAAGGGCGGCTCCGACTTCGACCCGAAGGGCCGCTCCGACGGGGAAATCATGCGCTTTTGCCAGTCCTTCATGACTGAGCTGTGGCGCCACATCGGCGAGTACCGCGACGTGCCCGCCGGCGACATCGGCGTGGGCGGCCGCGAGATCGGCTACCTGTTCGGCCAGTACCGCCGCCTGGTGGACCAGCACGAATCGGGTGTGCTCACCGGCAAGGGTCTGACCTGGGGCGGCTCGCTGGTGCGTAAAGAGGCCACCGGCTACGGCTGCGTGTACTTCACCAACGAGATGATGAAGGCCAACAACGAATCCATCGACGGCGCCAAGGTGATCGTGTCCGGCTCCGGCAACGTTGCCATCTACGCCATGCAGAAGGCGCAGGAACTCGGGGCGACCGTGGTCGGCTTCTCCGATTCCTCCGGCTGGGTGGAGACCCCCAATGGCGTGGACATCGAGCTCGTCCGGGACATCAAGGAGAAGCGTCGCGGGCGCGTGTCCGAGTACGCGGAGGAAACCACCGGCGCGACCTTCCACGCCGACGGTTCCATCTGGGACCTCAAGGCCGATGTGGCGCTACCGTGCGCGACGCAAAACGAGCTGGGCGGCGACCACGCGCGCACCCTGGTTGACAATGGTGTGCGCTACGTCGCCGAGGGAGCGAACATGCCGTCTACCGCCGAGGCGATCGAGGTCTTCCGCAACCGCGGCGTGTGCTTCGGCCCAGGTAAGGCCGCTAACGCCGGCGGTGTAGCCACCTCCGCTTTGGAGATGCAGCAGAACGCCTCGCGCGACTCCTGGTCCTTCGACTACACGGACGACCGTCTCCAGCAGATCATGTCCAACATCTTCAAGGTGACCAAGAACACCGCCGAGGAATACGACCGCGCGGGCGACTACGTCATCGGCGCAAATATCGCCGGTTTTAAAAAGGTGGCCGACGCGATGCTCGCTCAGGGCGTGATTTAGCGCTCTAGCGGGTACGCTTAGGCACCATGTACCGCGTTTTTGAAGCCCTGGATGAGCTAGTTCAAACCCTGGAGCAGGCCTACGGCGTGCCTATGACCTCTAATTGCATGGTTCCCCGCAACGAGATGCTCGGGCTTCTCGACGACCTCCGGAACGCCCTGCCCGTCGACTTGGACGACGCGCAGGACGTGCTGGACAAGCAGGACGAGATCCTGCGCGGGGCGCAGGACCGCGCCGACATGCTCGTCGGCGACGCCGAGGAGGATGCCCGCCGCATCGTCTCCGACGCGCACTCCGAGTCCGAGTCGATGCTCTCTGACGCGCAGGCGCGCGCGACCAACCTGGTCACCGACGCGGAAGAAGAATCCAACATGATGGTCACCCAGGCGCAGAACGTGGCCGAGATGACCGTGACCAACGCGCAGCGCGAGGCCGACAACATTGTCGAGTCCGGCAACGCCGAGTACCAGCGCACCGTGGACAAGGGCCTGGCGGAGCAGGAGCGTCTGATCTCCGAGTCCGAGGTCATGCGCCGCGCCGACGAGGAGGCGCACCGCCTGGTGGACGAGGCGACCGCCGAGTCCAACCGCCTGCGCTCCGAGTGCGACGACTACGTCGATTCCAAGCTCGCCGAGTTCGAAGACGGGCTGCGGAGCGTGCTGCAGACCGTCTCCTCCGACCGTTCCGCGCTGCGCCGCGGTGCCGGTGCCGCAGGTGCGGCGGCTCGCGGCCGCCGCGACGAGTACTAACGGGTAGTCTGTGGCCGCTATGTCTACCAACCCTTTCGTATTCGACGTAAGCGAAGTCCTCGGCGGCGACGGCACCCCAGAGACTGTGACGCAGACGGGTCCGTCCCCGGCGCGCATCGGCCCCGAGATGATCGCGATCCCTGAGGGACGCGAGGTTGAAATTGAGGCGACGCTGATCCCGCTCGGCTCCGGAGTGATGGTGGATGCCACCGCCACGGCGCAGCTTGAGGGCCAGTGTGTGCGCTGCCTGAAGGCACTCACCCCGACAGAGACGCTGCGCGTCTCCGAGGTGTTTTCTGCCTCCGACGACTTCATCACCGGCGACAGTGAGGAAGACGAGGACCAGGGCTCCGGCGACGAGATCCGCAAGGTTGTCGACGGCACCGTGGACCTGGAGCAGGCATTCGTGGACGAGGCCGGTATGAACTGGCCGTTCAATCCCACCTGCGAGCCGGAGTGCGAGGGCGACACCGACGTGCCGGCCCCGGACGCGGTCGAGGGCGAGGAACACAACCTGGTCGACCCGCGTTGGGCCGGCCTGGAGAAGTTCCTGTGAGCCGCTCGAAGAAGAACAAGGCCAACGCGGACGAGCTGTGGGAGCAGGCGTTTGACGCCGTCGACCACGCCCCGCTCCTTGCGCACCTCGGCGTGGACATCGAGCGCGAGAGCCTGAAGCTCGCGCTTACCCACCGCTCGTTCGCCAACGAGCACGGGCACCTGCCCAACAACGAGCGCTTGGAGTTCGTCGGCGATGCCGTGCTGGGCCTGTCCGTTGCCACCAAGCTGTTCGAGCTGTACCCCTCGCGCCCGGAGTCGGACCTGTCACCGATGCGCGCTGCGATCGTCTCGCGCTACGGCCTGGCCGACATCGCCCGCGACATCGACCTGGGCGCACACGTGCTCATCGGTAAAGGCGAAGAGCTCACCGGCGGCCGCGAGAAAGAGTCGATCCTCGCGGACACCACCGAGGCGATCTTCGGCGCGATCTACCTGCAGCACGGCTTCGAGCCGGCGCGCGATGTGATACTCAAGCTTTTCGACGAGAAGCTCCGCACCGCCACCGTGAGCAAGAAGCACCACGACTGGAAGACCGACCTGCAGGTGCGCCTTGCCGAGCTGAAGCTGCCGGTGGCGGAGTACGTCTCCGAGGCTGAAGGTCCCGAGCACAACCAGACGTTTACCGCGCAGGCGCTGGTGGGCGGGGTTTCCCGCGGCACCGGCACCGGCCCGAACAAGAAGCTGGCGGAGCAGGAGGCGGCCCACCAGGCAGTCCTGTACCTGCGCGACCACGCAGCGGAGGCCGTGCGCGGCAATGCCTGAGCTGCCCGAAGTTGAGGTGGTGCGCCGCGGGCTGGACCAGCACGTGGTCGGCCGCACCTTCCAGCGGGTGGAGGTGCTGCACCCCCGGGCCGCCCGCGGCAACACCGTCGACTTGGAGCAAACCCTGCCCGGCCTGACTATCACCGGCACGGGCCGCCGCGGCAAATACATGTGGTTCACGCTCAGCGACGGCGCAGCACTCCTCGTGCATTTGCGCATGAGCGGGCAGATGCTCGTCGCAAAGCATGGCACCGTGACCTCCCCGCACCTGCGCATCCGTGCGGACATGGGGGAGGTGGAGCTGGATTTTGTGGACCAGCGCACCTTCGGGTTTTGGCAGTACACGCAGCTTGTGGGCGGTGTCCCGCAGCCCGCGCTGCACATCGCCCCCGACCCGTTCGAGGACGACTTCGACCTGCGCGAGACTGCGCGTGCGATGCGGCGCAGACGATCGCCGCTGAAGAATGTGCTGCTGAACCAGGAGGTGGTCAGCGGCATCGGCTCCATCTACGCCGACGAGGCCATGTGGGCCGCGCTCCTGAAACCCTGGCGCAGCGCGAAGACCATGCGGCAGCGCGATGCGGAGGCCGTGCTGGACGCCTCGCGCGAGGTGATGGCACGTTCGCTGGAGCAGGGCGGCACCAGCTTCGACTCGCTGTACGTCAACGTCAACGGCGCGTCCGGGTATTTCTCCCGCTCACTCAACGCCTACGGGCAGGCGGGCAAACCCTGCGCGCGCTGCGGCACCCCGATCGAGCGCGTGACGGTGGGTGGGCGCTCCAGCTACTACTGCCCGGTCTGCCAGGTGCGCTAGCGCACGAGTACGGTGGTGCGACATGGTTGATCAGTCAGCATTCAAAGACGCAATGAGCCAGCTGGCTGCCGCGGTGGCGATCGTGACCACCGGTTCCGCGACAGACCCACACGGCACCACCGTCAGCGCATTTATGTCCCTGTCGCTGGATCCGCCGATGGTGCTGGTGTCTCTGGACAAGAGGTCGTCGCTGTTGGCGTTGTTGCCCGAAGGTGCGTCGATAGGCATTAATGTGCTCTCCACCGAGCAGAACTTGCTCGCGCGGCGCTTCGCATCCAAAGGGGTGGACCGCTTCGCGGGGGTGGAGTGGCAGATGGCGGACGGCGCGCCGCAGCTGGCCGGCAACCACACCTGGGTGGCTGGGAAGGTCGCGCAGAGGATTGAGGCGGGCGACCATGTGCTCGTGCTTGTCGACGTTGCCGCCACCGACGTCAACACCAACTGCCCGCTGCTGTACTGGCAGCGCGAGTTTGGCACCCACGGCGCGATCCAGCCCGGTGAGGTGTGCACACCGGCGGTGGAGGGGTAGCTTAAAGACCCGCCGTTGTGTGATGTGGGCAACCTGGCGATACACTGCCCGCCATGGAAACCGCTACCTCATTCGTCGAGGACACCCTCAACGGCGTGATCTGGAACGTCGTCCCCGTGTTCCTCGTCCTCGCCGGCGTCTACTTCGGCGTGCGCACACTGTTCGTTCAAATCCGCCTGTTCCCGGAGATGCTCAAGGCGGTCGCCGAAACCCCGAAGGGCAAGGACCGCGAGGGGCGCGACCTCGATGAAGAGTACGGCGGCCTGTCCGCATTCAAGGCCTTCACCATTTCCGCCGCCTCGCGCGTGGGCACCGGCAACATCGCCGGCGTGGCGCTGGCAATCTCCATCGGCGGGCCGGGCGCGGTGTTCTGGATGTGGATGCTGGCGTTGCTCGGCGGCGCAACCGCATTTGTGGAGTCCACCCTAGCGCAGCTGTGGAAGACCAAGGACGCCGAGGGCAACTACCACGGCGGGCCGGCCTACTACATGACGCGCGGCCTGGGCTGGAAGCCGCTCGCCGTGATCTTCTCCGCGTTCTTGGCCATCACCTACGGCTTTGTCTACAACGCCATCCAGACCAACTCCATCGTCGAGGCGGTCGGCGGTTCCCTGGGCACCGACTCCGTCGCGCTCAAGGCCGTCGTCGCCGGCGTGATTGCTGTGCTGACCGCCTTGGTCATCTTCGGCGGCGTGACCCGCATCGCCTCCTGGACCCAGGTCATCGTGCCGTTCATGGCCGGCGCCTACATCCTCATCGGCCTGGCCGTGCTGGTGATCAACTGGCGCGAGATCCCGGGCATGATCGAGATGATCGTCGGCCACGCCTTGGGCCTCGAGCAGGTTGTCGGCGCTGGCGTCGGTGCCGCGTTCATGCAAGGCATGCGCCGCGGCCTGTTCTCCAACGAGGCCGGTATGGGCTCTGCCCCGAACGCCGCCGCCACCGCCACGGTGTCCCACCCCGTCAAGCAGGGCCTCGTGCAGACCCTCGGCGTCTACTTCGACACCCTGCTGGTCTGCTCCATCACCGCGTTCGTGGTGCTGCTCGGCCCGGCCGTAACCTACGGCCGCGATGACATCCAGGGCGCGTCGTTGACTCAGTCCGCGCTGGCTGACTCCGTCGGCGCATGGGGCGCGCACGCCATCACGTTCATCCTGTTCTTCCTGGCGTTCTCCTCCGTGATCGGCAACTACTACCTCGCACAGGCGAACCTGCAATACCTCACCGACTCGAAGACCGCGATGACGGTGTTCCGCCTGGTGGTCATCGGCTTTGTCATCTTCGGCGCGTTCGGCTCCGTTCCGCTGGTGTGGGCGCTTGGCGACACCATGGCCGGAATGCTTGCCATCTTCAACATCGTCGCCATCGTCCCGCTCGGTGGCGTGGCGCTGAAGCTGCTGAAGAACTTCAACGACCAGCGCCGCAAGGGCATCGACCCGGTGTTCCACCGCGAGATGCTGCCGGAGCTGAAGAACGTAGAGTACTGGGACGGCTCCGACCCGGTGACCCGCCGCAGCGAAGAGGACCGCATCACCATCAGCGAGAGCTACGACGGGCGTTAGTCAGTTGTAAACTCAGGTACCATGAATCGGCCTGAGAAAACTACTCCCACGCTGGTCTATCTGCACGGCGTGAACAGCAAGGGGCCAGAGGCGCCTTCCTCTGCAAAATGGAAGGAAGGGCTTGCCCGAGGGCTTCACGCTGCGGGGTACCCGGGGTTGGAAGACGTCAGTATCGTCGAGCCCTCCTACGCTGATCTCCTTCAGAAACTCAACGGCGACCCAGACAAAATCGACGCCCCGATTCCCCCAATTACGCAGACGAAACAGTCGTCCTCGGAGCGTCGCCAGAAAAGATCCGAGTTCGATTCGCTCATGGCTGCGATGGAGCGTCGCCTCGCCGACACAGATGCTCTCGGACCCAAACCCCTAGCAACCGCTGCGGAGATGGCTGCAGCAGCGGCCTTCAGGTTCAATAAGTTCCGAGAAGCCAGCAACTACATGAACGATGACAAAGTTCGGCGCGATGTGCTTAACCGGGTTATCCGGCAGTTGCCGGCCGATGGGTCAATTGTGCTTATCGGACACAGCCTGGGCAGCGTGATCGCGGCTGACTTGCTGCCCCGCATACCGCACAACCTCAAAATTGCAGGCATGGTCACTATCGGGAGCCCTCTAGCGCAGGGCAACTTTGATTTGAGCAAGCTTGAGACCAACCTCAAAGAACCGCCGTCCAATCTCGCATGGTGGATTAACTTCTGGAGTCACTGGGATCCCGTTGCTGCCCTGCGCGGAGCATCGTCGGTTGTGCCGTGGTTGCTGGATCTCCGTGTGTCCACACCAGTTAATCCGTACTTTGCACACTCTGCACATGAGTATCTGGAAGAAGAGCTCGTAGGTAAAGCAGTTGGATATGCTCTATTCGGAGCGCAATCGGCTGAGCTCGCGGTGATTGAAACAGGCGTGGATGTTCAGATGGACCACGAGGAAAAGCTAGTTCTTGCGGGTCTACGTTTGTCGCACCTGATCCGGGAAAACCTGAAGGGTGACACAAAAGAGCGATTCGGTGGAGCGCTCTCTGATACGCAGTTTCAGGTGATTAACGACCTCATTGCTAAACGCACAATGGAACGACGTGCCATACCTGGCGGTCTTTCTGTCCTGCAGACGAATGAGGTTTGTGACCCCGATAACCTCAGCACTCCGGTGGTGCACTTGTTCCCGGACCGCGACCAAGCGGCGAAGGATCTCATCACACTTGCCCTTCAAAATCCTCTCTCTCCATATGAGGTGGAGGTTAAAGAATCAGTGCGTATCTCGGCTATGAGGCAGCTTGCGGCGGAGATGGCGCTGACCCCGCAGCAGGGGGAGGACGCGTTCGACGCACTTGAAGAAGCTTCCAAGGCGTTGGCTGGTAAAACGCGGCTTATGAAGTGGGGATTGCTGGGAGCTGGTGCGCTTGCTGTAGTTGCCTCAGGAGGACTTTTACTGCCAGCTGCACCAGGACTGGCTGGGGCAGCGGCCGTTACAAGTGCATTGGCATCCTTCGGCCCCGGTGGCATGGTGGGAGGCCTTCTCACCGCAGGAGCACTTGTGTCTGCTGGGTCGGGGACTATTGCAGTGGGAATGATGACCGCAGGGAGCACCGCCGAGGAATTCGAGGGAGTAATCCACATTCAGTTGTCCCGGCTGATTCTGCGAGACACATGGAGAATGCCGTGTGATGAATCAGTGTGGCACGTGTGGACTGAACTGGAGCGTGACCTTATTCGTCAACGGTCAAAGCTTGAACGGTTCAGCGACAAAAATGCGCCGGGACTCAAGGACACAGATCGGAAGCTCGCCACGGTGCGGAAAGCGATTCGCTACGCGGAAGAGAAAAGACTTAGTCCGAAGGTACGCTAACCCCGCTACGCTTGGGTGGCATGACAACAACACGCATGACCGCCCATGTCCGCGGCAACGTCCAGGGGGTGGGGTTTCGCTGGTGGACCCGCTCCCGCGCCCTAGAGCTGGGATTGGCCGGATACGCGAAGAACCTTTCAGACGGCAGGGTTGAGGTGGTTGCGGAGGGGGCCGAAGGTGCCGTCGAGAAGCTCAAAGCCCTTCTTGAAGAGCAGCCTTCGACTGCGAAGCGCCCGGGAAATGTGGAGCACGTCCAGGCGCAGTTCGGGGAGCCGAAGGGCGCGGAAGGGTTTGAGGAGCGATGAGCTCACTGTTTGACGACTAGGGGGAGTCCGGGGACGTAGCGTAGTCAGGTGAATCCACGGTGAAACGGATCTTCGCCCCGACTGCTCGCGCATAGCGCTGCACGGTCGACAGTTGCGGGTCTGATTCACCCCGTTCCAGATCTGAAATCGCAGACTGAGTGGTGCCCATGGCGTCCGCAACTTGACGTTGGGTCTGGCCGGACGCTTTCCTGAGCTGACGCAGTGTTTCTACGAGAGTGGACCGGGCGGAGGCATCCTCAAAAGCTCCCGCGAATCCGGGGTCCTTCAAGTGGCTCCCAAAATCTATTTCTTTGGAATTGTTATCCGCGTAGCTCATTGCAGCATCCCCTCTAATATCGGTTATAGCAGATATTACGGGAGTCTTGGACCACGTCCACTGGGCTTTCCTTGTTCCCTTGCCTGGCGTCGCGCACGCTGGGTTACACTGCTCCAATGCACCTGAAATCGCTGACGCTCAAAGGATTCAAGTCCTTCGCGTCGGCGACGACGATGAAATTCGAGCCCGGCATCTGCGCGGTGGTGGGGCCGAACGGCTCCGGCAAGTCCAACGTGGTGGATGCACTCGCGTGGGTGATGGGCGAGCAAGGCGCGAAGAATCTGCGCGGCGGGAAGATGGAAGACGTCATCTTCGCCGGCGCAGGCGGCCGCAAACCGCTGGGGCGCGCGGAGGTCACCCTCACCTTCGACAACACGGACAAACGCCTGCCCATCGACTACACAGATGTGGCCATCACCCGCCGGATGTTCCGCGACGGCGCCTCGGAGTACGAGATCAACGGCTCCAAGGCGCGCCTGATGGACATCCAGGAGCTGTTGTCCGATTCCGGCATCGGCCGCGAGATGCACATCATCGTCGGCCAAGGCAAGCTCTCCGAGATTCTGGATTCGCGCCCCGAGGAGCGCCGCGCGTTCATCGAGGAGGCTGCGGGTGTGCTCAAGCACCGCCGCCGTAAGGAGAAGGCGCAGCGCAAACTCACGGGCATGCAGGCGAACCTGGACCGCCTCACCGACCTCACCGATGAGCTGGGCAAGCAGCTCAAACCCTTGGCCCGCCAGGCCGAGGCCGCCAAACGGGGTGCTGCGGTGCAGGCGGAGTTGCGTGACGCGAAGCTTAAGCTCGCCGGTGACCAGGTGGTGCGGCTGCGCGCGAAGTACGCCGACGCCGAGCGCGCCGCCGAGATGCTGGCGGAGCAGGTGGAAACCGTCACCGCCACGCTAGAGACCGCGGTGGAGGAGCAGGAGGCCGTGGAAGCCCGCCAGCAGGAGCTGCAGCCGCAGGCGCAGGAGGCGCAGCAGTTGTGGTTCGCGCTGTCCACGCTGGCTGAGCGCGTCAGCGCCACCCAGCGCATTGCTTCGGAGCGCGCCCGCAGTTCCAACTCGTTCGCACCCTACGCGGGCCAAGATCCGGAGGACCTGGAGGCGAGGGCTTCGCTTGCCGACGAGCGCTACGCCGAGGCCCTCGAAGCCGCCGAAGAGGCCGCGGAGAAGCTCGAGACCATCCGCGAGGAAGTTGCCGAGCGGCAGGAGGCCTTCGACGCCGCCGAGCGCGAGCACATGGCGCAGGTGCGCGCGATCGCGGACCGTCGTGAAGGTGTTGTGCGCCTGATCGCGCAGGAGGAGTCCCAGGCAGCGGCGGTCGAGGCGGCCGAGGACGAGGTCCGCCGCCTGGAGGAGACGCTCGCGGAGACGAAGCAGCGCGCCCGGGAGGCCGATGCGGAGGTCGCGTCCGTCGAGGAGCGCATTGCGGGCTTTAGCTCGGAGCGTTCGCCTCTCGACGACGCATTCGCCCGCGCCCACACCGAATCCGACGCCGCCGACAAGCGCCTGGACCAGCTGCGGGCGAAGCAGCGCGAGCACGAGCGGGCCGTGGCGACCCTGCAGTCGCGCATTGACACCCTGGCGGAGCAGGCGCCGAAGCGTTCGGCGGAGGACGTGCTGGAAGGCTTCACCGCCCTTGCCGGCCTGGTCACCGTGGAGCCAGGGCTGGACCGCGCGCTCGCTGCCGCGCTCGGCGAGCACGCCGAGGCGCTGGCGGGCGAGGTCTCCGACGACGCGGTCGGCGCACTGGAGTCCGCCGCGCGCACGGTGGTGGTGGACGCGCGCGGCGGGTCGACCTGGCGCTTGGACACCGACGGCGAGGTGGATTGGTTGCTCGACCACGTGGAGCTGGACCCAACGGTGGTTGGCCCGGTCACGCGCCTGCTCGCGGACGTGGTGGTGGCGGACGACCTCGTCGCCGCCCGCGGCGTGGTGGAACAGGACCCGCGCCTGCGCGCTGTCACCCCAGCGGGCGTGCTGGTGGGCGAGGGGTGGGTCGCCGCCGGCACCGGGCAGACGTCCACGGTGGAGGTCTCCGCCCGCATCGAGGCCGCGAAGTCGGAGCTCGCCGAGGCGCAGCAGCTGCTCGAGGAGCTTGCTGGCACGCTCGAGGGCGCGACCGTCGCCGCCGACGAGGCCCGCATGAGCGCCGCTTCCGCCAAGGCCGCGTTGCGCGAGCACGACACCGAGGTGGAATCCTGGCGCCGCGACCTCGCCCGACTGGTCAAGCAGGCCGAGGCGAACAAGTCAGAGCACGAGCGCGCGGCAGCAAGGGCGAACGACGCGGACGCGCGCCTGGCGCAGCGCAAGGCCGAGCTGGAGGAGACGCGCGACCGCCTCACCCGCGTGGACACGGACGTGGCTGAGTCACCCGAGGAGCCGTCGACGGAGCAGCGCGACCAGGCCAGAAACGCGCTCAACCACGCTAAGTCGCTGGAAATGGAGGCCACGCTCGCCTCGCGCACCGCGCAGCAGCGTGCGGAAGCGGAGGCTGGCAAGGGCGATGCGTTGCGCCGGCAGGCGGAGCAGGAGCGGCAGGCGAAGGCCCGCCATGAGGCGGCGATGGCTCGCCGGAGGGCGGAAGGGGAGCTGGCCAGTGCCGTCGAGAAGCACGCGCGCGACCTGGCAGCCCGCATCGAGGACGCGCTCGCCCGCGCTACCGCCGAGCGCGACGAGCTGAATGCGCAGGTCAACTCCCTGCAGGGCAAGGTGCAGCAGGCGCGCCAGCAGGTGGGAGCCACCCGCCAGCAGCTCGCGCGGCTGACGGACAACGCGCACCAGTCCGACATCGCGCGCTCGCAGGCGCAGGTGCGCATCGACGAGGCAGAGTCCAACATCACCGCGTCTTTGGGCATCGCGGTGTCCGACTTGCTCGCGGACTACACCCCGGGCGAAGACTTCGACCGCGACGCCGAGCAGAAGCGTCTCAAGCAGGCGGAGAAAGACCTGCGCGCCCTGGGCAAGGTCAACCCGTTGGCGCTAGAGGAGTTCAAGGCCTTGGAGGAGCGCTACACGTTTTTGAGCACGCAGCTCGACGACGTGATCCAGGCGCGCAAGGATCTCACGAACGTGATCGAGGACGTCGACGCGCAGATCCTGCAGCTGTTCACCGACGCCTGGGCGGACGTGGAGGCGGAGTTCCCGCGCGTGTTCCAGACCCTGTTCCCGGGCGGCGAGGCGCGGCTTGTGCTCACCGAACCAGAGGACATGCTCGCCACCGGCATCGAGATCGAGGCCCGCCCGCCTGGCAAGCGGGTCAAGCGTCTGTCCTTGCTTTCCGGCGGCGAGAAGTCCCTGACGGCCCTTGCCTTCCTGGTGGCGATCTTCCGCGCGCGCCCCAGCCCGTTCTACGTGCTCGACGAGGTCGAGGCAGCACTTGACGACGTCAACCTCCGCCGCCTCATCGCCCTGCTCGAGGAGCTGCGGCAGGACTCCCAGCTCATCGTGATCACGCACCAGAAGCCCACCATGGACGTGGCGAACGTGCTCTACGGCGTGACCATGCGCGGCGACGGTGTGACCCGCGTGCTGTCCCAGCGTATGCAGCCTGCCGGGGCTGCGCCCGCAGTGTAATATCATCCGAAAGTTGGAGAAAGGATGACTATGTCTGTATCGCGTACCTCGGCGGTGGTAGGTGTTTTCGCGCTGGTTCTCGTAGTTGGCGGATGCTCCACCTCAGCGGACCTGGACGGCACCTACACCAAGGTTGAATCAGCTGGTGAGGAGAGTCTGACCAGTACCCTCACTATCGACGGGGGCGACTGCACGCTGCACCACGTTGCCGAGCCGGGAAATGCTGAGGGCGATGAGGCGTGCACCGTCGATGGGGAGAATCTCATTTTCACCGCGGACGGCGCGGAAACACGGTTGCCGGTCACTCAAACGGACGAGGGGGATTTGCGGATCGGGCTCGGCGACGGGGAGCTCTACCAAAAGAGCCACTAGGGCCTTCTTGATGCCCGTCCCCGCGTGATGTCGGCGGTGCTGGCACACTAGAGCGCATGGATCTCAATGCTTTAGTCAACAGCACTGCGTTTTGGATTGTCCTTGCAGTCATCGTCATTGCGCTGATCCTCATCGGCATTGTCGTTGCCGGGAAGAAGCGCAGGGAATCGAAGACCATCTCCTTTGACAAGGTCGAGGAGCCCAAGGAGCTGACCCAGCAGGAGAAGTCGGGCAACTACCAGGCGAAGGGCGGCTTCAACTTCGCGCAGGCAGATGCGCAGCCGAAGCAGCCGGAGCCGGTTCGCCGTGAGAAGCCCGCGCCGAAGCAGGAAGCAGCCGCGGCTTTCGTCCCGCCGAAGCAGGAGGAAGAGGAGACCGTGGTCGAGCGCGCAATTTCGCGTGACGACGAACCGCAGGTCCCCACCGAAACCACCCAGCCCGCGAACGCTGAGCCGGAGGCGCCGGTGGAGCCAGCTGAGCCGGTTGCCGAGGAGAAGCCGGTCGAGCCCGCGGAACCGGTCGAGCCCGCGGAACCGGCCGAGCCCGCGGAACCGGCCGAGCCCGTCGAGCCGGCCGAGCCGGTAGAACCAGCTGAGCCCGTGGAGAGGGTTGACGAGGTCGAGGCGGAGCCCGTCGATAAGCAGGCTGCTGCTGAGGCTGAGGCCGAGGAAGCCGCGGCGGCTGCGGCGGCCGCGCAGGAGAGTGCGGACGAGGCGCGCCAGGAGGGCGCGGAGGTCTCCGATGACGCCGTGGTGGTTGAGGCGCCGACCGAGGAGCCGCTGGACGACATTGCGCCGGCCGCCGGCCGCATGGGCAAGCTGCGCGGGCGCCTGTCGCGCTCTCAGAACGCGATCGGGCAGGGGCTGCTGGGCATCCTCACCGCGGGCGACCTGGACGAGGACGCCTGGGAGGAGATCGAAGACACGCTGATCATGGCGGACCTCGGCGCCGAGCTGACCATGAAGGTCACGGACTCGCTGCGCGAGAAGATCGCCGAGCGCGGCGTGGAAACTGAGGATCAGGCCCGCGCGATGCTGCGCGAGACGCTCATCGAGGCCGCGCGCCCAGAGATGGACCGCTCGATCAAGGCCATGCCGAACGACGGCAAGCCCGCCGTGATCCTGGTCGTCGGCGTCAACGGCACCGGAAAGACCACCACCACCGGCAAGCTCGCGCGCGTGCTGGTGTCCATGGGCCACTCCGTGGTCCTCGGCGCCGCCGATACCTTCCGCGCGGCTGCCGCGGACCAGCTGGAGACCTGGGGCAAACGCGTCGGCGCCTCCACCGTGCGCGGTAAGGAGGGCGCGGACCCGGCGTCCGTCGCCTTCGACGCCGTGGCCACCGGCGTGTCCGAGGGCGCGGACGTCGTGCTCGTGGACACCGCGGGCCGCCTGCACACCTCCACCGGCCTGATGGACCAGCTGGGCAAGGTCAAGCGCGTGGTGGAAAAGAAGAGCAACGTCGACGAGGTGCTGCTGGTGCTGGATGCCACCGTCGGCCAGAACGGCATCATGCAGGCGCGTGTGTTCCGCGAGGTCGTGGACATCACCGGCGTGGTGTTGACCAAGCTGGACGGCACCGCGAAGGGCGGCATCGTCTTCCAGGTGCAGGAGGAGCTCGGCGTGCCCGTCAAGCTCGTCGGCCTCGGCGAGGGCGCCGACGACCTCGCGCCGTTTGAGGTGGAAAGCTTCGTCGACGCGTTGCTCGGCTAAGCATTTGCCTATCGACGCCTCCGCGCCCCGGCGATGACACAGTGATGTGCCCATTGCCCGGGGCGCGCGCTAGTCTTGTGGGGATTATTTTCCGCTAGCAGCACAAGGGAGCGTGCACACCGTGTTCGAGTCACTGTCCGACCGCCTCCAATCAGCCCTCGGCGGCCTGCGCGGCAAGGGCAAGCTCACCGAGGAAGACATCAACGCCACCGCGCGCGAGATCCGTCTCGCCCTGCTTGAGGCGGACGTCTCGCTCACCGTCGTGCGCGCGTTTATCAAGCGCGTCAAGGAGCGCGCGCTCGGCGCCGATGTCTCAGCGGCGCTGAACCCTGCGCAGCAGGTGATCAAGATCGTCGACGAGGAGCTGACCAACATCCTCGGCGGCGAAACGCGCCGGCTCAACATGGCGAAAAACCCGCCGACCGTGATCATGCTCGCCGGTCTGCAGGGTGCCGGTAAGACGACGCTGGCCGGCAAGCTGGCTAACCACCTGGCCAAGCAGGGCCACACCCCGATGCTGGTGGCCTGCGACCTGCAGCGCCCGGGTGCGGTGCAGCAGCTGCAGATCGTCGGCGAGCGCGCCGGCGTGCCCACCTTCGCACCGGACCCGGGCACGTCCCTGGATTCCTACGAGCACGAGATGGGCACCTCCCACGGCGACCCGGTCGCCGTGGCGCAGCAGGGCATCGAGTACGCCAAGCAACAAAAGAACGACGTGGTCATCATCGATACCGCGGGTCGCCTCGGCATCGACGAGACGCTGATGACCCAGGCGCGCAACATCCGCGACGCCGTCAACCCCGACGAGGTCCTCTTCGTCATCGACGCCATGATCGGCCAGGACGCCGTCAAGACCGCCGAGGCGTTCGCCCAGGGCGTAGATTTCACCGGCGTGGTGCTGACCAAGCTCGACGGCGACGCCCGCGGCGGTGCGGCACTGTCCATCCGTGAGGTCACCGGCAAGCCGATCCTGTACGCGTCGACAGGCGAGAAGCTCGAGGACTTCGACGTCTTCC
This sequence comes from Corynebacterium sp. ACRPZ, assembly GCF_022346205.1. NCBI lineage: Bacteria > Bacillati > Actinomycetota > Actinomycetes > Mycobacteriales > Corynebacteriaceae > Corynebacterium > Corynebacterium sp. ACRPZ. Next base: position 91,185 of record NZ_JAKRMR010000013.1, read on the forward strand.
ACCCGGAGCGCATGTCCAGCCGAATCCTCGGCATGGGCGATCTGCTCTCTCTGATCGAGCAGGCCGAGGCGACCTACAACGAGCAGGACGCCGAGGCTGCCGCGAACAAGCTCACGTCCGGCGAGCTGACCCTGGAGGACTTCCTGGACCAGCTGCTGATGATCCGCCGCATGGGGCCCATCGGCAACCTGCTGAAGATGATGCCGGGCGGCAAGCAGATGAACCAGATGGCCGACATGGTCGACGAGAAGCAGCTCGACCGCATCCAGGCCATCATCCGCGGCATGACGCCCGAGGAGCGCCAGGACCCGAAGATCCTCAACGCTTCCCGACGCAAGCGCATCGCCAACGGCTCCGGCGTGAAAGTCTCCGACGTCAACCAGCTCGTCGACCGCTTCTTCGAAGCCAAGAAGATGATGGGACAGATGGCCAGCCAGTTCGGCCTGCCGGGCATGCCGGGCATGGGTGGCGGCCGCTCCGCAACGAAGAAGAAGCCGAAGGGCCGCAAGGGCAAGAACGGCAAGCGCAAGCCGCCGAAGCGCGGAGGTGGCATGCCCAAGATGCCGGGCATGCCGGGCATGGGCGGCGGTATGCCGGGGATGCCCGGTGGGATGCCGGATCCGAAGGAGCTGGAGAAGCTCCAGGAGCAGCTGCCAGCGGGCATGCAAGGCATGGACCTGAACAACCTCGACTTCAACGAAGCGATGAAGCGCATGCAGAAGGGCAAGTTCTTCTAAGCCGCGCTGCGGTCTGCCCGGGCGTTGTTGCCAACCGGCGGCACTCTCCCGCAGACCCCGAGCGGAGGACCCCTAGTATGGCCAGTTTTCGGCCGTACTAGGGGTTTCTCGCTCTGGTTCTGTGGGGTGGGGCTCCGGCGGCGGGGCTCCGGCGGTGGGGC
>NZ_JAKRMR010000014.1:0-74040 GCF_022346205.1 Corynebacterium sp. ACRPZ
CTCCCTCCCCCGCCAGGCCCGCCCAGCCAGCACCCGGCCCGGCGCGCGGCCAGTGGCCCGCGGCGGGACCGGTGCCTGGTCCGGCCGCTGTGCAGAGACCTGCTCCAAGACAGATCTCCCCCAACGCCCCGGATGTTCCTCCCACCCGCGAGCCCGTTTCCCAGCGTCCCTCCGTTAAACCGGTGTCGAACCGTTCCCCATTCGCCGTGGCTCTTTACACCGTGTTCGTGTTAATCGCGATCGTCGCCGTGGCGCTGGGGGCTTGGTGGTTCGGCTCCGGCATGTACGGCGAAATCCCGGAGATCATCGTTCCCCAGCCCTAGTCGGGCGACTTCCACTATGCAGCTGCATAGTGTTACTGGGCCAACGGGTGGAAACAAGCCATCAACCAACTAGCCGTGGCATACCCCGACCGATTCGCGGACTACTCGTAAACCAAGCCCCCGCACACAAACAATCGGACACTCTCTCTTCTGCGGCTACAGTTAGCCACTCTAGACTTCAATCTAGAGGGGGCTAACTGTAATTGGCCTTACAGCGGTTCCATATCTATAGGCTATGCGAAGTTTCCATAGCCAGAAATGGTGCTCACCCATAAGAACGCTGATACGACGAAAGCCGCGGCGAATGTGAAGGCAAAAGCACGCCATGATCGGTCACTAAGCCGATCCTTTTTCAACATGTAGACAGACATGGCTAATACACCCAACGCCACCAATGAAGGTAGAGGTAGCCCATAGAAGACGAAAGGTATTGGAAGCCATGTGGTCAGGAGCACTCCGCCATAAAGGGTTGCGACGCCCAAGACAATTCCAAAAAATATTTCCGGAATGATTGTTCTTTCTTTCACAACAAATTCCTTACCAATCAGTTTATCTTGATCAGACCACCGTTTTTAGCCTGCGCCCACAGCCCCCCACCCTGACCGTCGCCTAAACCAGAAACTGTTCACAACCACTTGACACAAAGCGCAAAATGTCAACTTTTACGAGAGCCGCCACCGCCAACCACTATGCAGCCGCATAGTGTTACTGGGTGAAGACCAACTATTGGCACCGGCCGATTTGTCAGCAATGCAGAGCCCGCACCCAACAACCCACCACTATGCAGCTGCATAGTGCTACTGGGTTTGGACCAACTATTGGTGCCAGCCGAATAGTCCGCAATGCAGAACCCGCACCCAACAACCCATTACTATGCAGCTGCATAGCACTACTGGGTGCGGACCAATTATTGGCACACATCAATCAGTCCGCAATGCGGCCCCCGCAACCGGCGCTCCACCACTATGCAGCTGCATAGTGGGTGCCGACCAACCATTGGTTCCGGCCAAGTTGTCCGCAATGCTGGAGCCCGCAAGTGGCGCTCTTTTGTACGAATCGACCAAACACCCCGGGCCCCCATCTCCCCACCTGGGGAAATGCCGGAGCGTTGTCGATTCGTACAAAACCTGCCGGCCCGGAAGACCCCGAAGGCCCCGGAGACCGGTGGAGTTCACAAGCGGGCCGGAACTAGTAGCGCAACATCTCCGCGACGAGGAAGGACAGCTCGAGGGCCTGCTCGGTGTTGAGGCGGGGGTCACAGGCGGATTCGTAGCGGCCCGGCAGGTCAACGTCGGTGATGTCCTGGGCGCCACCGAGGCATTCGGTGACGTTCTCGCCGGTGAGCTCGATGTGGATGCCGCCCGGGTGGGTGCCCAGTTCGCGGTGGACCTCGAAGAAGCCCTGCACCTCGTCGATGATTTTGTCGAAGTGGCGAGTCTTGTAGCCGTTCGAGGAGGTGAAGGTGTTGCCGTGCATCGGGTCGGACTGCCAGACCACCTTGTGGCCGGAAGCCTCGACGGCCTTGACGATGCCCGGTAGCACCTCGCGGACCTTGTCCTGGCCCATGCGGATAACCATGGTCAGGCGGCCAGGGATGCGGTCCGGATCCAGCTTGTCGGCGTAGGCGACAGCCTCCTCCGGGGTGGTGGTCGGGCCGAGTTTGATGCCGATCGGGTTGGAGATCAGGGCGGCGAAGTTGACGTGGAAGTCGTCGATGCCGCGGGTGCGCTCGCCGATCCAGAGTTGGTGGGCGGACAGGTCGTAGAGCCTGGTGTCGCCGTTGGAGTCGGTGGCTAGGCGCAGCATGGCGCGTTCGTAGTCCACAAGCAGCGCCTCGTGGGAGGCGTAGACGTTGGAGGTGCGCAGGTTGTCGTCGCGCACGCCGCAGGCGTCCATGAAGGCCAGGGAGCGGGAGATCTCGCGTCCCAAAGCTTCGTAGCGCGCGCCCGCCGGGGAGTTGGTCACGAATTCGCGGTTCCAGTCGTTGATGTGGTGCAGGTCGGCGGTGCCGGAAGTGGTCAGGGCGCGGACCAGGTTCATCGCCGCGGACGAGTTGGCGTAGGCGCGGACCATGCGGGCCGGGTCGTGGCGGCGGGCCTCCTCGGTGGGCTCGACGCCGTTGACGATGTCGCCGCGGTAGTTGGGCAGGCCGTTCGCGTCCAGGTCGGACGAGCGTGGCTTGGCGTACTGGCCCGCGATGCGGGCCAGCTTTACGACGGGCATGGAGGCGCCGTAGGTCAGCACCGCGGCCATCTGCAGCAGGGTGCGGACGTTGGCGCGGATGTGGGGCTCGGTGTTGGACTCGAAGGTCTCTGCGCAATCGCCGCCCTGCAGCATGAACGCCTTGCCGTTAGCGACGTCCGCGAGCTGGTCCTTCAGCTCCTCCACCTCGGGGCCGAGCACAACAGGGGGCACAGACTCGAGGATCTTGCGCACATACTGCGCCTGGTTGGGGTCCCAGGAGGGTTGCTGCTTCGCGTCGCGGGAGAGTGCGTCCTGGAACTGCTCGTTCAGGTCGCCCGGCAGCGGGGGCAGGTCCGGCAGTACGTCTTTGGGGATGTCAATTGTCCAACTCACCCATTTAGTAGTAGCACGAATCCCACCGCACTACAACCCATTTCACCTGCAATTTCCCAAAATGCGAAGAATGAATCTCACTATTTGGACACGGCGCCGGAGGCGTCGATAGGCAATGCCTCCATGCAAACGCGGAATTTACGCAGGTTGTGGCGCGCATCCACGAGCGCGTCGTGGTTGCCATCCGGCACCTTGGGCAGGCGCGGGCGCCCCGCCATCTGCCAGTACTGCTTCAGCTCGCGCGTGTAGCGCGGAAGGTCCTTTGGCAAGCCGGCCATGTCGCCCCAGAGCTGGGCGAACACGACGTGATCGTAGGCACCGACCCAGGCCCACAGCTCCGGCTTGCCGCGGCCGGCGGTGAGAAATTCGTGGGCCTCGTCGCGGATCTGCTGCAGCGGCTTCCACGCCGGATGCGAAGCGCGCGGCAGCTTGTTCAGCACGTTCTCGCGCACCCATTCATTCGCGTTGGAAGCATTAAACTCCGTGCTCACGGCGTAATATTCGCGTCCGTCTTCGGCGACGATGCCGATGGAGACGAGCTCGATGGTGGAGCCGTCCTCGATAAATTCAGTGTCGTAGAAATACCGCATCTACTTGCGCTGCTCCGACCGGATGTCGTCGAGAAGCTCGCGTCTCGACGGCCCCTTCGGACCGCCGCCGCGGCGGGGCCAGAACATCACCGCAGCCACCGCCAACACGGCGAGCGGCCCGGCCAGCTTGGGGTACCAGCCTGCCTCGGAGGCAACCAGGTAGATCGCCACCACAACGGCGACCAGCGCAAAACGGATAATCAGCGGTTTGTTCACGGGCGTGCCTCCTCCGGGTACTCCCCCGTCTCCGCCAGCGACTTCTTCACGTCCGAGGCGTAGACATCCACGTAGTCCTCCCCCACCATGTCCGCGAGGCGGCGCATGCAGTAGTCCGTGAACGGGCGCATGACCTCGCGAGATGCGGGGTCGAAGCCGTGCTCGGCCGCCCAGGCGTGCGGGTGGATCTGTTCGGAAACCTTGATGCGCACCTTCACCGGCCGCGGGACTGTCGTGCCGATCGGGTTCGCTTTACCGGAGCCGACCATGCCGATGAGCACAACGGGCGCTCCGGTGGCCATGGCCACGCGCGCCATGCCGGTGCGGCCCTTGTACACTCGCCCGTCCGGTGAGCGGGTGCCCTCCGGGTAGATGCCGAAGAGGTCGCCCTTGCCCAGCACGCTTTCCGCCGCGTTCTGCAGCGCGTCGCCGGCGTCCTTGGAATCGCGGTCCACGGGGATCTGGCCCACCGATGAGAAGAAGAACTTCTGGATGCGCCCGGACAGCCCCGTGCCGGTGAAGTACTCCTTTTTGGCGGGGAAAGTGATCTGCCGCCGGACCATCAGCGGCAGGTAGAAGGAATCCAGCACGGCCTGGTGGTTGGACACCAAAATCGCGGCGCCTTCGTCGGGAATGTTGTCCGCGCCTTCGATGGTGGGGCGGTTCCACACCAGCAGCGGCGGCCCGAGGATGACCTTGAACAGGGAATACCACTTGTTGTTCATCGTTTACTCGCCTTCTACAGCAGTTCACGGGCCAGATCAGCGACCCCGATCATACCCGCCCGGGATCCCAGCTCAGCGCACAGGATCTCCGGCTGCGGGCGGTATCCGGCGCCGACGATGTTGGCCGCCATGGACGCGCGGGCGTCGTCCAGGTACAGGTCGGCGTCCTCGCTCACGCCGCCGCCGAGGACGATGTGCGCGGGGTCCAGCACGTCGGCCACGATTGCCAGCCCGCGGCCGAGCCAGGTGGAGAAGCTGTCCAGCGCGGCTTGCCCCAGCGGGTCGCCGGCGCGTGCGGCGGCCATGACGTCGTGTCCGCTCGCTCGCTTCTCGACGACCGCCCGGTACACCGCCGAATCCCGAAAACTCCCCTTTGTCGCGATCTCAATCGCGCAGTCCACGAGCGACGTGCCGGAGGCGTAGCGCTCCAAGCACCCCTGCTTGCCGCAGGAGCACACGCGCCCGCCGGGGACCACGGTGATGTGACCGAACTCGGGCGCGGTGCCGAACGCGCCGCGGTAGATCTCCCCGTGGTGCATCAACGTGGCGCCGATGCCGGTGCCGACGGCGAAGAACACCCAGGTGTCCAGGTCGCGGCCGGCGCCGTGGCGGTACTCGCCCCAGGCGGCGGAGTTCGCGTCGTGCTCCAGGCGCACCGGAATGCCCAGCGCCTGCTCGAGGTCGCGGCGCACGGGCTGGTCGTCGCGCCAGGCAAGGTGCGGCGCGAAGCGCACGATCTCGCAGTCCGGGTCCAAAAACCCGGCCACAGCCACGCCCACCGCCCCGATGTCGTGGGATGCGCGCAGCTCGCCGACCATCTCCACGATCGTGCGGGTGAGCCCCTCCGCGTCGTGCGGCGTGTCGGTGCCGAGCGAATCGACGATCACCCCGTCAGCGTCCACCACTGCTGCGCGTGCGTTCGTGCCGCCGATGTCGAATCCGACGGTCATCGGTGAGTGAGCAACCATGGAATGGCAGTCTAGTCCCGCCGCCCGCGAGCGCTGCATAGCGCAGCCAACCGCGCCCCGAGCACGTCCCAGGAGAAATGCTCGGTCACATGCGCGCGTCCGGCGCGACCCATGCGGGTGCGCCTTTGGTCGTCGAGAAGCAGCTGCGCAATCGCCTTGGCGACGGCATCCGTGTCCCGGCCGTCCACCACCACCCCAGTCTCCGCGGTGACCGTCTCGGGCGCGCCGCCGGAGTCGCCCGCGACGACGGGCACGCCGCACGCCTGCGCCTCCAGGTAGACGATGCCGAGGCCCTCGACGTCGAGCCCGCCGAGGCGCGTGCGCGCGGGCATGGCGAACACGTCCGCGGCCGCCACGATGTCGCGCAGCCGCTCCCCCGGCACCGCGCCCGTGAACACGACGCCCTCGCCCGCCATCGCCTTCAGCTTCCGTTCGTACGGCCCGGAGCCCACGATGACCAGCCGGGCGCCTTTTGCTTGTCGACGAGCCTCCGGCCACCCCCGAATCAGCACATCTTGCCCCTTCCTGGCCACCAGCCGCGAGGAGCACACCACCAGCGGCGCGTCGCCGACGCCGAGGAATTCGCGGGCGGCGGCCCGCTGGGAGGCGGTGGCGGGGCGGAAGAACTCGGTGTCCACGCCGGACGGTAGCGCCACGAACCGCGGGCGGGTGCCTAGCGCGCTCAGGCGCTGTCGTGTGTAGTCCGAGATGTAGGTGACGGTGTCGGCGCTGCGGCCGATGGCGGTTAGGGCCTGGCGGGCGACGGGCAGCATGCCCCAGCCGACCTCGTGGCCGTGGGTGGTGGCGATGACGTAGGCGGCGCCGGCGCGCTTCGCGGCAGCGCCCATCAGCGCCAGCGGTGCGGCGGCGCCGAACCACACCGTGCCGATGCCGTGGTCTCGGATGAGACGCTGCATCTCGCGGCTTGTGGCCGGGGTGGGCAGCATGACGCGGCGCGGCCAGCGCACCACCGTGTACGGCGCGGACGCGTCCCACTCGCGGGCCGCGTCGGCGTCTTGGGTGGAGGCGAACACCACGAGTTTGTCGGGGCCGAGACGGTTCGCCAGTTCGGCGGCGAAGTCCCGCAAATACGACTGAATCCCGCCCACTGTGGGCGGGAAGTCGTTGGTGACCAGCAGCGTCTTAATAGCGAACTGCACCCTGGATCGGCATGGAGTTCAGCGGCACCACCTGAATCGGGATGCCGTAGTCCGAGGAGTGGACCACCATGCCGTCGCCGATGTACATGCCCACGTGGGTCACGCCCGGGTAGTAGCCGATGATGTCGCCAGGCTGCAGGGCGTCCAGCGACACCGGGGTGCCGCCGGCAAGCTGCGCCTGCGAGGTGCGCGGGATGCCGATGCCGTTCTGGGCGTAGGCCCACACCATCAGGCCGGAGCAGTCGAACGCGTCCGGGCCGGCAGCGCCCCAGCCGTACGGCTTGCCCAGCTGCGCCATGGCCGCGGCGACGATGCCGGAGTCCACGCCCGGCAGGGACGCGGAATCCACCGGGTTGTCCTTGTTCATCCACCGCTGGCGGTCCGCCTCGTTCAGGCTGTCCACGCGGCGCTCGATGTCGGCGACGCGCAGATCCAGCTCCTCGCGCTCCTCCTCCAGCTTCTTGCGCTTGCCGTCCAGCTCGTTGCGGGCGTGCTGCGCTTCTGCCACCGCGATGCTGGCCACGCTCGCGCGCTCGCCGGCGGCGCGGTTGGCGTCCTCCAGCTCCGTCAGCGCGCGCTGCGAGTTCCGGCCCAATGCGGCCAGGTACGCGGACCGGTCGATCGCCTCCTGCGGGTTGCCGGAATCCAGGGTGGTCAAAAGCGCGTCCGACTTCGGCATGCGGTAACGCGAATGCGCGATGTCGCCGACGTTCTTGCGCTGCGCGTCCGACACTCCGCGCAAGGACTCGAGCTGGGACTTCGCCTCGGCGGCGCGGGCGTTCGCCGAACGCAGCTTCGCCTCGGACTCGGTGATCTCGTCCTCCAGCTCCTTGATCTCCTCCGCCTTCGCCGTGGCGTCGTGGGAGACGGACTCCATCTCCTCGATCAACGCGTCCACGTCGTCCGCGTGTGCGGGGGCCGCGGGAAACACCGTTGTGGCGATGACGCTGCCGGCGACAGTGGCCGCGACGGCGGCGCGGGAGCGGTTGGGGCGGAGGGAGTGCTTACCCACGGTGGACACCTCTTCAGATTTCTGCACGAACGAACAAACTATAGCTGCTCCCGTGGCCGTCGCCAAGCAAAATGCTCAACGTGTGACTTGAGTGAATACTGAGGTAAGAGAGAAAAAATGCCCCGCCCGCGCGATGCGGGACGGGGCACAGTTTCTACTCTTAGAAGCGGACCACGGAGTGGATCGGCATCATGTGCAGATCGCGGTAGCCGACCGGGATACCGGAGTTCAACGCGTCGATGATCTGGCCGTTGCCAGCGTAGATGGCAACGTGGGAAGCGCCGCCGTAGTAGGCGACGATGTCGCCCGGCTGGATGTCGCTCAGCGCGACCTGCTGGCCGGCAGACGCCTGTGCCTGGGAGGTGCGCGGAATGGACTTGCCAGCCTGCGCGTAAACCCAGGAGGTGAAGCCGGAGCAGTCGAAGGCGTTCGGGCCCGCAGCGCCGTAGACGTACGGGGAGCCGATCTTGGACTGCGCGATGGAAACGATGCGCTCGCCAATGGACGGCTCCGGAGCCGGTGCGGCAACCGGTGCGGAGTAGGTTTGCTGAACCGGTGCCTGAGCCGGAGCCGCCGGGCGGACCTGCTGCTCGACGTTAGCGAGGAACTGGGTGAAGCCCGGGACGTTGGCCACGCCCGGCATTGCCTTCACAGAGGCAATGGCGTTCTGGACGTTGCCGCTTGCCGGTGCGCCTGCGAGCGACGGGATCCAAGCGTCGATGCCCGGAATGGATGCGATGCCCGGGACATTCTCGATGCCCGGAACCTGGACGGAAACCGGAGTGTTGGGAACACGGACCTCTGCTGCGGAGGCGGCGGCCGGCGCGACCAGAGCGGCGCCCGCTGCGACGGCTACGGTAGCCGCTGCTGCGCGTGCTGCGGTGTTGTCCTGGCGACGGTGCTTTGCCACGATAGTTTTCTCCATATCTTCTCTTCGCCAACCGGGTTAGCTGTCGGGCCGGGCGTTGAGAAAAGACCCTGCGCCCCACGGGAGCTTCTGGCTCCACTGCGGTTCCCCGGTCCCCATGGCGTACGGTCCGCGGATTCGGATCGCCGCTTCGGGTGTCGGCTCATATGTTGTTTTCGGTACATGCTGCCAACGGCTGTTGTCGCAATGTCTCGAACAGGTTACGAAACGGCAACAACGGTGTCCACCCGCCACGCCGTTACAGTTCCGTTATCAACAAAAATATTGTGTGACACGCCCGCCTCTCAGCATGCTTTAACGTCCTCTCAGGGACGCAGAACAAGACAGTTTTCCACGCGTACGCTGGCGTTTTTTGAGTGGCGCTCAGCCCGCGCGACTTCACTCAAGGTTTGCACGCAGACACAACCTTAAATCTCCTGTGGTCTTTGTCACATGGCCTTGTTTACGCGTTTGTAACAAAGCAAAACCCCCTCTCCCATAGCCGGGAAAGGGGGTCAGCTTGCGACCGCAAGAGCGTTATTTTTACTCCGCGTTCTCGTGAGTTGCGTCGCGGTCGGAGCGATCCTTCGTCGCCTCGAGCGCACGCATCGTCTCGACGGCCTCGTGGTGCTTCTGCTCCTCAGCGTCGCGCACACGCTCAGTGACGCCGAGCTCCGCCGGGGAGAACTTGCCGATGGTGTCGGAGTCCGCGAAACCGAGCTGGTTCATCTGCTTCGGCACGCGGGCACCTGCATACTCCAGCGGCACCGGGTGGCCGTGCTCGTCCACCGGGCCCAGCGGCTGGTGGATCTCCACGAACGCGCCGTTGGGCAGGCGCTTGATGACGCCGGTCTCGATACCGTGCTCGAGGACCTCGCGGTCAGAGCGCTGCAGGCCGATGCACAGGCGGTAGGTGATGAAGAAGGCCAGCGGCGGCAGCACGATCAAGCCGATACGGCCGACCCAGGTCATCGCGTTCAGCGAGATCTGGAAGAAGTGCGCCACGTGGTCGTTACCACCGGAGAGGGTCAGCAGCAGGAAGAAGGTCAGGCCCATGACGCCGACACCGGTGCGCACAGGAACGTCGCGCGGACGCTGCAGCAGGTTGTGGTGGGCGGTGTCGCCGGTGACCTTCTGCTCGATGAACGGGTAGGTGATCAGCAGCACGACCATCAGGCCACAGAGCAGGGCCACCCAGAACGCGCCCGGGATGGTGTAGTTGCCCAGGTAGAGCTCCCACGCCGGCATGACACGGGCGGCGCCGTCCGTCCACAGCATGTATATATCCGGCTGGGAACCAGCGGACACCTGGGACGGGTTGTACGGGCCAAGGTTCCAGATCGCGTTGATGGAGGTGAGACCAGCCATGCCAGCCAGCACCGCGAAGACAACCATCATGTAACCGATAGCTTCGGTTGCGAACACCGGCATGATGCGCACGCCGACGACGTTGTTCTCGGTGCGGCCCGGACCCGGGAACTGGGTGTGCTTCTGGAACCAGACCAGCGCGAGGTGAGCCGCAACCAGGGCGAGGATGATGCCCGGCAGGATCAGCACGTGGAGGATGTAGAAGCGGTCCAGCATCAGGTCGGACGGGAAGTCGCCGCCGAAGATTGCCCAGTGGATCCAGGTGCCGATGATCGGCAGGCCCAGGATGATCGCGGACATGATTCGCAGGCCGACGCCGGAGAGCAGGTCGTCCGGCAGGGAGTAGCCCATGAAGCCCTCGATCATGCCCAGCAGCACCAGAGTGACACCGATGAGCCAGTTGGCCTCACGCGGGCGACGGAACGCGCCGGTGAAGAACACGCGCATCATGTGGGCGAACATCGCCATCATGAACATCAGCGCGGCCCAGTGGTGCATCTGGCGGACAAACAGGCCGCCGCGGACGTCGAAGGAGATATCGAGCGCGGTTGCGTACGCGCGGGACATTTCGACGCCGTTGAGCGGCAGGTACGCACCGTCGTAGATGACCTTCGTGATGGACGGGTCAAAGAACAGTGCCAGGTAGATACCGGTCAGCAGCAGGATGATGAAGCTGTACAGCGCCATCTCACCGAGCATGAAGGACCAGTGGGTCGGGAAGACCTTGTTCAGCTGCGGGCGCAGCACGCCCGAGATTGTGTAGCGCGAATCAACGTTGTCCGCGACTTGCTCAAGTTTAGTGCTCATTAGGACTGACGCTCCCAGAATGCCGGGCCGACGGGCTCAATGAAGTTCCCGTTGGCGATGAGGTAACCGTCTTCGTCAACAGTCACAGGCAGCTGCGGCAGTGCGCGGGCGGCCGGGCCGAAGACCGGCTTGCCGTACTGCAGCGCGTCGAACTGCGACTGGTGGCACGGGCACAGGATGCGGTTGGTCTGAGCCTCGTACAGCGAGGTCGGGCAACCGATGTGCGTGCAGATCTTGGAGTAGGCGTAGTAGTCGCCGTAGTGGAAGTCCTCCTGGCCTTCGCGCTCAACCGCCTTTTGCGCGTCTTTGGAACGCAGGCGGATGAGCATGACCGGGTTACGCGGACCGTGGATCGAGTGCATGTGGTGCTCGTAGACGTCGCGGGTCGGATCGTAATCGTCGCCGTCGTTGACGTCCTCCGGGTAGAGCGGGAACACCGTTTCCATTGCGGCTGCCGCGAGGTCCTCCGGGCGCATGCGCACCAGGCGGGACACACCCGCGGTGGTGTAGTGCGAGCCGGTTTCGCCCTCGTGCAGCTCGGCGATAGCGCCGGTGTCGCGGCCGAGGTAGACCTTTACTCCCTTGTCCTGGATGGTCCAGCCGTGGGTCCACAGGGTGCCGTCGCCGTGGTAGTCCAGCTCGTGGCGGACCTTCCACGGGTTCTTGATCGCGCCGCCGAGGGGAGCGATGACCATCAGGCCGGCGAGAACGCCAGCGGTGCCGAGCAGGCCCTTCAGTGCCGAACGACGGCCGAGGGTCGACGTCTCCCATGCGTCGTTCAGCAGCGCGGTGGTGGTGCGGCGGTCCAGCTCGCTGGAGCGGCCGTCGTGGCGGCGCTGCACTGCGATCTCTTCCGGCACGAACTTCTTCACGTACTGGATGATCGCCACGCCGAGGCCAACAAACGCCAAAGCCGCGGTCAGGCCAAGCAGCGGGGTGTAGAGGGTGTAGATAAACAGACCCTCATCACCGTGGAACTTCGGCTCCCACGGCCAGAACAGGTAAACGCCGAGGAAGGCCAACGCCGAGATGATCGAGATGGTCAGCCAGATACCGATGCCGGCAGCAGCGGACTTCTCGCGCGGATCGCCCTCGACCGGGAAGCGCTCCTTGCGGTACGCCACCGTGACATCGTCGAGCTCGGTGCCCAGGGCAGCCAGCTCCGCATTGCTCATGCGGTCCAGCTCTTCCTTCGTGTAATTCTTCTTCACATCACTCATGAGCGAGATCCAATCCACATAGCAGCGGCAGCGACCAGGGTCACGCCGATGATCCACATCGCCATACCTTCAGAAACCGGGCCGAGGCCACCGAGGGCGTAGCCGCCCGGGGACGGGGTTTCCTTGGTGGACTTGATGAAGGCGATGATGTCCTTCTTCTCGTCAGCGGAGAGCTGACGGTCGGAGAACTTCGGCATGTTCTGCGGACCGGTGAGCATGGCCTGGTAGATCTCCTGCTCGTTGGCCGGATCCAGTGCGGGCGCGTACTTACCGGAGGACAGTGCGCCGCCGCGGCCGGTGAAGCTGTGGCAGGAAGCGCAGTTCAGGCGGAACAGCTCGCCGCCGCGGGCGACGTCGCCTTCCTGGATCTTGCCGTCGTAGTCCTTGCCGCGGAGCTCCTCCATGGCAAGCGAGCCGTCCTCGTTGTACACCAGCTCCGGGCCACCGCCGTTCGCTGCGACGTAGGCAGCGAGGGCGAGAGCCTGCTCCTCGGTGTAGCGCGGGCGCTTGCGTTCCGCCTGCGCGTCGTTGGACATCATCGGCATACGGCCGGAGTTGACCTGGAAGTACACGGCGCCTTCGCCGGTACCGATGAGCGACGGACCGCGGTCCTGAACGCCCTGCAGGTTTGCGCCGTGGCAGGTGATGCAGGCGATGTCGTAGAGGTCCTTGCCCTCCTGGATCATCGCTTGCTCATCACGGGCCGCCGTTGCCACCTGTGCGTTCGGGGTCAGTGCGGACGCGAGAAGCCCCGCGCCGGTCAACCCCAGCGTCAAGGCCGCAGCGCCAGCGAGCGTGCGCTGCGTCTTGCGTCCCTGGCGCTTCTTCTTGGGTGTGTTTTCCATTGTGTTCCCTTTATCGACTTTTCAGAACTTTTCCGCTCCCCCAGGCATTCACCTGGAAGAGGACTACTGAACGAGGTAGATGGTGATGAACACGCCGATCCAGATGGCATCGACGAAGTGCCAGTAGTAGGAAACTGCCATTGCGGCGGTTGCCTGAGCCGGGGTGAACTTCGACTTGGCCACGCGCAGCAGCACCACGATGAACGCGATGATGCCGGCGGTCACGTGCGCCATGTGGAAGCCGGTGATGATGTACACCACCGAACCGAAGACGGAAGACTGCGGCGTAACGCCGGCCGTGACCATCTCGGTCCACTCGAAGGCCACCAGGCCGAGGAAGATGACGCCCAGCACAATGGTCACGGTGAACCACTTGCGCAGGCCGAACACGTCACCCCTCTCGGCGGCGAACACACCGAACTGGGAGGTGAAGGAGGACGCGATCAGCACAGCGGTGATGATTCCGCCGAACACGATGTTGAGATGATCGGTCTGGGTGCTCCAGTCACCGTTAGCGAGGCCGTTTGCGCGCGACGTGAAGTACATCGCGAACAAACCGGCAAAGAACATGAGCTCTTGGGCGAGGAACGCAATCGTGCCCACGCTGACCATGTTCGGACGGTTCAGCGCTGGGACGCGATTCTGCGGCGTCGCCATATCTTGGTTTGTCATTGCGGTCGTCACGGATGAGATTATCCCCTATTTCGTCCTGATATTCATCTCACTCACCCCCGCATTTTTCCTGTGAACTCGCGCGCAACCAGCACCTTTTCGCACGGCCCGTATTGCGGAAAAACTTTTTTCAATTTCCCGGGAACTTTTCTGCCTCATATCCGACTAGAACGATGCTGGTCATCGCATCGGGTGCACGCCTACTGCCCTACCTCGCAGAATTGGCCGACAATTCTCTGGACGGCTCTCCCGGCCTCGAAAAGTTCCCCGGTGTGCCTGATCTCACATCTCCCGCAGCTTGCCCGCCCGCGCAAAATGGGGGACAAACTTTCGGATGATCGGACCATTTTCGACCGTCAAACGCAAAAATTCCCCCGCCGCGACCCATCGCGGCGGGGGGAGTTTTCGTTTCAGCGTTTAGTGCTTCTCGCGCGGAATACCGTACTGCAGGCTCAGCATGGTAGTGGCCCAGATCAGGAACACCGCACCAAGGGCGAGCAGCCACAGCTGCCAGAAGGCAATGCCCAAGCCGAGCACGCAGATCGCCATCGCCATCGTGAACGGCCAGATGGAGCTCGGAGAGAAGAAGCCGAGCACGCCGGCACCGTCTTCGATCTCCGCCTCTTCCCAGTCCTCCGGGACGATGTCCATGCGGCGCTCAGTGATGCTGAGGTAGCCGCCCAGCATGAAGGAGAAGACGGTGGCAAGTACGAGGCCGACCGAGCCGATCCACTCGATACCGAACAGGTACGCGTCCTCGCCGATCCACGTCGTAGCGAGGATGTAGAACACGGCCATCAAAGCAAGGAAGGTGCCGATGGCGTAGAAAACCTTTGATCCAGTTCCCATGGCTTCGCTCTCTCTTTCTTAAACGTTCGCGTTCGGGTCGACAGTGTTGTTGCCGTCGCGGGTCGCATCGCGCTGGGTGACGAACGGACGGGTGGAGGTTGCGTACGGATCCTCGCCGATGGACTTCAGTGCCTCGGAGTTCGGTGCGTCGGGGTTGTCGCGGCGGAACTGGATGTACTGCTCGAACTTCTCCGGGCTCACGGCGCGGACCTCGAAGTTCATCATCGAGTGGTAGGTGCCGCACATCTCGGCGCAACGGCCGACGAATGCGCCTTCCTTCTCAATGCGCTCGATCTGGAACGCGCGCTGCTGCTGGTTGTTCTCCGGGTGCGCGTAGACGTCGCGCTTGAACAGGAACTCCGGAACCCAGAACGCGTGGTTCACGTCGCCGGAGGCGAGGCGGAACTCGATCGCGGTGTCGGTCGGCAGCACCAGCACCGGCACCTCTTCGGTGGAGCCGATGGTCTCAATCTCGTTGAAGTTGAGGTAGGACTGGTCGCCCATGGAGGTGCCGTGGATCGGGTTCGCGTTGTGCATGTCCTCCGGGTCGTACTTGGTCTCCTCGGCGAGCGCCTGACGCTCGGCGTCCAGACCGTCGTAGTCCTGGCCGTCCGCGGTCAGCTCGCCGGCAACGTTGGCGTAGCCGAACTTCCAGTTCCACTGGTAGCCGGTGACGTCCACGGTCACCTTCGGATCCTTGTCCAGGGCGGTGGTCTTCGTCTGCGCCTGGACGGTGAAGAAGAACAGCACCATCACAATGATGATCGGCAGGACGGTCAGCCCCAGCTCGAGGCCGATGTTGTACTGCAGCTGGCGCGGGAACTCGCCGGCGCCGCTCTTCGCGCGGGCCTTAGAGTTCCAGCGGACGATGGCCATGATGAACAGCCCCCACATGATGATGCCGATAATCCAGGCGGCAACCCAGGTCCAGACCCAGAAGTTGTACATCTGGGTGCCCTCCGGGGTGACCGGGTCCGGCCAGCCCATGTCGAGGATGTTTGCGACCGCCTCCGGCGCAGCGACGTCACAGCCGGCGAGCCCGAAGCTGCCGAGCAGGAGCGCTGCCGCGACGCCGGCCTTCTTGGCGAAACCGCGGTTTACTTCCTTATCCACGTGTGTCTGCCTTCCTGTCCACACTAAAAACACTGAATGCCCATGTTCGTGACAGAGCATTCCTACGTGGTCAGAATAGTTCATCCGGCCTGGCCCGTCGGAATCTTGAAAGTGGGGGTTGCGGTGGGTGCCGGGGGCTCGTCGATAAGCAAGTGCTTAGCGACGATAATGCTTGGCTGAGTACACGAGGCCGCGAAAAAGTTCATCCTTAAGTTGGCCCCCTTATGGGGCACGGCGAAAGTTGGGCGGTTCCGGTTCACGAAAACGGGGTGCAAAACCTTATTGTTGAGGGGACTTCCCGCCGCGTGAAAACGGCGCACCTTATATATACGGAGAGGTTTGAGTATGTGTGGCCTTCTTGCCCTGCTAACCGCGGACGCAAACGCAGCCAAGTTCGTTGATTCTGTCGAGCGCGCCCTGCCGTGCATGTACCACCGCGGCCCGGACGCGGCCGGCACCTGGAACGACGACTCAGCCGTTTTCGGGTTTAACCGCCTGGCCATCATCGACCTCGAGCACTCCCACCAGCCGTTGCGTTGGGGCCCGGCAGACAACCCGGAGCGCTACGCGCTGACCTTCAACGGCGAGATTTACAACTACATCGAGCTGCGCGAAGAACTGCAGGCCGCCGGCCACACCTTCAACACTTCCGGCGACGGCGAGCCGATCGTGGTTGGCTTCCACCACTGGGGCGCGAACGTGGTGGAGCACCTGCGCGGCATGTTCGCCTTTGTCATCTGGGACACCGAGACGCAGACGATGTTCGCGGCGCGCGACCAGTTCGGCATCAAGCCGCTGTTCTACGCCACCACCGACAAGGGCACGGTCTTCGCATCCGAGAAGAAGTCCATCCTGGAGATGGCGCCGGAACTCGGTCTAGGCCTGGATCTTGACCGTCGTGCGATCGAGCACTACGTGGACCTGCAGTACGTGCCCGAGCCGGAGAGCCTCCACCAGGAGATCCGCCGCGTCGAGTCCGGCTGCACCGTCACCTTGAAGCCGGGCGGGAAGGTGCACTCGGACCGCTACTTCAAGCCGCATTTCAAATCCCAGCCAGTGCCGAAGGGCAAGGAGCAGGACCTCTACGACCGCATCGCGCGTGCGCTGGAGAATTCGGTGGAAAAGCACATGCGTGCCGACGTCACCGTGGGCTCCTTCCTCTCCGGCGGCATCGACTCCACCGCAATTGCCACCCTGGCGAAGCGCCACAACCCGAACCTGCTCACCTTCACCACCGGCTTTGAGCGCGAGGGCTACTCCGAGGTGGACGTGGCCGCCGAGTCCGCCGAGGCGATCGGTGTGGAGCACATCGTGAAGATTGTCTCCCCCGAGGAATACGCCGACGCCATCCCGAAGATCATGTGGTACCTGGACGACCCGGTGGCGGACCCGTCCCTGGTGCCGCTGTTCTTCGTGGCGCACGAGGCCCGCAAGCACGTCAAGGTGGTGCTCTCCGGCGAGGGCGCCGACGAGCTGTTCGGCGGCTACACCATTTACAAGGAGCCGCTGTCGCTCGCGCCGTTTGAGAAGCTGCCGGGTGCGCTGAACAAGGGTCTGAACCGTTTGAGCCGCGTGCTGCCGGAGGGGATGAAGGGTAAGAGCCTGCTCGAGCGCGGCACCACCCCGATCGAGGACCGCTACTACGGCAACGCCCGCTCCTTCAACTTCGACCAGCTCAGCCGCGTGCTGCCGTGGGCGAAGCGCGAGTGGGACCACCGCGAGGTCACCGCCCCGATCTACGCCGCCTCCACCGAGATGGACCCCGTGGCGCGCATGCAGAACCTGGACCTGTTTACCTGGATGCGCGGCGACATCCTGGTCAAGGCCGACAAGATGAACATGGCCAACTCTCTGGAGCTGCGCGTTCCGTTCCTGGACAAAGAAGTCTTCGAGGTCGCCCAGACCATCCCGTTCGACCAGAAAATCGCCAACGGCACCACCAAGTACGCACTGCGAAAGGCGATGGAGCAGATCGTGCCGCCGCACGTTTTGCACCGCAAGAAGCTGGGCTTCCCGGTGCCGATGCGCCACTGGCTCGCGGGCGACGAGCTCTATGGCTGGGCGCAGGACACCATTCGCGAGTCCCAGACCGACGACATCTTTGCTAAGGACCAAGTCCTGGAGATGCTCAAGGAGCACCGCGACGGTGTCTCCGACCACTCCCGCCGACTGTGGACGGTGCTGGCGTTCATGGTCTGGCACGGCATCTTTGTCGAGCACCGCATCGACCCGCAGATCGAGCACAAGGACTACCCGGTACAGCTGTAGGTAGCGCCAGCACTACCTCAGACGTAGTGCCAGGGGTGTGGTGCTGCGACCCGCGCGCCGGTTAGATGAGATGCATGTCAACAGCACGCAAAGTTCTCCTCACGGTCGGCGGCCTCATGGTCGCGCTCATTCTCGCAGCGGCTACCGCCTTGTATGTCTACGGTCCCACTGTCACCGCCATGTACACGGGCAACGCTCGGTTCTTTGGCACGGACAGCCCGAAGCGCTACACCTCTACGGTGCTCGATCTCGCCGGCCAGGGCATCTACGCAGACTCTGCGGAGTTTGCGGAGGCTAGCGCTGCCGCTCGAGAGGAAGCGAAGCACGCCGAGACGCTCGAGGACATCCGTCCCGCACTCGACAAGGCGGTGCAGGCCGCCGGAGGCAAGCATTCCAAAATGCTCGCACCGGCCACTGGCGACGATGACGAGGTTGCTGAGGCTGAGGCCGCCAGCGTGGCGGTCAGAGACGGCGTCGCGGTTGCGACGGTGCCTGGAGTCGACCGTCACGCTGACATCCAGGCGTACGCGGACACCCTCACCAGCGGCCTGATCCAGGCCCGGGACGACGGGGCTTGTGGGGCTATCGTGGACCTGCGCGGTAACTACGGTGGCGATATGGGCCCAATGCTCGCTGGGCTCTCACCTCTACTTCCAGACGGTGAAGTGCTCGAATTTGTCACAGCAGGCGGCTCGATGCCGGTCAGCGTCAACGGTAACGCGGTCAACGGCGGAGGAAGCGCTCTTGAAACCGCGGGTGGCAAATGGGACGCGCCAACCGCTGTGCTTGTGGACGAATACACAGCCTCGTCCGGTGAAGCAACGATGTTGTCGTTCCGCGGCTTGGAACGCTCGCGCAGCTTCGGTGAACCGACGGCCGGCTATGCCTCGGCCAACATGGTCTACGACTTTCCCGACGGGAGCAGCCTGATGCTCACCATTGCGAAGGACCGCGCCCGGACCGGCGAAACGTTCGCGGAAGATCCCGTCCGTCCCGATGCCGGGGGCGGTGAAGCAGACGCGCTGGCGTGGCTCGCCGAGGAGCATGGCTGCCGGTAGCGGCACGAAAAAGCTCCGCACTGTGTGACGGTGCGGAGCTTTAGTCGTCGATAAGCAGGGGGTGCTTAGTTGAAGCTGTCGCCGCAGGCGCAGGCGGAACCCGCGTTCGGGTTGTCGATGGTGAAGCCCTGCTGCTCGATGGTGTCCGCGAAATCGATGGTGGCGCCCATGAGGTACGGCACGCTCATCTTGTCCACGACCAGGCGCACGCCGCCGACCTCGTCGGCCTTGTCGCCGTCCAGGTCACGGTCGTCGAAGTAGAGCTGGTAGCGCAGGCCGGCGCAGCCGCCCGGCTGGACAGCGATACGCAGGGACAGGTCGTTGCGGCCCTCCTGATCAAGCAGGGCCTTCGCCTTCGCAGCGGCGGCCTCGGTGAGGTTCACGCCGGTGGTAGAGGTGGGGGCAGTCATTGCAGTCTCCTTCGTGCCTCGACTCAAGTCTTTCGATGTGGAGTGGCGCCCATGCTACGCGCCACTGGCCATGCACAGTGCAACCGGTAGGCGTGCCGGGTTATTCCACTCCCGCACGCGGGCCTTGTAGCCTAATGAGCGTGAAACTTCCCTGGCAGAAAACCGAGCAGAGCGCAGACGCGGCGCAGGGCTCGACGAAGGTCGAGCTGCCTGAGGCTGAGCAGGCCGAGCAGACGGGGGAAAAGCTCCCTAAGGGCTACACCCCGCCGAAGGGCCGCCCGACGCCGAAGCGCATCGACCAAGAGATCAAGCGCGGCGTGGTGCGCGACCCGAACGCCGCCACCCCGGCGCAGATCCGTCAGCGCGAAAAAGAGCTGAAGAAGACCATGTCCAAGGAGGAGTGGAAGGCGCACAAGAAGCAGGTGCGGGAGGAAAACCGCGCCCGCAACCGCGAGATCCAGGCCCGCATGGACGCCGGCGACGAGCGCTACCTCACCGAGCGCGACCGCGGCGAGGTGCGCGGGTTCGTGCGCGACTGGGTGGATTCCAAGCGCTTCTTCAACAACTACGTCATGCCGGCCGCGCTGGTGCTTTTGCTGATCATGCTGATCGGCACCTGGCTGCCGCGCGTGTCCGCGGTACTGTCGCTGTTGAGCCTGCTGTTTATGCTGACCATCTTCATCGAGGGCTTCATCATCGGCATCCGCGCCAACCGCGCGGTGCGCGAGAAGTTCCCAGAGGCCGACACCGGCTTCGGCCTGGGCATGTACGCCTTCTCCCGCGCCACCCAGCCGCGCAACTGGCGCACCCCGAAGCCGCGCGTGGCCGTGGGCGAAAAGGTCTAGGCCATGCAGTTTCCGCCGGTTGACGCCCCGAAGCAGTCCCACGGCCACGCCGTCGCCGACGCGTTGGCAGGCTCTGCCGCGGGGCTGGCGCTGGGCAGGCTGGGCTCTCTGGCGTCCAGGATCGCCTCGGTGCAGGGCAAAGACGTCCCCGCCCCGTTCGCCCGCCCGCGCGTGGTGGTCGTGGCGGGCAAGCACGGCGTTGCCGCGCGCGGCGTGTCCGCGTGGACCGACGACGCCGGCGACGTGCAGGCCGAGCAGCTGCGCGCCGGCGGCGGCCCGGCCCACGCCGCGGCACGCCTGGCGGGTGCGACGTTGCGCTTCATCGGCGACTACCTGGACACCCCCACCGGTGCCATCGATGTGGAGCCCGCCACCTCCCCCGAGGTGTTCGACGCCGCCCTCGCCGCCGGCGCCGAGGTGGCGGACAACGAGATCGATTCCGGCGCGGACCTGATCATCCCCGGCGACATCGGGGTGGGCAACACCAGCGTCGCCGCGGCCGCCTACGGCGTGTTCACCCGCACCGAGCCGGTGAAAGCCATCGGCCGTGGCTCCGGCATCAACGACAAGGTGTGGAAGGTCAAAGTCGCCGCCGTGCGCGACGCGATGTTCCGCGTGCGCGGCTTCCGCGAGGACACCGAGCGCGTCTGCGCCGAACTGACCGGCCCGGACTTCGCGTTCCTGGTCGGGCTGATCGCCCAGTCCGCCGCGCGCCGCACCCCGGTGCTCATCGGCGAGGCCTACCCCACCCTCGCCGCCTACGTGGCCGAGAGGCTCGCCCCCGGCACGAAGGACTGGCTCATCGCCGGCCAATCCACGGCGGAACCGGCCCATGCCGGCTGCCTCGAGGCACTCAATCTGACGCCGGTACTGTCGCTGGAAATGAAAACGGGCCAGGGCGCAGGGGCCCTGGCCGCGCTTGGACAGCTCAACCTCGCCGCGGAGTTGGCGGGTGAGGTGCTGACCGAAGGTGCGTCGACAAGCAACTAGCTTTCAATGAGCACGGTGTTCCAGCCGTGGGTGTCCTCGACGTCGCCGGTCTGGATGCCGCGCAGGCGCTCGCGCATGGCCATGGTGACCTCGCCGGCCTCGTTGTTGTTCACCGTGAATTCGCCCTCGTTGGATTTCACGGTGCCCACCGGGGTGATCACGGCCGCGGTGCCGCACGCCATGGTCTCGGTGATCGTGCCGTCCTCGACGCCTTGGCGCCACTGCTCGACGGTGATCTTGCGCTCCTCGGCGGTGTAGCCCAGGTCCTCGGCCACCTGGAGCAGCGACTTGCGGGTAATCCCCGGCAGCAGCGAGCCGGTCAGCTCGGGGGTGATGATCTTCGCGTCCGCGCCCGAGCCCTCGACGAACATGAGGTTCATGCCGCCCATCTCCTCGATGTACTTGCGCTCGATCGCGTCGAGCCAGACCACCTGGTCGCAGCCCTTCTCCGCCGCCTGCTGCTGCGCCAAAAGGGACGCGGCGTAGTTGCCGGCGAACTTCGCATCACCCGTGCCGCCGGGGGCCGCGCGGACATAGTCCTCGGAGATCCAGACGCTCACCGGCTTGATGCCGCCAGAGAAATACGCGCCGGCCGGCGAGGCGATGATGTAGAAGCTGTAGCTCGAGGACGGCTTCACGCCCAGCGTCTTCTCCGTGCCGATCATGAACGGGCGCAGGTACAGCGACGCCTCGCCGCCGGCTTCCGGCACCCAGTCGGAGTCAATGTCCACGATCTGGCGCACCGCCTCCAGGAAGACCTCCTCCGGCAGCTCCGGCATGGCCATGCGCTTGGCGGAGTTGTTCAGGCGCTTCGCGTTCTGCTCCGGGCGGAACGCGGTGATGCTGCCGTCGGTGTGGCGGTAGGCCTTCAGTCCCTCGAAGATGGCCTGGCCGTAGTGGAACACGTTGGACGCCGGATCCAGCGAGATCGGCTCGTTGGCGCGCACCTGCGCGTTGTGCCAGCCTTCGTCCTCGGTCCAATCGATGGAGACCATGTGGTCCGTGAACTGCTGGCCAAACGCCGGGTCTTCGAGGATCTTCGCGCGCTCCGCGTCGGGGGTGGGGTTTGCGGTGGGGGTAATTGTGAATTCGATCTCAGCCATACGGACCAGGGTACTCCCCTCATTCAGTACGCTCACAGGGTGTAATTGCCCGCACAACGAAAGGACATCCATGGCCTTCGACATCAGCCTCCCCGCCCGCGGCACCACGGTGCGCACAACGCTCGGCACCACTGCCCCGGAAGGTGCGGCGCTGCTCGTCCCCGTCGCGAACGGCGAGGACGGCATCGAGGTCCCGGTCACCGCACTCGCCCCGAAGGGTTTGCTGGAGGCGCTGGTTGCGGTCGGTGCCAAGGGCACCGAGGGCGAGGTGACGCGTCTGCTTATCGACGGCTCCCTGGTCACCGCATTCGGCCTCGGCAACGCCTCCGAGATCGACGACGAAGCGGTCCGCCGCGGCGTCGGCGCGGCAGCGCGCTCGTTGAACGACGTGGAGCGCGCCGCCATCTCCGCCGAGTTCGGCGTCGCGCCTGTGGTGGAGGGCCTGCTGCTGGGCGGCTACACCTACACCGGCATGAAGTCCCAGGCCGAGGTCGCCGACGACGAGAACTCCGATGCCGAGACGCCGCAGACCACCGAGGTCACCGTCGTCGGCGCCGACGAGGCCGAGTACAACGCCGCGGTGATTGTCGCCGAGTCCGTGAACTTGGCGCGCGACCTGGTCAACACCCCTGCGAACTACCTCTACCCGGAGTCCTACGCCGGCGTCATGGGCGAGGTCGCCCAGGCTGCCGGCCTGGACATCGAGGTGCTCGACGAGGCCGCGCTGGAGCAGCAGGGCTTCGGCGGCATCCTGTCCGTGGGCCGCGGCTCCTCGCGCCCGCCGCGCCTGGTGCACCTGACCTGGGCGCCGTCCGGGGCATCTCAGAAGGTCGCGCTGGTGGGCAAGGGCATCACCTTCGACACCGGCGGCATCTCGCTCAAGCCCGGCTCCGGCATGGAGGACATGATCTCGGACATGGGCGGCTCCGCGGCCCAGCTCGCCGTGATCGCCGCGGCGGCGCGCCTTGAGCTGCCGGTGCGCGTCGACGCCTGGCTGCCCCTGGCGGAGAACATGCCGTCCGGCACCGCCACCCGCCCGGGCGACGTGATCACCCACTACGGCGGCATCACCAGCGAGGTCATTAACACCGACGCCGAGGGACGCCTCGTGCTTGCCGACGCCGTCGCCCGCGCCTGCGAGGACTCCCCCGCCTACCTCATCGAAACGGCCACGCTCACCGGCGCGCAGCTGGTGGCGCTGGGCAACCGCACCGCAGGCGTGATGGGCTCCGATAAGCTGCGCGACCTCATCGCCGAGACCGGTCGCGGCGTGGGCGAGCAGGCCTGGGCCATGCCGCTTTTGGAGGAGCAGGAGGACGAGTTGAAGTCCCCCATCGCCGACATCCGCAACACCCACAACGCGCGTACCGGCGGCATGCTGTTCGCGGGCCTGTACCTGTCCCGCTTCGTGCCGGAGGACGTCGAGTGGGCGCACATCGACATCGCCGGCCCCGCCTGGAACGGCGGCGCCCCCTACGGATACACCCCGAAGCGTGCCACTGGCGCGCCTGTGCGGACGATTGTGGAGACGTTGTCGCGCCTCGTCGATAAGCAATAAGAGTCGGCGACGCTCCGGCGCTCGCAAGATCTGACAACAGCCCTACATTTCCGCAGGTCGCCACGGGCCGATTTCGGCAGAATGTCAACTTTTACGAGGTTGTCCGCAATGCGGAGCCCGCAAACGGCGTCTTTTGTACGAATCAACAACGCCCCGGCGTTTTCCCAGGTGGGAAACCAGCACGCCGGGGCGTTTTGTCGATTCGTACAAACTAGCCGTAGGGGTTTTCGCCGCGCTCGAACCGGGCGCGGCGCTGCTTTTGCTCCTCGCGCTTGCGCAGAATGCGCTCCTGCTCGATCTTTTTGCGCATGCGGTCGGGGTAGCCGGTCTCCTCGACGTCGTAGAGCATGATGCCCAGCATGTCGGCCACCTGGTCGATGCCCTTGGGGCCGCCGATACGGCGGCGGGTGTAATTGCCCTTCTCGTCGACGAGGACGACGGACATCTCGTTGACCATTGTTTCCGGCTCGACAAAACCCTCGACATAGGACCTGCCGACGACCCAGTCGCGCAGGTACTGCGCATCGTCCGGACGAATCGTCTCCCCCGGCGCGCGGGGTGGTTTAAACGTCGTGGACTTCTTGCCTTTGCCGAACAGGTTGAACACGTCACACATCATACGGGGCGTCTCGGGTAGAAAAGGTCACCCCTTGGGCGACGTGCGGGGCGTGTTACAGGTACGCTTTATGCCTGTATAGCTTCCAACGTTTCAATGAGGAGACTTAAGAAATGGCGCACTCAGTTGAGATGCCCGAGCTGGGCGAATCGGTCACCGAAGGCACGATCACCACGTGGCTGAAGGAAGTCGGCGACACGGTCGAGGTGGACGAGCCGCTGCTCGAGGTCTCCACCGACAAGGTCGACACCGAAATCCCGTCCCCGGTCGCAGGCGTGATCCTGGAGATCAAGGCCGAGGAGGACGACACCGTTGAGATCGGCGACGTGATCGCCATCATCGGCGACGAGGGCGAGGAAGCGGACTCTTCCTCCGACAAGAAGGAAGAGAAGGCTGAGGCTGAGGAGCCGGCCGAAGAAAAGACCGAGGAGAAGGCTGAGGCGCCGAAGAAGGACGACAAGCCGGCCAAGAAGGCCTCCGGCGACGCCACCGACGTGGAGATGCCGGAGCTGGGCGAGTCCGTCACCGAGGGCACCATCACCACCTGGCTGAAGGAAGTCGGCGACGAGGTTGAGGTGGACGAGCCGCTGCTCGAGGTCTCCACCGACAAGGTCGACACCGAGATCCCGTCCCCGGTTGCCGGCACCCTGATCGAGATCCTGGCTGAAGAGGACGACACCGTCGAGGTCGGCGACGTCATCGCCCGCGTCGGCGACGCTGATGCTGCAGCAGCTTCCGACGACTCCAACGAGGACGAGGCAGAGGCAGAGGAGCCGGCCGAGGAGAAGGAAGAGCCCAAGGAAGAGAAGAAGGCCGAGCCGAAGAAGAAGTCTTCCGGCGGTGCAGGCACCAAGGTTGAGATGCCGGAGCTCGGCGAGTCCGTCACCGAGGGCACCATCACCACCTGGCTGAAGTCCGTCGGCGACATGGTCGAGGTCGACGAGCCGCTGCTCGAGGTCTCCACCGACAAGGTCGACACCGAGATCCCGTCCCCGGTCGAGGGCACCATCCTGGAGATCCTGGCCGAGGAAGACGACACCGTAGAGGTCGGCGATGTCATCGTGATCATCGGCGACGCTGACGCCGCCGTCGAGGAAGACGATGCCGACGAGGCTGAAGAGGCTGAGGCGCCGGCCGAGGAAAAGGCTGAAGAGAAGCCGGAACCGAAGCAGGAAGAACCGAAGGCCGAGAAGACCGAGAAGGCTGACAAGGCTGACTCCAAGAACGCGTCCGCCAAGGTCAACAACGGCGACAACGTCCCGTACGTCACCCCGCTGGTGCGCAAGCTCGCCGACAAGCACGGCGTGGACCTGAACACGGTTGAGGGCACCGGCGTCGGCGGCCGCATCCGCAAGCAGGACGTCCTGGCCGCTGCCGAGGGCGGCAAGGCCGAGGGCGCCGCTGACGCAGCTGCGGCGAAGGGCGACGAGAAGGCGGCCCCGAAGGGCCCGCGCGCAAACTGGTCCACCAAGTCCGTGGATCCGGCGAAGGCGGAGCTCATCGGCACCACCCAGCGCGTGAACCGCATCCGCGAGATCACCGCCGCGAAGATGGTGGAGTCCCTGCAGACCACCGCGCAGCTGACCCACGTGCAGGAGGTCGACGTGACTCGCGTTGCGGAGCTGCGTAAGAAGGTCAAGCCGGCATTCGTCGAGAAGCATGGCGCAAACATCACCTACCTGGCCTTCTTCATCAAGGCCACGGCAGAGGCGCTGGTGTCCCACCCGAACGTCAACGCCTCCTACGACGCTGACGCGAAGGAGATCACCTACCACTCCGACGTCAACATCGGCATCGCAGTGGATACCCCGATGGGTCTGCTGGTGCCGGTAATCAAGAAGGTGCAGGACATGAACCTGGCGGATATCGCGAAGGCGATCACCGACCTGGCGTCCCGCGCGCGCGACAAGAAGCTGCGTCCGGACGATCTGTCCGGTGCGACCTTCACCGTGACCAACATCGGTTCCGAGGGCGCGCTGCTGGATACCCCGGTGCTGACCCCGCCGCAGGCCGGCATCCTGGGCACCGCCGCGATTGAGAAGCGCCCGGTCATCGTGACCGAGGACGGCATCGACTCCATCGCGATCCGCCAGATGTGCTACCTGCCGTTCACCTACGATCACCAGCTGATCGACGGTGCGGACGCGGGCCGTTTCGTAACCACGATCAAGGACCGCATCGAGCAGGGCGATTTCGAGGCTGATCTCGACATCTAGCCCCGGAATGCGCTGAACCCGGCACCGTCTTTCGGTGCCGGGTTTCGTCGTTTTTGGCATAAAGTGGCGGTATGGCTGACACGTTCAAATCATTTCGTAACTCCACCGACCACTTCATGCGCGAGGCCCTCGGCGGCCTTGTCGCCGCGCACCCCTGCGCCGAGTGGCACGACGAGGGCTTCGTGGGGCTTTTGCTTGACGACGCCACCAAAGGCGAACCCCGAGTAGCCGTCATCTCCGGCGGCGGATCGGGCCACGAACCGATGCACGCCGGTTTCATCGGCGCCGGCATGCTGGATGCGGCCTGCCCGGGCCTGCTATTCACCTCCCCCAACGCGGTGCAGATCGGCGCGGCCACCGAGTGGGCCAACCGCGGCGCGGGCGTGGTGCACGTGGTGAAGAACTACACCGGCGACGTGATGAACTTCACCGTCGCCGCGAACCACGCCGACGCTGAGGTGGCGCAGGTACTTGTGGACGACGACGTGGCCACCGAGATCGACAACGACGACTCGCCGGGCCGCCGTGGCACGGGTGCCACGGTGATCGTGGAGAAGGTCGCCGGCGCTGCGGCGGCGCGGGGCGACGACCTGCAGGCGGTGGCTGAGGTTGCCCAGCGCGCGGCGGATCAGTCCCGCAGCATGGCGGTGGCGCTGCAGCCGGGCCACTCCCCGACCTCGGACCGCGCGACGTTCGACTTGGGCGAAGGCCAGATCGAGATCGGCGTGGGCATCCACGGCGAGCCGGGCGTGGAGCGCCGCGACATCGCCGGCGCGCAACTGACCGCCGCCGCGCTGGTGGAAGAGCTCCTGGATGGCATCCTGTCCTCGCTGCGCGACGCCGGCGTTGAGGGCGAGGACGTCATGCTGTTTGTCAACGGCCTCGGCGGTACGAGCCAGCTCGAGCAGGACCTGGTCTTCGGCGAGGCGGTCAAGCAGCTGACGCAACGCGGGCTGAAGGTGCGCCGCGGGATGCGCGGCACGCTGGTGACCTCGCTGAACATGGCGGGCATTTCGCTGACGCTCACCGTGGTCGACGACGAGCTGATCCAGCTCATCGACGCCGACACCGCCGCGCCCGCCTGGCCCGGCACCGTCGCCGATCCGGAGTACGCCGACGCGCGCATGGTCGACGACGAAACCCAGCCGGATTCCGGCGAGGAAAACACCTGGCTGACCGGCTTTGTGGAACGCCTCGCCGCCAGCTACGACGACCTGACGGCCCTGGACCGGGAGGCCGGCGACGGCGACTTCGGTCAGAATATGGAGGCGGCCTTTGGTGACGTCGATAGGCCTGTGCGGGGCGCCGATGCAGAGGTGCTGAATTTCTTCGCCCACCGCATGCTGGTGCGCGCCGGTGGCACCTCGGGGGCGGTGCTGGGCACGCTCTTCCGCCAGATGGCGGACGCGTTCGAGGACGCGGGTGTTGACTCGCGCGACGCGGACGGCGCCGCGTTTGCCGGGGCGCTCGCGGAGGGGCTGCAGCGCGGCGTCGACGCCATCACGGAGCTCGGCGGCGCGAAGGAGGGCGACAACACGCTCGTCGACGCCCTCGCACCGGCCGCCCGCGCCGCCAAAGACGCCACCGGCAGCGTCGACGAAGTGCTCGCGCACGTCTTCGCCCCGGCGGTCGAGGGCGCGAAGGCGACCCGCGGCATGCAGGCGAAAAAGGGCCGGGCGTCCTACCTCGGCGAGAGCGCGAAAGACGTGCCGGATCCGGGCGCGATCGCGGTGACGTGGCTGTTCGGAAACGCGGGTGTAGACGAGTTCTAAATCGGGCTAACTGGGGCTGAGAAACAGCTAAGCTGTCGCGTGGTTATCACGACCCGATTTTCAAGGAGCCCCAGTTGGATTACATCTCCCGCCATATCGGCCCAGACCAGGCAGAACAGCAGAAAATGCTGGATGCTCTGGGTTACGATTCTATCGATGCGCTGATCAACGCCGCGGTGCCCTCCGGCATCCTGGCGCAGCAGCCGCTCGACCTGCCGGCGGCGTTGACGGAGTACGAAGCCCAGGCCCGCCTGCGCGAGCTCGCAGACAAGAACACCGTGCTGCGCGCGTTCTACGGCCAGGGCTTCTCCTCCACCCTGACCCCGCCCGTGATCCGCCGCGGTGTGGTGGAGGACGCCGGCTGGTACACGGCCTACACGCCGTACCAGGCCGAGATTTCGCAGGGCCGCCTTGAGGCGCTGCTGAACTTCCAGACCATGGTGCAAGATCTCACCGGCCTGGACATCGCGAACGCTTCGCTTCTCGACGAAGCATCCGCCGCCGCCGAAGCCGTCGGCCTGATGTCGCGTGTGGTGAAGAAGGGCCGCCGGGTGCTCCTGGATTCGCGCCTGCACCCGCAGGTGATCACAGTCGCCTCCGAGCGCGCCCGCGCGATCGACCTAGAGGTCGAGGTGGCCAACCTGGCCGAGGGCGTGGTCGGCGAGGACCTCGTCGGCGCCGTGTTCGCCTACCCGGGCACCGAGGGCGACATCGTGGACCCGCGCCCGGTGATCGAGGCGATCCACGAGCGCGGCGGCCTGGTCGCCGTCGATGCCGATATCCTGGCTCTGACGCTGCTTGAGTCCCCCGGCGAGTTCGGCGCGGACATCGCCATCGGCACCACGCAGCGCTTCGGCGTGCCGCTGTTCTACGGCGGCCCGCACGCGGCCTACATGGCGGTGCGCGAGAAGCTGCAGCGCCAGATGCCGGGCCGCCTGGTGGGCGTGTCCAAGGACGCCGAGGGCTACCCCGCCTACCGCCTGGCGCTGCAGACGCGCGAGCAGCACATCCGCCGCGAGCGCGCCACCTCCAACATCTGCACCGCGCAGGCGCTTTTGGCCGTCACGGCGTCGATGTACGCCGTCTACCACGGCCCTGAAGGCTTGAAGGACATCGCGCGTGCGGTGCATAAGCGCGCCACAGACTTCGCCGCGTCGCTCGAGGCTGCCGGCGTGAAAGTCAAGCACGCCGAATTCTTCGACACGGTGGCGGTTGAGGTTGCGGGGGCAGCGGAGGTCGTCGCAAAGCTTGCGGATGCAGGCTACCTGGTCCGCGCAATCGACGAGACCACCGTCGGTGTCTCCTTCGGCGAGGACACCACCGACGCCGACGTCGAGGCGCTGCTTGCGGGCTTCGGGGCTTCCGTCGCTGAGGGCGCGGCGCGCATCCCGGCGGCGCTGGAGCGCACCACCGACTTCCTCACCCACGAGACGTTCAATCGCATCCACTCCGAGACGCAGATGATGCGCTACATCCGCACGCTCGGCGACAAGGACCTCGCGCTGGACCGCACGATGATCCCGCTGGGCTCGTGCACCATGAAGCTCAACCCCACCGCTGGCCTGGAGGCGATCACCTGGCCGGGCTTCGCCAACGTGCACCCCTACACCCCTGACCAGTACACCGAGGGCTGGCGCGAGCTTATCGACGAAATCCGCGCCTGGCTGGTAGCAATCACCGGCTACGCCGAAGTGTCCGTGCAGCCGAACTCCGGCGCGACCGGCGAGCTGGCCGGCCTGTTGGCCATCCGCGCGTACCACGTGGCCAACGGCGACACCGAGCGCGACATCTGCCTCATCCCGGCCTCTGCACACGGCACGAACGCGGCGTCGGCGACGCTGGCGAACCTGCGCGTCGTGGTGGTCAAGACCGCAGACGACGGCTCGATCGACCTTGCGGACCTGGACGCGAAGCTGGAAAAGCACGCCGACGCCGTGGCCGCGATCATGCTCACCTACCCGTCCACGCACGGCGTGTACGAGGAAGACGTGCGCGTGGTCTGCGACAAGGTGCACGCGGCCGGCGGGCAGGTCTACATCGACGGCGCGAACATGAACGCCCTGACCGGCATCGCGCGCCCGGGCGACTTCGGCGGCGACGTTTCGCACTTGAACCTGCACAAGACGTTCACCATTCCGCACGGCGGCGGCGGACCGGGCGTGGGCCCGATCGGCGTGGGCGAGCACCTGATCCCGTTCCTGCCGGGCGACCCGACCGCCGCCGACGGCGAGGGCGGCGTGCCGGTGACCTCCACGTTGTACGGCTCCGCTGGCGTGCTGCCGATTTCCTGGTCGTACATCGCCATGTCCGGTGCCGCCGGCCTGCGCAGCGCCACCGAACACGCCGTGCTGGGCGCGAACTACATCGCACGCGCGCTGAACGACTCCTACCCGGTGCTCTACACCGGCAACGACGGCCTGGTCGGCCACGAGTGCATTCTGGACCTGCGCGAACTTACCGACGCCTCCGGCGTCACCGCGGCTGACGTAGCCAAGCGCCTGATCGACTACGGCTTCCACGCCCCCACCCTCGCCTTCCCGGTCGCCGGCACGCTGATGGTGGAGCCGACCGAGTCCGAGGACCTGGCCGAGCTGGACCGCTTCATCGAAGCGATGCGCTCCATCCGCGCCGAGATCCAGGAGATCATCGACGGCAACGTCGAGTACGAAAACTCCGTCGTGCACAACGCGCCGTTTACCGCCGCCAGCGTGATCCGCTCGCAGTGGCCGTACGAGTTCACCCGCGAGAAGGCCGCCTACCCGGTTGCCTCGCTGGTGCACGCGAAGTACTTCCCGCCGGTGCGGCGCATCGACGAAGCCTTCGGCGACCGCAACCTCCAGTGCGCCTGCCCGCCGCCGGAAGCCTTCGACATCGAAACCGAATCCTAAGGAGAACCAATGCCACAGACCCCGCTGCATGCCACCCACGAAAAGCTCGGCGCCAGTTTCACCGACTTCGGCGGCTGGGAGATGCCGCTGAAGTACGGCTCGGAGCTGGAGGAGCACCGCGCCGTCCGCAATGACGTCGGCATCTTCGACCTCTCCCACATGGGCGAGATCACCGTCCAGGGCCCCGACGCCGCCGCGTTTTTGGACTACACGCTGATCTCCAATTTCTCCGCGCTGAAGGAGGGCAAGGCGAAGTATTCCATGATCGTCGCCGAGGACGGCGGCATCCTGGACGACCTGATCACCTACAAGTTCTCCGAGAACCACTTCATGGTCGTGCCCAACGCCGCGAACACCAACGCCGTGTGGGCCGCGTTTGAGGCCCGCAAGGGCGACTTCGACGTGGAGCTGAGCAACAATTCGGAAGCGTTCGCGCTGGTTGCGGTCCAGGGCCCGCGTGCGCTCGAGGTGCTGGAGCCTCTGCTTAGCGACGACGCCTCCGCCCTGTCCTACTACTCCGGTGCCTGGATGACCCTCGACGGCGTCGAAATCTTCGTCGCCCGCACCGGCTACACCGGCGAGGACGGCTTCGAACTGTTCTGCACCAGCGAGGACGCGCAGAAGGTGTGGGACGCCGTCATCGGCTCCGGCACCCCGTGCGGCCTGGCGGCGCGCGACTCGCTGCGCCTGGAAGCCTCGATGCCGCTGTACGGCCACGAGCTGACCGCCGAGATCACCCCGGTGGAAGCAGGCATGGGCCGCGCGTTTGCCAAGAAGGAAGCGGACTTCGTGGGCAAGGACGCGCTCACTGGCCGTGAACCGAGCGTCGTCATCGCGGGCCTGACCTCCGAGCAGCGCCGCGCCGCCCGCGAAGGCGCCGAGGTCTTCCTCGCAGGCTCGGACGAGAAGATCGGCGTGGTCACCTCCGGCCAGCCGTCGCCGACGCTGGGCTACCCGGTCGCGCTCGCGCACCTGGACCCCAAGCACGCGGAAGAGGGCACGGAAGTGGAAATCGACATCCGCGGACGCCGTTACCCGTTTACTATTGCACCGACCCCGTTTTACTCCCGAAAGGACGCATAACCATGGAGCTGAAGCCGGATTTCTACTACTCCGAGGACCACGAGTGGATCAACGCCACCCCGGACGAGGCAGCAGGTAAAACTGTGCGCGTGGGCATCACCCACGTCGCGGCTGACCGCCTCGGCGAGGTCGTCTTCGCTGAGCTGCCGCAGGTCGGCGACACCGTCACCGCCGGTGAGACCTGTGGCGAGATCGAGTCCACCAAGTCCGTCTCCGACCTGTACTCCCCGGTCACCGGCACGGTCACCGCGGTCAACGAGGACATCGACGGCGCCTACGAGGCCATCAACAACGACCCGTACGGCGAAGGCTGGCTCTTCGAGGTCGAGGTCGAGGAGGTCGGCCCGCTGATGACCGCCGACGAGTACGCCTCCTCCAACGGCGTCTAAACCGGCGGGGACTAGGGTCTAAGGGTATGACTTCCCCGCGCGACCCGTTTTTCCCCGCCGACAAATCCATCCGAGCCTCAGCCGCGCCCATTGACGTGCGCGAGCTGGGGCTCGTGGACTATAAACAGGCCTGGGACCTCCAGGCGGACATTGCTTCTCGACGGGCCAAAGGCGAACTGCCGGACACAGTGCTAGTGCTGGAGCACCCCTCCACCTTCACCGCCGGCAAGCGCACGCAGCCGGAGGACATGCCCGACCCCGCCTACCCCGTGCCCGTGGTGCCGGTGGACCGCGGCGGGCGCATCACTTGGCACGGCGAGGGCCAGCTGGTGGTCTACCCCATCATCAAGCTCGCGGAGCCGGTGGACGTGGTCGACTACGTGCGCCGTCTCGAAGAAGCGCTCATCCAGGTCGTGCGCGACGCCGGTGTGACCACGGCGGGCCGTGTCGACGGCCGCTCCGGGGTCTGGGTGCCGGAGGAGACGAAGGCGGTGGACCCGGCAGCGTCGACACGCGAACGCAAGATTGCCGCCCTGGGCATCCGCATCACCCGCGGCGTGACCATGCACGGCCTCGCGCTGAACTGCGACAACACGCTCGAGCACTACGAACACATCGTCGCCTGCGGCATCGACGACGCCGACGTGACCACCCTGTCGCTCGAGCTCGGCCGCGACATCACCCCAGCCGACATGGCTGCGCCGATGGTGCGCGAACTCGAGCGCGCCCTGTCCGGCGAGCTGGTCGTGGCGGACCACACATTCGCCACCCGACCGGACCCCTCGAAGGGTTTGACACGGAAGGTACGGTGAGAAGCGTGACTGTAGCACCAGAAGGCCGCAAGCTTTTGCGCGTTGAGGCGCGCAACTCCGAAACACCCATTGAGAAGAAGCCGCGGTGGATCCGCAACTCCGTCAAGACCGGTCCCGAGTACGAGGACATGAAGCAAAAGGTCAAGGGCGCGGGTCTGCACACCGTGTGCCAAGAGGCGGGCTGCCCGAACATCCACGAGTGCTGGGAGTCGCGTGAGGCGACCTTCCTCATCGGCGGATCCCGTTGCTCGCGGCGCTGCGACTTCTGCGACATCGCCTCCGGCCGCCCGGATCCCCTGGACCGCGACGAGCCGCGCCGCGTCGCAGAAGAGGTCAAAAGCCTCAACCTGAACTACTCCACCATTACCGGTGTCACCCGCGACGACCTCGACGATGAGGGCGCCTGGCTCTACGCCGAGGTCGTGCGCAAGATCCACGAGCTCAACCCGCACACCGGCGTGGAAAACCTCACCCCGGACTTCTCCGGCAAGCCGGACCTGCTCCAGGAGGTCTTCGAGGCCCGCCCCGAGGTCTTCGCCCACAACGTGGAGACCGTCCCGCGCATCTTCCGCCGCATCCGCCCAGCGTTCCGCTACGAGCGCTCCCTCGACGTGATCCGCCAGGCCCGCGACTTCGGGCTGATCACCAAGTCCAACCTCATCCTCGGCATGGGCGAGACCCGCGAGGAAGTCCTCGAGGCGCTGCACGACCTGGTGGACGCAGGCTGCGACATCATCACGATCACCCAGTACCTTCGCCCCGGCCCGACCTACCACCCGATCGACCGCTGGGTGAAGCCGGAAGAGTTCATCGAGTACCGCGACGCCGCCTACGAGATGGGCTTCGGCGCCGTCATGTCCGGCCCGCTGGTGCGCTCCTCCTACCGCGCCGGCAAGCTCTACGTCGAGGCAATGGCCCACCGCGGCCTCGAGCTGCCGGAGAATCTCGTGCACTTGGCGGAGACGTCGCAAGGCGATACTGCCCAAGAAGCCTCCACCCTGCTGAAGAAGTACGGCGCCTCCGCAGACCACCCGGTGGAGACCCGCTAGGGTCTTTGGCCCGCGTCTTGGCTGTGGCATACAGTTATGGCCATGGCTAAGACGCAGGACAAGGAAGCGGCGAAAGCCGCCAAGAAAGAACAGCGCGCCGCGAAGCGCGCCAAGGGCAAAGCAACCCGCTCGCAGCTCAAGCAGGCGTTCGAGATCCAGCGCAAGCGCGACAAGGCGCTCATCCCAATCATGCTCGCCTGCGTGCTCGGCGGCGGGCTGCTGTTCTTCCTTCTCGGCCTGTGGTGGGGCGCGAAGTGGTTCTGGCTGATCATGGGCCTGATCCTCGGCGCTGTGCTGGCGATGTTCATCTTCTCCCGCCGCCTGGAGAAGTCCATGTACGACGAGGTCGGCGACACCCCCGGCGCCGCCGGCTGGACGCTGGAGAACATGCGCAACACGATGGGCATCGTGTGGCAGACCAAGACCGGTGTGCAGGCCAACACCCACATGGACACCGTGCACCGCGTGGTGGGCAACCCGGGCGTCGTGCTCGTCGGCGAGGGCGACCCGAACCGCCTGAAGTCCCTGATGGGCAAAGAACACAAGCGCGTGGAGCGCCTGCTGGCGGGCGTGCCCGTCTACGAGGTCTACGCCGGCGAAGGCGAAGGCCAGGTGCGCAACCGCGACCTGCAGAAGCACCTGCTCAAGCTGCCGAAGAACTACCAGAAGGACGAGGTGTACAACCTCGCCGCCAAGCTCGACGCGATGGATTCCCGCGGCCGCGGCGCCCAGGCCGCCGGCCTGCCGGGCGGCCCGCTGCCGAAGCAGGCGCAGAACATGGCGGGAATGAACCGCAAAATGCGCCGCATGCAGGAGCGCAAGGGCGGCAAGTGACCGCACGCAACCCGCCCATGGACGCCGAGGCGAACACCTGTCTTCGCTTCGGCGTCTTGCTGTTGGCTGCCGGCGCGTCCGGCTACCGCGTGATCCGCGCGGTGAAGCGCTGCGCGCGCTCGGTGGGCTTCGACAACGCCGACGTCATCGTCGGCTTCAACACCATCAGCTGCACGTTCCACCGCGGCGAGCAGTTCCGCACCGCCGTGTCGGACGTGCCGCTGCCGGGTGTCAACGCCTCGCGCATCGAGGCGCTGGAGACCGCCGCGCACTCGCTTTTGCAGAGCTACCGCACCCCCGAGGTCATCAACGCGGTGCTGGATGAGATCGAGCGCATCCCCTCCCCACGCTGGGGCTTTCGCCTATCGACGCTCGCCGCCGGACTCGCCTGCGCCGGATTCGCAGTGCTCAACCAGTTCGGGCTCGCCACCGCCGCGCTGGTGTGCCTGGCGGCGATGCTGGGACAGCTCGTGCGGGCGTTTCTGCACAAGGCGCACTTCAACCTGATCGGCATCACGATGGCGGCGTCGTTCGTCGCCTCGTCGGCGTTCCTGCTGCTGGCGCAGGTGGTGCCGATAGCGGGCGTGGTCTCCCCCGGCTTCGTCGCGGCCGTGCTGTTTCTCATCCCCGGCTTCCCGCTGTTCACCTCGTTTGTGGACCTCGCCCGCTTCGACTTCACCGCCGGCATCCCGAGGCTGTTTTTCGCCCTCGAGATCATCGTGGTGATCATGCTGACCGTCTCCGTGGTCGCGATGCTCTCCGGCACCCCGGACCTGCCGTCGGCGGCGGTGCCGAGGTCGGCGGAGTTCATGGTCGCCGGGGCGCTGGCCAGCTTCGTCAGTGTGGGCTGCTTTGCGTTGCTGTTCAACTCGTCGAGACGCATGGCGCTCATCGCCGCCACCCTCGGGATGGCGGCCAACGCCGCGCGCCTCGCATTGCTTGCGGACGGGGTGCGCTCCTACCTCGCCGCCTTCGTCGCCGCCCTGATCATCGGCGTCGCCGGCGGGCTTTTAGGCCGGGTGGCGAAGGTGCCGCGCACCACCGTGACCATCCCGGCAGCCGTGGTGATGATCCCCGGCCCCGTCATCTATGCCGCGGTGCACAACTTCGCTGTCGGCGACATCATCAACGCGCTGTCGAAATTCACCGAAGTGTCCTTCGTGGTGCTGTTCATCGCCGGCGGGCTCTCCGTCGGACGCATGCTCACCGACCCGACCTGGGCGTTCTTCCGCTACATCGACTTCGACCACGAACTCGTCGGAGAGGAACGCCCCATCAACAACTAGGTGCGGATCACCGTCGTGGTGGTGGCGCGGTCGTGCATGCCGCGCCCGTCGGCGTCCACAAGCGCCGCCGGCAGCACAAAGCCCGTCAGGATCGTGCGCACCGCCGCGCGCCACAGCCCCACCGGGGCCTCCTTGTCCACGCGGGCCACACCCATGCCCAGCGCCGCCATGCCCGGGGTGCGGGCGAACAGCCAGCCGCACACGATGCCGAGGACGATCCACAGCAGGTACGTCGCGGTGTAACGGTCCCCCAACGCGGAGGTGTTCGCCGTGATCAGCGACGCCGCCACCGCGCACAACGCCCAGTCGATGAGCACCCCGCCCATGCGGCGCAGCACCGACGCCTGGGATCCCTGCCCCTCCTTCGGCAACCCCAAGAACTGCCCCGGGTAGTCAGGCAGAGCGTCCTCCCCTGAGAATTGGTTCGGGATTTCGGGACCGTCGTGCCAGGTTTGTCGTCGAGAAGCAGCCATGCCTCCGAAGCGTAGCGGGAGGTCCGCGTAGACTTGAAACCGCTTATGTCCGACACACAACGAGGAGTACCACCCGTGTCCTTCGACAACATCGAAGACGTCAAGAAATTCATCGCCGACGAGGAGGTGGAATTCATCGACGTGCGCTTCACCGACGTGCCCGGCATCGAACACCACTTCTCCATCCCGGCATCGATGTTCGATGAAGACGTGATGGAAGAAGGCCTCGCCTTCGACGGCTCCTCCATCCGCGGCTTCACCACCATCGAAGAATCCGACATGACCCTCATGCCGGACCTCGCCACCGCAAAGCTGGACCAGTTCCGCGGGTCCAAGACCCTGAACGTGAAGTTCTTCGTCAACGACCCGTTCACCCACGAGCCGTTCTCCCGCGACCCGCGCAACGTGGCCAAGAAGGCGGAGGAATACCTGCGCTCCACCGGCATCGCCGACACCTGCTCCATCGGCGCCGAAGCGGAGTTCTACCTGTTCGACTCCATCCGCTACGAGGTGGAGGGCCACGCCGCGTTCTACGAGATCGACGCCGCGGAAGGCTGGTGGAACCGCGGCAACGAGGTCGAGGCCGACGGTTCGCCGAACCTGGGCTACAAGAACCGCTGGAAGGGCGGCTACTTCCCCGTCCCGCCGTACGACAAGACCGTCGAGGTGCGCGACGCCATGGTGCGCAACCTCGCCGCCGCCGGCTTCGACATCGAGCGCTTCCACCGCGAGGTGGGCAACGGCGGCCAGCAGGAGATCAACTACCGCTTCAACACCCTGCTGCACGCGGCCGACGACCTGCAGGACTTCAAGTACATCATCAAGAACACCGCGACACTGTACGACAAGACCGTGACGTTCATGCCCAAGCCACTCGCCGGCGACAACGGCTCCGGCATGCACGCCCACCAGTCGCTATGGAAGGACGGCGAGCCGCTGTTCTACGACGAGTCCGGCTACGGCGGCCTGTCCGACATCGCCCGCTGGTACATCGGCGGCCTGCTCGAGCACGCCGGCGCGGTGCTGGCGTTCACCAACCCGACGCTG
This sequence comes from Corynebacterium sp. ACRPZ, assembly GCF_022346205.1. NCBI lineage: Bacteria > Bacillati > Actinomycetota > Actinomycetes > Mycobacteriales > Corynebacteriaceae > Corynebacterium > Corynebacterium sp. ACRPZ. The sequence continues at coordinate 38,050 of NZ_JAKRMR010000014.1, forward strand.
AACTCCTACCACCGCCTCGTGCCGGGCTTCGAGGCGCCGATCAACTTGGTGTACTCGCAGCGCAACCGCTCCGCCGCGATCCGCATCCCGATCACCGGTGCGAACCCGAAGGCCAAGCGCATCGAGTTCCGCGCCCCGGACCCGTCGGGCAACCCGTACCTCGGTTTCGCGGCGATGCTCATGGCGGGCATCGACGGCATCAAGAACCGCATCGAGCCGCACGCCCCGGTGGACAAGGACCTCTACGAGCTGCCGCCGGAGGAAGCCAAGGACATCCCGCAGGCGCCGACCTCGCTCGAGGCCGCGCTCAATGCGCTGGAGGCGGACCACGACTTCCTCACCGAAGGCGACGTGTTCACCGAGGACCTCATCGAGACCTACGTCAAGCTCAAGTACGACAACGAGATCACCCCGGTGCGCCTGCGTCCCACCCCGCAGGAGTTCGAGATGTACTTCGACTGCTAGGTTTGCATAGCCTGACCTGCAGTAAGGCAGGGCGAACTTCCTTGCGGGGGTGATCGGGCCGGGCGATGATTGGGTCATGACTGATCTGATGGATTGTCCGGGCACGGCGGAAGGTGGCGTCGATAGGCATGAGCCCGGCACCGGCGAGCGGCTGAACCGCTTGCGCGCCGCGGTGCTCGGGGCGAACGACGGCATCGTCTCCACCGCCGCCGTGGTCGTCGGCGTGGCGGGCGCGACGTCCGATGCGACCACGATCGCCATGTCCGGCCTGGCCGCCGTGATCGGTGGCGCGGTGTCGATGGCGCTGGGCGAATACGTCTCGGTGTCCTCGCAGCGTGACTCCGAGCGCGCCATGGGACTCGCCGCGCAGATGCAGGTCAACCCGTGGTCCGCGGGCATCGCGTCCTTCCTGTCGTTTTTGCTCGGCGCCGCATTGCCCTTTGCGACGGCGCTGCTCGCCCCCGCGACCTGGCGCATCGCCGCAATTTTCGTGCTGACCCTGGTGGCGCTCGCGTTGACGGGCGCGCTGTCCGCGAAGCTCGGCGAGGCCCCGGTCGCCCGCTCGGTGGCCCGCATCGTGGTCGGCGGCACCATCGCGCTGGCGGCCACGTTTGCCATCGGCTCGCTGTTCGGAGCAAACGTGGGCTAGAAACACACCGCGGCCCAACAGTGACCTGCCCAACCAGAACCCGACCGAATCGGCGCAAAACCGCAGGTCGGGTTTTGAGCTGCCGGGGCCGTTTTGGTGCAACGGGTCCCTCCCGGCGGGCCGCGCGAGCACCTTCCCAAGAAAGGGATTACCATGCGCTGAGTGACTGACAAGTTCCGCCAACTGCCACCGCCCGGCCCCGCGTGGGGCGGCAGCCTCATGGGCACCTCAATCGTGTCGCGATTGCTCGTGGAGATGGACCACCAGTTTTTCGCCGCCGTCTTCGCCGCGATCGCGTGCTTCATCCTCGTCGTGCTCGTGTACGGGTTCGCGCGCTACCGCCACCCCAGCTTCGAGCGCACCACCATGGCGGAATGGTCGATGTTCTTCATCGGCATCCTCGCACTGGGGGCCGCGCTATCCGGGCTTACCGACGAAGGCGTCTACCGCCTCATCGGCTTCTGGGTCGGTGCCCCCGTCACCGTCACCACCTGGGCTATCCAGCTCAGCCGCTTCGAGGGCGCGCCGAAGTTCACCTGGGGCCTGCCGTTGGTCGGCCCGATGATTTCCGCGTCGGTGGCTGGTTGGCTCGCCCGCGACTACGGGCAGTTCTACCACGTGCTCGGCACCGTGTTCTTCCTGATGTCCCTGTTCACCGCGGTGCCCACGTTCGCCCGCGTGTACTGGGCCGCGTGGCACGGGAAGGTGGACCTTTCGGGGCCGCTGTCGGCGACCGCATGGGTGCCGCTGGGCGTGATCGGCCAGTCCACCACCGCGATGCAGATTTTGTTCCCCGGAGAATTCTCCATCCACTACGGCTACGTCGCACTGGTGTTGGCCATCCCGCTGGGTATTTGGGCGATGTGGAACTTCTACCCCAACGTCGCGCGCTGGGTGGAGTACTCCCCCGCCTGGTGGGCGTGCACCTTCCCGCCGGGCACGGTGAGCATGGGCGGGCACCAGGTCGCGCTTGTCAACGGCTCGCACTGGCTCGATGTCATCGCGTTGTCGCTGCCGTTCCTGCTCATCGTGCACTGGTCGCTGTGTTCCGGCCGCTTCATCAGCTGGGCGATTGAAGGCCGCCGGTAAAAACGGCATGCCGATGTGCCCGCCCGGTGGGGCGGGTTTTCGGTTGTGTGGTTAGTCGAAGAGCAGTTCCATCGCGCCCGGGGTGGTCATTGGGACGCGTGTGCCGTTGGGTGCGATCCAGTGGATGCGGGCGTTGGGGTTGTCGATGTAGCCGAACGGGCCTTGCCTGTTGTCGGCGTTGACCCCGTTGTGGAAGGGGCACAGTTCGGCGAGGTTGTCCATGTTGGTCATTCCCCCGTAGCGCCACGCATTGATGTGATGCGTCTGGGTGGTCTCTGCGGAGTGTTTGCAGTCGGGAAACGCACACGACGGGCAGAGCAGCTTCGACATGACCTTTTGCTTCGCGTTGGCGCAGCGCTGACCGTAGTAGAGGTTGACTGGTCCTTCTTGGGGGTGGAACGCGGCGACTTCGAGTATGTCGCCGAATTCGTGCTCCATGTATTCGGCTCCGGTCATGGTGGTGCCGTCGGTGCAGATCAAGGTGACCTCGTCGGCGTGGCCGGATTGGATGCGGGCCCAGTCGGCGATCGGCACCAGGATGATCGGCCGGAAATTCGCCTTCGGCACGCCTTTGCCGTCGCGCAGGATCGCGATGAGGGCGTCGGCCATTTGGGTGGCGGCGGGGTCGTCGGCGTCGATGAGTTGGCGCAGCAGGTGCTCTAAGTCGGCGAGGTCGCGCTCGTTGTAGGTCAGGATCATAGTGCGCATGCCCGCTTTCGAGCGGGAGAACCTGCACGAGGGTGGGGCTGGTTTGACGGGTTGTTTGATCAACCGTTTGATCCGCTTGGTCAGTGCCCTATATGAGCCGCGGTGGCGCACCAGGTCGAGGCGGATGCGCCAGCGTTCGGCGGCGCCTTCGACGGCGAGCAGTTTCTTCTCGATGTGCACGAGCTGGTCCACCGGCAGACCATGCGCTGCCTCGAGTGCTTCGCGTTGTTTGCGGGTGAACTGGGTCGGCCCGTAATACGCGTGGTGCACCCGCGCCAGGTCACGGACCCGCCCGGTGGACAGGCCGGCGGCCATGGCGGTGCCGCGGTCAAAGTCGGCGAGCACGGCTACGCCTGCGGAAACAAAGTCAGTGAAGTTCATGGCCCAGAAGCTAAGACAGCGCAACCCCCAACACCAGGCCCTGCGCGAATTGTGGATAACTGAACCTGAGAAATTCACAAAGCGCAGTTCACAGGGCCAAATTTAAATCTACGTCCGTCCCGTCTACGCGGCCGCGCGAGGTGAACTGCCACACTGTGGGCGTTGGAAGGCCGACGGGGCGCGGCCACGCCCCCACGTCCAAAGGCGTCGAAACGTCGACCACCGGGTTCGAGCCCCACTGCGCCAGCCACAGCGCACCGAACTCGGCCACGTCCGCGAACAGCATGTGCCGCCGCCAGTACCAGGCGTTCGTGTAGACTCCAGCTACTTCGACGCCTGCGGAGGAGAAGGAGTGGTGGGCGGAGCGGACGTCGAGAAGCGAAAGCCCCGCGGGGGACTCGACGTCGAGCCACAGAGGCAAGCGGCGGCCCCCGAGAACCTCGAGCGCGGCCGACACCTGCGCCGCAATGGTGGTCCCTTCGGAGGGGGCGCGCAGGAAGTGGTACGCCGCGGTCGCGAAAGGGGCGAACGACGAAAACGCAGCGTCCTGGTACGTGCCGTCGGTGGTGCGGGCGATGACGAAGTCGAAGCGGGAAACGTCGAGCCCGGCCTGGTGCTCCGAGACGTCGACGCCGAGCCTCACCGCTTGGTCAGCCCCATGCGCGGCGCGAAGCTGCCCGGGTGGCGGCGTTGCGAGGCGGCGTCCGCGATGGCCAGGCGCCACTTCGGGTCGCGCACCGGCATCTGGGAGATGGGGAACCAGCCGGCTTCGATGTTCTCATCGTCGCCGATCACCGGTTCCGCGGTGGGGTCGAGCGGCTCGCAGCGCAATTGCACCGTCATGTAGCTGGCCTTATCCCCGTTCGCGTGGGTGACCGGGCCGTGCGCGCCGACGCCCAAAATCGCCGCGGCGGTCACCCGCACGCCGGTTTCCTCCAGCACCTCGCGCACCGCGGCGACGTGCGGCTCTTCGCCCGGGTCCGCGATCCCGGTCACAGGTGTCCACTCGCCGTTGTCGGCGCGGCGCACCAGCAGCACCTCGGGGACGGCCCACGGTGACGCATCGGTGGCGTCGCGAAGCACGACGGCGCACACGGCGGGCACCCACATCAGGTCGGTGCCGATTTTCTTGCGGGTTTCCACGATGAACTCCGGGATAGGCATGGTGGCAAGTGTACAATCCCTGAAATTATGAGCACCGCCGTTTCCGACAAGCAGCCCTGGGTCAGACGCGTCCCCGCGCCCCTGTTCGTCGCGGCGTACGGCGCGCTGGTCATCCTGGTGATTTTCGGGGTGGCGATGGCGGCGAGCCGCACCACGGCGAGCTCCCCGGCGGCCGCGGAGCTGCCGCAGCCGGAGCGCCCGTTCAACCCGGCGCCGGCGGATCCGGGCAACGTCGCGGCGAGCATCCGACCGAACCTGATCGACAACGTGCGCGTGGGCGAGACGAACTCGGGCGCGATGATGCGCGGCGACGTTGTGGACGGCGCCCTCGACGACTCCACCGAGATCGCGGGCCACCTGTCGCGTCTGCTGGAGCAGAATTGTTTGGACACGGTGACGTTGACGTCGAAAAGCGGGATGCGCTTTAACTTCTGGGGCTTTTGCTTCTCGACGCTCCCTCCGGAGACCCTCGCCCAGTACATCGATTTCGGCGTGGCAGAGGGCGCCGATTCGGTGTCGTTTGTGGACTACGCGTCACACAACCACTTCCGCGTGATCACCCTGAACTGGATGGACGTGGACGACGCCGACGCGCTGTCAAAGCGCTGGCTCGATGTGGAACGGCCCGACGAGATCGACCGCGTGACGTTCAACGGCTACACCGACGACGAGGTCGTGGTGGTGGACAACGACAAGGAAACCGGCGAGCACCTCAAGCGCTGGCCGCTGCTCGCCAACCCTGTCACCAACGCCGGGGAATAAACTCCGCGTCCGGCACGGCGTGCCGGATCACGGCCATGACCTGATTGACGTTGGAGTAGCTCATCAGGTGCGGGTCCTCCATGCCCTCGTAGCACTCCTCGCCCGCGCGGCCGGCTTCCGTGCCGGAGACGACGCCGATGACGGTGGCTCGGCCGTTGACGTCGGCGAACACCGGCCCGCCCGAGTCGCCCGAGGCGGCGCACACGGCGGCGATGTCGCCGAAGGTCTCGTCCTCCACGCCGGGGTCGAGGTTGACTATCTGCACCCGCTCAGTGTCCTCGAAATCGCCGCACGTGTAGCCCGTGGTCGCGCCCGTTTTGCACACCCTATCGACGGGCCCAAGGCCCTCCCCGATCCCAGTCGGTATCGGCGCGCCGACCACGTCCATGAACCGGTCCGGGTCCGTGATCTCGATGATGCCGACGTCCGCGCCTTCCGTCTCCGGGGTGTTCTGCGAATACAGCCCGGAGAAAATGAAGTGGCCGACCTCGGAGGCGTAGTCGAAGGCGGTGGAGGCGTTGGTGGGCCACACCAGGTCGCCTTCGCGGCCGCAGTGGCCGGCGGTCACCGCATACGCCCGGCCGTCCTTGCCGGTAAACGAAAACGCCGCGGTGCACGACTGCGCCGTGAAATGCTCCCCGGGCGCCGGGCGGTGGTCCGTGGTCTGGATCTTCGTCCCCGGTGCCCAGGGGGCGAACGCGGGCACGAGCACGTTGTTTTCGTTCTCCGGCGCGGGAGCGTCGTCGTCAGGCGTTTGCACCTCGGACAGCGCCTCGCGCTCCTCCACCGTGCCGGTGGGGACCTTCGACGCGTTCAGGCCCAGCCACACCACGATGCCCACGATCATCGCCGTCGCGACGATGACGGTGATCCACCCGCCCGTCTGCAGCCCGCTGCGACGCGCCCGAGCCGTGGAGCCGGGGCCCGGCATGTCGGGGAACTTCAGCGGGTGCTGCGGGTACTGCTGCCGCTGCGGCGCTGGCTCTCCGGGCATGTCCGGGAAGCGCCACTGCGGGCCCTGCTCGGGCTGGTAGCGCTTGGCTGAACCGCCCTGGCTACTCGGAGGCGTCAACCGCCGAGCCCTCGTCGCCGGACTCGCCGTCCTTCTCCTCCTCTTCGGCCATGATCTTCATGTCCCGGATGAACTTCTCCGGGTCGAAGTCGGTGTAGTGCTCCGGGCCTGCGAACTGCTCCTGTGCCATGCGCGCCCACTCCTTCCTTGGTGTGCCCTAGACGTTAGTGCCCTCGATGGCCTCGGCGATAAACGCCTTGACGGCCTCAGCGTCGTTGGGCAGGTCGGTCACGTGGCGCTCCGCGTCCATGATGCCGGCGAAGCGCTCCGGCACCTCCGGCGCCTTGCCGATCGCCTCGGCGATCGTGTCGGCGAACTTCACCGGCAGCGCAGTTTCCAGCACCACGATCGGGGTGTCCACTTCGTCCGCAAGCTGCTTGGCGACGAACACGCCGTCGGCGGTGTGCGGGTCCACCAGCACGCCGAACTCGTCGTGCACGCGCTTGATGGTGGCCACCCGGTCGGCGTGGGTGGAAGTGCCGGAGGCGAAGCCGAACTCGCCGCGGATGCGCTCCATCGCCTCTTCCCCGCCCAGATCGGTGGCAGCGAAGCCGCCGTCTTTCACCCTGTTGGCGAACAGCTCGCGGGTGAGGTCGGAGTCGCGCAACGTGGCGTCGAAAAGCATCCGCTCAAAGTTGGACGCCTTCGAAATGTCCATCGACGGCGAGGACGTCGCGTAGGTCTCCGCGGCGGAGCGGGGGCGGTACTCGCCGCGCGCGAAGAAGTCGTGGAGCACGTCGTTTTCGTTGGTGGCCACGATGAGGCGGTCGATGGGCAGGCCCATCTGCTTCGCGATGTGGCCCGCGCACACGTTGCCGAAGTTGCCGGTGGGCACGCAGAAGGAGACGCGCTCGTCGTTGGTCTCGGTGACCTTCAGGTAGGTCGCGATGTAGTACACCACCTGCGCGAGCAGGCGCGCGAAGTTGATGGAGTTCACCGCCCCGATGGAGTACTTCGACTTGAACCCCGCGTCCGCGCTGACCGCCTTGACCACGTCTTGGCAGTCGTCGAACACGCCGTCCAGGGCGATGTTGAAGATGTTCGGGTCGTCCAGCCCAAACATCTGCGCCTGCTGGAACGGGGTCATGCGCCCGGCCGGGGTGAGCATGAACACCCGGATGCCGTCGCGCCCGCGCATCGCGTACTCGGCCGACGATCCGGTGTCGCCCGAGGTCGCGCCGAGGATGTTGATCTCCTCGCCGCGGCGGGCCAGCTCGTACTCAAATAGCTCACCGAGCAGCTGCATCGCCATGTCCTTGAACGCCGCAGTCGGGCCCTCGGACAGGTGGCCGATGTGCAGCTGGTCGTTCAGTCGGGTCACCGGCACGATCTCCTCGTCGGCGAAGACCGGCGTGCGGTACGCCCGGCGCGCGATCGCCTCGAGGTCCGCCTCGGGGATGTCGTCGACGTAGAGCTTCAGCACTTCGGCGGCGAGCGCAGCGTAGCCGTCGTCAAGCAAAAGCTCGCGCCACTCGTTCAGAAGTTCCGGGGTGATGGACGGGTACACCGCCGGCATGAAGAGGCCGCCGTCGGGGCTTAGGCCCGTGAGCAGGATGTCTGTGAAGGAGCGCGGCTGCGCCGATGCGTCGCGAGTTGAGATGTAGTCCACCCCGCGAAGTCTACGTCATGGGCCCCTACCGGCGGGGCGGTTCCTGTCGACCGGTCAAAATATCCACCACCGAGCGAATCGCGGCGTCGCCGAGCGGCGGCACGGTGCGCTCCTTCTCGGGCGCGTGCTCGCGCGCGGGCGTGCGGGTTGTCGGCTCGACGGTGATGCTCAGCGTCTCGCCGTCGAGCTCCAGCCCGGTCTTCGGATCAACGCCGGCCACGCGCGCGGCGTCCACCAGCGCAACCAGGTCTGCGAAGGTGGCGTTGTTCAGGTCGATGGTCATGTTCACTGCCATGGGCTCGAGCATATTGCCTATCGACGCCACTGCGCCTCCCCGCCCTAATCGAACTCGTGCGACGGCACCTCTCCCCAGAACACCTCCTCGACCACCTTGTGGGCGTGGCGGGTGATGCGCAGGTAGTCCTCTAAGAACTCCTGCTGGTCGTCGGGGTCGTAGCCGGCAGAGCCCGCGACCTGAGCGAGCTGCGGGCCCGGCGCGGGAAGTTGGTCCGTGCGCTTGCCGGTGACCAGCACGATGGCGTTGCGGGCGCGGGTGGCCGTGAGCCACGCGGTGCGCAGTATCTCGGCGTGCGAGCCGCGGATGACGGACGGGTCGTCGAGCTCGGCGAGGAAGTCCAGCGCGTCCAGGGTGGAGGGGGTGCGCAGCTCCTCGTGGGTGTGGGCGTGCTGCATGGTCAGAAGCTGCACGGTCCACTCGACGTCGGCGAGCGCACCGCGGCCGAGCTTGGTGTGGGTGGCGCGGTCGGCACCGCGCGGCAGACGCTCGTTGTCGACGCGGGCTTTGATGCGGCGGATTTCGCGGATGTCGGAAGGCTTGGCGCCGCCGGCCGGGTAGCGGAAATCGTCGACGGCCTCCAAAAACGCGTCGCCCACGCCACGGTCGCCGGCGACGACGGCGGCGCGCAGCAGCGCCTGGCGCTCCCAGACCTCGCCCCACTCGCGGTAGTAGCGCTCGTAGCTGGCGATGGTGCGCACCACCGGGCCGGAGCGGCCCTCGGGGCGCAGGCCCAGATCCACCTCGAGGGGCGGGTCGCCGGAGGGTTTGGACAAGCGGGTGCGCATCTGGTCGACGATTTTCGCCGCCCACGCGATCGCGTCGCTTCCTCCGTCGGACCCCTCGCTCGGCTCGGCGACGATCATCACGTCGGCGTCGGAGCCGTAGCCGAGTTCGGCGCCGCCGAGGCGGCCCATGCCGATGACGGCGATGCGGGCGGGAGGCTCGTCGTAAGGCGAGGATGCGAGATCGGCGTACACCTCGGCGCGAAGTGCGGCCTCAAGCACGGCCTCCCACACGTAGGTCAGCTCGAGGCAGACCTGGCGCGGCTCCATGAAGCCGAGCAGGTCGGCGGACGCGATGCGGGCGAGCTCCGCGCGGCGCAGGGAGCGCGCCACGGCGACGGCCTTGTCGGGGTCCGTCTGGTGGCGCTTGGCGGAGGCAAGGATGGCTTTGTGGACTTGGTCGGGGGCGGCGTCGAGGAGCCGGGGCCCGTTGGAGCCGTCGCCGAGCAGTTTGACCACATCGGGCGCGGAAATGATGAGGTCGGAGGCGTACGGCGAGGTTCCCAGGATGTGCATGAGGCGTTGCGACGCCACGCCCTCGTCGCGCAGCATGCGGAGGAACCAGCTGCGGTCCACGGCGGCGTCCGAAAGCTTGCGGTAGTTCAAAAGCCCCTGGCCGGGGTCGGCGGTGTCGGCGAGCCAGTGCATCAGCGACGGCAGCAGGATCGCCTGCAGCTTGGCCTTGCGCGAGGTGCCCTTGACCAGCGCGGAAAGGTGGTCAAAGGCGCGCGCCGGGTGGCGGTAGCCGAGCGCGGCGAGCTGGGCTTTCACCGCGTCCGCGGAGAGGGTGGCCTCGCCGACGGACATGTCGGCCACCGCGCCGAGCAGCGGGCGGTAGAACAGCCGCTCGTGCAGGTCGGAGACGTCGCGGCGCACGCGTTTGAGCTCGCGGTACATCGCGTCCGGGGCGGTGCCGCGGTGGTTCGCGGTGAACCCGGCGGCGCGGGCGAGCCAGCGGTTGCGCTTCTCGTCGTCCGGCTCGGGCAGCTGGTGGGTGCGTTTGAAGCGCTGCAGCTGCAGCCGGTGCTCCAACAGGCGCAAAAACTCGTAGGCCTCGGTGAGCACGCGCGCGTCCTCGCGGCCCACGTAACCCGCCGCGGCCAGCGCAGACAGGGCGTCGAGGGTGTTGCGGGCGCGCAGGGTGTCGTCGATGCGCCCGTGCACGAGCTGCAGAAGCTGCACGGCGAACTCGACGTCGCGCAGCCCGCCGGGCCCGAGTTTCAGCTCGCGGCGGCGCACCTCCGCGGGCACGTTCTCCAGCACGCGCCGACGCATGGCCTGGACGTCCTCGACGAAGGAATCGCGCTGGGAGGCCTCCCACACCAGCGGCGCGATCGCCTCGGAGTACGCCCGCCCCAAGTCCATGGAACCGGTCTGCGGCCGCGCCTTCAACAGCGCCTGGAACTCCCAGGTCTCGGCCCATTTCCGGTAATAGGCCTGGTGCGACTCCAGCGTGCGCACAAGCGCGCCCGAGGTACCTTCCGGGCGCAGGTTCGCGTCCACGTCGAAGAAGCACGCGGAGCCGATGCGCATCATCTCCGCGGCCACGCGCGTGATCTTCGGCGAGGCGGGCTCGGCCACGAACACCACGTCCACATCCGAGATGTAGTTCAGCTCGCCGGCGCCGCACTTGCCCATGGCGATCACGGCGAGCTCGGCGTCCGCTTCCTCGTCGCCGTAGACGTCACGCACCGCCACCGCGAGCGCGGCCGTGAGCGCGGCGTCCGCGAGCCACGTCAGCCGCTCCGTCGTGTAGCTGTAGCTCATGGATTCGCCCTCGCCGTAGCCCTTGACCGCGGCGAATGTGCCGGCGAGGTCGGCGGCGGCGATGCGCATCACCAGGTCGCGGTGGGTGGCGCGGAGCTTTTGCTTAGCCGCGCCAACGTCGCCCTCCCCCGCCTTATACAACCCCGGCCCGTCAGCGTCGACCCCCACGGCGGCGAGCATGGTGCGGTAGAGCTCGGCCTCATCGGGCAGGTCCTCGAGCAGGAGCCGCCACTGCTGCGGGTGCGCGATCAGGTGGTCCGACAGCGCGGTGGAGCCGCCCAGCAGGGCGAAAAACCGGGTGCGGAACACCGGAAAGTCGCGCAGCGCGGCAAGCAAATCCGCCCAGCCGTCACCAAGTGCGTCGAAGAGCCGGTGGGCGTTGTTGAGCGCCAGGTCCGGGTCGCTGGCGCCGGCGAGGGTGTAGAGCGAAGCTTCGTCATGAAGCGAAAGCTCCTCGATGTCCTCGGCGGCGCGCGGGCTGGTCAGCCCCAGCTTGGCGGGTGAAATCACAGGTCGATCCCCGTATCGATCTCCCAGGGCGTGATCTGGGCCGTGTAGTCGTGCCACTCGGCCCACTTCGCGCGCAAGAAGAACTCGAAAACCTGCTCGCCTAAGACCTCGGCCATGAACTCGGAGCGCTCCATCTGGCGCAACGCCTGGTCCAGCGAGTTGGGCAGGTCCCGGTAGCCCATCGCGCGGCGCTCGCGGCGGGTCAGGGCAAAGACGTCGTCGCGGGCGGGCTCGTCCAGCTCGTAGCCCTCCTCGATGCCCTTCAGGCCTGCGGCGAGGATCGCGGAAAACGCCAGGTAGGGATTGCACGCCGAGTCGAGCGAGCGCACCTCCGCCCGGCGCGAATCCGCCTTGTGCAGGCGGTAGGTGGGCACGCGCACCATGGCGGAGCGGTTGGAAATACCCCAGGTGGCGGCGGTGGGCGCCTCGGAGCCGAACTGCAGGCGCTTATACGAGTTCACCCACTGGTTGGTCACCGCGGAGATCTCGCCCGCGTGCTCGATGATGCCGGCGATGAACTGGCGGCCAGTTTTGGACAGGCTGATTTCGTCGTCCGGGTCGTGGAAGGCGTTGGTGTCACCCTCGAACAGGGAGAAGTGGGTGTGCATCGCCGAGCCCTCGAGGTCGGCGAACGGCTTGGGCATGAACGTGGCGTGCACGCCGTTCATTTCGGCGACCGTCTTCACGATGTAGCGGAACGTGACAATGTTGTCGGCCATGGTCAGCGCGTCGGTGTGGCGCAGGTCGATCTCCTGCTGGCCCGGCGAGCCCTCGTGGTGGGAAAACTCGGTGACAATGCCCATGTACTCCAAGGCGGAGACGGCCATGCGGCGCAGCTTCGGCGCCTCGTTGCGCTTGGCCTGGTCGAAGTAGCCGCCCTTGTCCGCAGGTGTCGGCGGCTGGTCACCTTCGCCGGGTTTGACCACATAGAACTCGATCTCGGGGCTGGCCACAAACTCGAAGCCCATGTCGCGGGCGTTAGTGATCTGGCGGCGCAGCACCTGGCGCGGGTCGGCGAAAAGCGGGTCGCCGTCGGGCATGGTGATGTCGCAGAACATCCGCGCAGTCTGCAGGCCCGCCTCCTCGTCGAAGGGCAGCGGCTGGTACGTCGACGGGTCGGGGCGCAGCAGTGTGTCGGACTCGGAGACGCGGCTAAACCCCTCGATGGAGGAGCCGTCGAAGCCCACGCCCTCCTCGAAGGCGCTTTCCAGCTCCGCGGGCGACATCATCACGGTTTTCAGCGAGCCGAAGATGTCGGTGAACCAGAGGCGGATAAAGGCGATGTCCTGCTGCTCCACCATTCGCAGCACGTTGTCGGTTTGGGCGCTCATGCTGCTCAACTGTAGCGGGCCTTTGGGCGTCGATAGGCAGGCTAAGCTTGGGGGCAACAAACCATTGAAGGAGGACAACGATCATGGCTGCACAAGCACCCGAGCAGTTCCTCGAGGTGGAAATCAAACTCGCCGTGGACGAGGACACCGGCATGCCGGACCTGACGCAACTGCCCGGCGTGGAGGAAATCGCCAGCATGCGCGAGCACAACCTCTCCGCCGTGTACTACGACACCAAGGATCTGCGCCTGACGCGTTCCAAGATCACGCTGCGCCGCCGCACCGGCGGCGCAGATGACGGCTGGCACCTCAAGCTGCCCAAGGAGGGCGGGCGCAACGAGGTGCGGATGCCTCTCGACGATCCATCGGCCGTGCCCGAGGAACTTCTGGCCCAGGTGCGGTCGATCGTGCGCACCGAGGAGCTGGCGCCGGTGGCGCAGGTGGACAACCGTCGGGTTGAAATTTTGCTTTCCGGCGCCGAAGGCGCTGTCGCGGAGTTTTGCGACGACCACGTCACCGCCTGGTCGCTGCTTCCCGGTGGCGAGCGCACCAACTGGCGCGAGTGGGAGCTCGAGCTGGCCGAGGCGCTCGCCGGCACCGAGGCGGGCGAGACGCTGATTAACCAGGGCACGAGCTTTTTGATCTCGGCGGGCGCGCGCAAGTCGTCCTCTCCGTCGAAGCTGGCCACCGCGCTGGGCGATTCGGTGAAGACCGCTCCCCTGCCGCCGCACATGCAGGCGGAGCTTGAGGCGGACTCCCCGGCGGCGGCAGTGGTGGATTCCCTGCGCAAGCAGCGCGACGCCATCGTCGCCTGGGAGCCGCGCGTGCGCGCCGACGAGTACGACTCGGTGCACCAGCTGCGCGTGGCCACCCGCGAGATGCGCTCCCTGCTGGAGACGTTCGAGGGCATCCTCGAGGGCGAGCAGCTCGGCGCGCTTGAAGACGAGCTCAAGCACGCCGCTGGCGTGTTGGGCGTGGCCCGCGACGCCGAGGTTGTCGAAGAGCGCTTCCTGGAGCTGTTGGATTCGGACGAGTCCGGGCTCGTGGACGACGCCGCCCGCGCACACATCGCCGGCGACATGCGCCGCGACTACAACGAGGCCCACGCCGAGATCGTGGCCATGCTCGACTCGCAGCGGTTCATGGATCTGCTGGACGCGATTGACGGGTTGTTGGCTGAGCCGCCCGTCGCAAAGCAAGAGGCTTCTGAAGAACCCCCGGCAGAGTCGAAGGAGGTCCTCTACGACCACTTGAAGCGCGGCTACAAGAAACTGAAGAAGCGCCACGACAAGGTGGACGAGCACTACCACGACACCGACCTGCCGCTGCACGAGCGCGAAGACTACGTCCACGACGTGCGCAAAGCTGCGAAGAAACTGCGCTACTCCGCTAACGCCGCGGCCGATGCGGGGTTGAAGGCGGGGCGTTTGGCCAAGGCCTGCAAGGCGCTGCAGTCCAAGCTGGGCGATTTCCAGGACGCCGTGACCTCGCGCGACCGCATCCAGCGGCTTGCCGAGGAGGCCCGCGAACGCGGCGAGGACACCTTCGCCTACGGCATGCTCTACCAGCGCGAACTCGACCGCGGGGAGCAGGCCTTGAGCGGCTACGACGAGGCCGTGCGCGAGGTGCGCAAGGCGTTTAAGAAGATCAAGCCGTAAGGCTTATCCGGGCTACTTCTCCCAGGACGGGGCCTCGCCCCAGTTGTCGTCCGCCTCGTCCTGGTTGTCGGCGCTCTTATTGCGCTGCGCGGCGATCTGCAGCGCGGACTCGGCCTCCTCGCGGGTGGCGTAGGGGCCCATGCGGTTATCCCAGGCGGCTTCCTTGCCCTGGGTGACCTCGCCGGTGGACGGGTTGTAGTAGAACTGCTCGTCTGCCATTGTTTCGTTCCTTTCGTGGTTTGTTTACCCGTCCGACTGTACCGGGGCGGTTGGTAGTGTGGTGGCGGTTAAAAGGAGCGTGACATGGCATTGTTTGAAACCCCCTCCAAGTCCCCTGTGGAGCGCGTTAGCGCAGCGTCTGGGCGTGTCGCATCCGCGCCGGGCACGTGGGTGCTCATCGGTGAAAACGTCGACCACTTCGGCGGCGTGACCCTGGCCGGCACCGCGTCGCTGCGCGCGGCCGCGGCGGTGCACCCGCGTTCGGACGGCGTGATCTCTGTTGCGGCCAACGGCCCGCTCGGCCAGGAGTTTAAGGCGCAATTGCCTTACGACGACCAACCCGCCGACGGCCTCGCCCGCCGCTGGTGGGGGCTGGTGCACACGCTGGTGCAGCGCCAGGTGCTCTCCCGCGACACCGCTGGCGTGGACATCACCGTGGAATCCGACGTGCCGGTCGGCGCAGGTTTGGGCGCGCTGTACGCCGCCGACGCCGCGATCGCGCTGGCGCTGGCCGGCGAGCACGACGACGTGGACACCGCCCCGTTCCGTGCCCGGCTCGCGGAGATCTGCTCGCACGCCGTGGCCACCTACTCGTCGCAGCCGGTGCTGCGCGCCCGCCACTCGGTGGCGCTGCGCGGGGCCGAGGGGGTGTCGGTGGTGGACTACGCCGACGGCTCGTTAACCCAGGCGCCGCACCCGTCGCGCCACGGCGTGCGCGTGTTCTCCGTGTCGAAGGAGCTCGGCGCGCCGTTTACGCAGTCCCGCGACGCGATCGCCGAGCGCCGCGCGTTCATCGACGCCGCCTGCTCCAACTTCGGCGTCTCCTCGCTGCGCCAGCTTCCCGACGCCCCCGGCCGCGCCGTCCAATGGGTCGAGGCACGCCGCACCGCAGGTGACTCGAATGCGCCGGAGCCGGAGGCCGCACGACGCTGGGTGCAGTTCTGCGAATCGGAGACGCTGCGCTCCCTCGCCGCGGCGAAGGCCCTGCGCTCGCGCCGCGCCAATGAGCTGTTCACCCTGCTCAACTCGCCGTCCGAGTCCCACGGCCTGGCCTCCCCGGACGCTCTCGTCGCCCTGGCCCGCGAGCGCGGCGCCGTCGCCGCCCGGCCCGCCGCCATCGGCACCTCCGACGCGGTGATCGCGTTCGTGCCTGTGCAGGAGGCGGACGCGTTCGCGTCCACGATGGCGCGCGAGTTCGAGGTGGTGGAGGTCGCCGCCGGCGAACCCGCCCGCCTCGAGGGGTAGGCGCGGGCCTCCCCTAGTCCGCGGGCCAGGCGAAGCCGACCTCACGCGCCGCCGGGTCGGCCCGCACGAGGGAGAACTTCGTCTCCGCGCCTTCCTCGGGCGCACCCGCGGACGGCGCGAGCACCGGCGGGTCCACGATGAACACGCGCGCCGCGTCCTCCCCGCTCTTGAGCGTCACGCCGTCGAAGTTGTGGCCCACCCACGGCTCGAGCACCGTCGCCTCCGTCAGGTGCAGGCACGCCTTCTCCACCGTGTTGGCAAGCTGGGAGGACCGCCCCATCGTCTTGATCACGCGCGGGGCGTCGCGCTCGACCCACTCCGGCACGTCCTCACCTGCACAAATGGCGAGGCAGACTTCGGTGGCGTAGCGGTCGATCAGCCGCCGCAAGGGCGCGGTGACGTGCGAGTAGAACCCGCCGATGCCGGCGTGCACCTCCGCCTGCTTCTCGGACAGGTCCACGTAGCCGGACCCGCGCAGCAGTTTCTGCGCCTCGCGCATCACCGCCATCCCGCGCGGGGTGTCGGCATCCACGCCGGCCAAAAACTCGCCGATGTCTCCCGCCACTTCGTAGCCCAGGTTGCGTGCTTCTCGACGGAACTCCGCCTCGCCGTCCTCATCCGCCGGACCCAACGTGCGCAGGAAGCCCACCCCGGCGTCGACCATCATCCGTCCCGCGACCATGCCGGTGAGCAGCGAGATCTCGGAGTTGTAGTCCATGATCGGGTGGCGCGGCTCGATGACCAGCTCGAACGTGCCGCCGTCGCCGACGACGCGCACCGACGGCAGGCGCAGGTTGATCGCGTGCCTGCGCAGCGAGGACTGCTGCCGCAACTGCCCGACTTGCTCCAACAGCGCAATCGACGGGTGCACCGACCCTGCCTGCATCTCCTCGTGCACGCCCTCGTAGTCCAGCCGCGCCACGGAGCGCACCAGCGCGCGCTCGACGTGCGCGGAGTCGACCTCGCCGCGCTCGTCCAGCTCGAACGTCCACAGCACGGCGGGCCGGTCCACGTCGGGAAGCAGCGAAGCAGAGCCCTCCGACAGCTCCTCCGGGTGCAGGCGCGCGGGTTCGTCGGGCAGGTAGATCGTCTGGCCGCGCTCCAGCGACTCCGCCGCCACTGCAGAATCGGGGTCCACGAACGCCGCCACGTCCGCGATGGCGTAGCGCACCACGTAGCCTCCGCCGTCGCGCGCCTCGATGTGCACTGCCTGGTCCAGGTCCTTCGACCCGACGGGATCGATGGTGACCAGCGGCACAGAGCGGGCGTCGATACGCAACTGCGAAAAGCGGTCCCGAAGCTGCGAGGCTTCGGTGTGCAGCTCAGGCGCGAACGTTGTGCGCACGTCGAATTCGCGCGCGATCGAGCGGAAGTTCAGGGGCGCGGCGTAGAGCTTCATAAGCAGCCATCGTGCCACGAAAAGGGCGAATGAGTCGGCCTATGAGCCGGATTCTGTTCCCCTTGCGGGGCGGCGACCATCCATCTGGACCACCCATCGCTGGGCGCCTCAAGCAGCTACCTTCGGACTGGGCGGGCAGCCTACATCCGACGACCTCCGCCTTGCGACGGGGGCTCTTGCCTTGCTCCCGGTGGGGTTTACCTGGCCACCTGCGTCACCGCAGATGCCGGTGCGCTCTTACCGCACCCTTTCACCCTGACCTCGTCGCCGAGGCGGTCTACTTTCTGTTGCACTTTCCCGCGGATCGCTCCGGGTTGCTGTTAGCAACCACCGTGCCCTGTGGAGTCCGGACTTTCCTCGACCCGCGCCTGTTCCATGGCTGGAGTGGTTCGCGGTGCCGCGGCCGCCCGGCCGGCTCATTCGCGAGGTACAGCATACGCTTTCCGCCGGTCCGAACGGAACTGCCGGGCATCGTTCGAGGATGCTTACCCCAGGATGCTTATCCCTCGAGAGCGTTGCCGAGTAATTCTCGCGGCTACTCGAGGAGTAAGCGTTTAGGAGTAAGCATCCTCCCCCGGTAAGCATCCTGGGGTAAGCATCTAGCGCCGAAACCTACCCGCGGTGGTGCGCGACGTCGTTGACGCAGCGCACCACGCCGAAGTCGCCGTAGTAGTCCACGACGCTGATGCTGGCCAGGTCGAGGAAAAGGTGCTTGAACAGCTCCGGCCCGGCGCCGAGGGCCTGGCGGACGAACGACTTCACCGGCGTCATGTGCGTGACCACCAGCACGTTCTGTCCCTCGTAACGTTCCTGCAACTTGGCCCGCGTGCGCGAAACCCGGCGGTGCAGCGCGGTCAGCGACTCGCCAGACGGCGGCGCGTTGTTCGGCGAGGACTGCCACTCGTCGAACGCCGCCGAGTCCCGCGCGACGGCCTCGTCGCGGGTGAGCCCCTCGAAGTCGCCGAAGTCGATCTCGCGCAGCCCCTCCTCCACAACCACGTCGAGCCCGAGCGCCCCGGCGGCGATGCGGGCGGTGCCCTGCGCGCGGGCCTGCGGCGAGGCGACGATGGCGTCGATGCGTCCGAACCCCCGCAGCGCGTCGGCGGCCCGGCGCGCCTGGTCGCGGCCGGTGTCGGTCAGCTCGGGCTCGGCGGCGCCGGAAAAGCGCTGCTCGGCGGAGTGCTGGGTCTGCCCGTGCCGCAGCAGGATGAACCGGGTGCGCGGCGCGTCGGCGCCTGCCCAGTGCGCGGGGCTCGCGGTCTGGTGCGTTTGCTTCTCCGCGTCCTCCGGTTCCCCACGTGTCTCCCCCACCCACACGCCAGTGCCTTTGACGATGCCGGGTTCGTCGCCGCGGGCGGCGGCGTCCATGGCCACGTTGGACAGCTCGTCGGCCTTCTTGTTCTTCGCGCGCGGGACCCAGGTGTAAGTGACCTTGTCAAAGCTGGAGGCCAAATCGCGGGCCTCCCGCGCCAGCTTCTGCATATCGGGGTGCTTGATTTTCCAGCGACCGGTCATTTGCTCGACAACCAGCTTGGAGTCCATGAACACGTCCACCACCGTCGCCCCGACCTCACGGCAGGCCTCCAGGCCGCGGATCAGGCCGTAGTATTCGGCGACGTTGTTGGAGGATTTCTTGCCCACCACGTAGGCGATCTCGCCAAGGGTTTCCCCGGAAGCGTCGTAGACCACGGAGCCGGAACCGGCGACGCCCGGGTTGCCGCGGGAGCCGCCGTCGCAGTACATCGAAACCTGCATCGACTACTCCACCGGAGAGACCCGCACCAAGAGCGTGCCGCAGTTCGGGCAGGTGGGCAGCCCGTCGTCCGGCTCGGCGAGCACCTCGGCGCGCTCCGCCGGCGGCAGCTGGATGAAGCAGCCGCCGCAGGCGCGGCCGTTGAATTTGGCGGCGCTGATGTCGTCGTAGGCGCGGAGCACGTCGTCAGGCAGCTGCGCCCGAAGCGCATCGGTGTCCACGATCTCTTCCTCGGGTAGGGCGTCCACGGCGCGCTGGGCGGCCTCGACCTTCCGGTTGGCCTCGTCGACGCGGGCAGCGTGCACGTCGCGGTTGTTGCGCAGCGCCGCGATCTCGTTGTGCGCCTCCTTCAGCTCGGAGAGCAGATCGGCGATGCGCGACTTCGCGGCGTAGCGGTCGTGCTCGAGATCCTTGCGGCGCTCCGGGTCGGTCTCGGCGGACAGCTGGCGCTTGTCGTCCAGCTCGCGCTTCTTCAGCTTCCGCTCGTCCTCCTGGATGCGCAGGATTTCCAGCTCCATGTCGTCGACTGCGAGTTGGGCTGCGGCGGAGGCGTCGGTCAGGCGCTTGCGCTCGTCGATAAGCTTCTGCAACTCCTGCTCCTCGGGGCGCACGCGCGGCTGGGAAGACGCGGCGTCTGCCTGCGCGAGCTGCAGGAGGACGGGCTGCAGGTCTTTGGAAAGGTGCATCGTTTCTCCTTACTCGGGGTGCGCGGAGATGGTCCACGGATCCGTGCGGATGTGCAGGATCTCGGTGTCCACGCTCAACGGAGCCACGATACTCTCCGCCTGCTGGGTCCAGGGAAACTCGCTGGCCCAGTGGGCGGTGTCGATCACGGCCGGGCCGCCCGCGCGCAGGTGCTCGTCCACGGGGTGGTGGCGCAGGTCGGAGGTAACGTAGACGTCCACGCCGAGCTTGGCCACATCAGCGAGGAAGCTGTCGCCGGAGCCGGAGGAGACCGCGACCTTCTGCACGATCTGGTCCGGGTCGCCGGCGGCGCGCACGCCCCACGCGGTCTCCGGCAGCGCGTTGGCCACCTGCTGGGTGAACTCGCGCAGCGTCATCGGTTCGGGCAGCTCGCCGATGCGTCCCAGGCCGGTCGCTTTCTCTAGGTCCTGGGTGTCGGCCATCTGCACCACGTCGAACGCGGGTTCTTCATAGGGGTGCGATTCGCGCAGCTTCTCGACGATCCTCCGGCGGTCCCCCGCCCTGGCCACAAACTCGATGCGGATCTCGTCGCCCGTGTAGTGCGTGCCCACGGCCCCGTCGGTGGGGTTCGCGCCCTCGACGGGGGTGAACTCACCAGTGCCTTCGACGGAGAAGGCGCACTCGCGGTAGTCGCCGATCGCGCCGGCGCCGACGCTGAAAAGCGCGCGCTTCAGGTCCGCGGCGGCGGCTGGCGGGACGTGCACGCCCCAGCGGTCGGTGGCGTCTAGGAGCACCGGCTTGATCGGGCGGCCGGGCGTGATGCCGACCAGCTCCGCGAGCTTGTCCGAGACACCGGGGCGGGCTGAATCCGCGTTGGTGTGCGCGGCGAACAACGCGCAGCCGCCGGCGAGCAGCGTGTGGATGACCTCGCCCTTCGGCGTATTCGCGGCCACGGAGTGCACGCCGCGAAGCAGCAGCGGGTGGTGCACGACCAGCAGCTGGGCGCCCGCGGCGACGGCGCGCTCGGCCACCTCCTGGGTGCAGTCCAGCGCGAACGCCACCTTGGTCACCTTCGCATCCGGGTCGCCGCAGATCAGGCCCACCTGGTCCCAGCTCTCGGCAAGCGCGGGCGGGTAGGCCGCCTCGAGCGCGTCAACAACTGTCTGCACTGTTACGTCTGTCATGGCAGCCAGCCTACAAATTTGGAACAGTGGGATGGCGTGACCACTTTGCTTTTCGACGTCGACGGCACGCTTATCGATTCCTTCCCCGGCATCCGCCACGGCTTCCTAGTCGGGCTTGAGGCCGTGGGGTGGGAGGTGCCCGACGAGGACTTCATCCGCCGCATCCCGGGCCCGCCGATGCCGGAGACGATGCGCTCGCTCGGCATGACTGCCGCGCAGGTAAATCAGGCCATGGGCGCCTACTCCGACTACATGTCCGGCGAGGGCTGGCAGCGCTTCGAGGTCTACCCCGGCATGGATGCGCTGGTGCAGCGGTTGGCTGGGGAGGGCTACCGCGTGTGCACGGCGACGTCGAAAAGCGAACGCTTCGCCCGCGCCGCCCTTGAACGCGCGGGACTGTTGGAGCACATCGACTTCCTGGGCGCGGCGTCGAACGACGGGGTGCGCGCGAAGAAGGTCGACGTGATCCGGCACGTGCTGGACCACGTGGCGCCCGAGCGGCCGCTGATGGTCGGCGACCGGCTGCACGACTTCGAGGGCGCGAAAACGTTCGGCATCCCGAGCGTGGCCATGACCTGGGGCTACGGTGCTGCCGAGGAGTGGGAGTTGGCGGACTACGTGGCGCGCGACGCCGCAGAACTAGAAAGGATCATCCGTGAGTTCTAAATTGCACATCGACTTCGTGTGCACCGGCAACATCTGCCGCTCCCCGATGGCGGAGGTGATCGTGCGCGACAAGCTGGCAGAGGCCGGTTTGGGGCATACGGTGACGGTGACGTCGTCAGGCATTGGCGGCTGGCACGTCGGGCAGAAAGCCGACGAGCGGGCGCGCGCCGAGCTTGCCGCCCACGGCTACGACGGCGAGGCGCACCGCGCGCAACAATTCGGCTACGAGCAGGAGCAGGCCGACCTGATCGTCGCGCTGGACACGAACCACGTCTCCGAGCTGGTCGCACGCGGCGTGGACGAGGACAAGGTGCGCCTCATCCGTTCGTTCGACCCCGCTGCCGAGGAAGGCGCCGGCGTGGCCGACCCCTACTACGGCGGGCCCCAGGGCTTCACCGTCGTGCGCGAGCAGATCGAGTCCGCAGCTGACGGCATTATTGCTTGGGTGCGCGAGCGACTAGACTG
Source organism: Corynebacterium sp. ACRPZ (assembly GCF_022346205.1). Taxonomy (NCBI): domain Bacteria; kingdom Bacillati; phylum Actinomycetota; class Actinomycetes; order Mycobacteriales; family Corynebacteriaceae; genus Corynebacterium; species Corynebacterium sp. ACRPZ. The sequence goes on from NZ_JAKRMR010000014.1 coordinate 59,871, forward strand.
ACCCGGCGTGAGCGCCAAGAATCAGACGTCGAAGCCGTGGTGGCGGCAGATGCTTACCCCCGGCTGGGTCATCGCGGCGCTACTCATCGGGGTGTTCTCCTACTACGCGTTTACGTTCCTGGCGCCGTGGCAGCTGGGCAAAAACGAAGCGCTTGTGGAGCGCAACGAGCACATCTCCGCCGCCTTCGAGCACGACCCGGAGCCGCTGTCGTCCCGCCTGGGCGCGGACGGCTCCCTGGGGGCTGACGCCGAGTGGTCCCGCGTGGTGGCCACCGGCCACTACACCGGCCACGACGTGCTGCTGCGCCTGCGGCCCGTCGACGGCACACCCGCCTTCCAGGTCCTCACCCCGTTTGTGCTGGACGACGGTCGCGCGATCGTCGTCCACCGCGGCTGGGTGAAAGCCGAAAACTCCACCCAGGTGCCCGCCGTGGAGCCTGCGCCTTCCGGCGAGGTCACCCTCACCGGCCTGCTGCGCGCCGACGAAGGCGAGCACCCCAACCCGCCCATGCACGAGCAGGGTTACGACATGGTCTACTCTATCAGCCCCGCCCAGATCGGCTCGCTGACCGGCACCGATGTGGTCTCGCCGTACCTGCAGCTGCTCGGCGGCGAGCCGGGCGTGCTCGACCCGATCCCGCTGCCGCAGCTCGAAACGGGCAACCACCTGTCCTACGGGCTGCAGTGGATCCTGTTCGGCTTCGCCGCCCCCGCCGGCCTGATCTACTTCCTCTACGCCGACTCCCGCGAGCGGCGCCGCTTCGAGGCCGAGCAGGAGCAATTGCTTCTCGACGACACCCCCGCCGCCGGCAGCCCCGACCCGGAGCCTTCCGCTACCGCGGCTGCGTCTGCTCCCGTTTCCCGGTCCCGCCAGCGCTACGGCTCCTCCCGCGCCAACCCGTGGGCCAAGGCCTACGATAAGGAAGAAGAACGCTAGCTTTCCTTGATCGTTGAGGGGGACGGATGTCTACCGCCGTGAATTCGACCGCCGACCAGCTCCACTCCGCCCTGTTCACCCTCGAGTCCGCGGGTGTAGGTCTCGCGGATGACGTCGAGGTTGACGACATCGACGACGCCGTCGCCGACCACCCGGTTGTGTTCCCCACCCGTCCGTTCGCGGTGTTGGCGCAGGTCGCGGAACTTGCCGAGTCTGCCGCCGACGAAGCTCTGTTCGCTCTCGCCCGCCCCGGCTCCCTGGAAACCCGCGCCGCCCGCGCCTGCGCCGCCGCCGGCGTCGAACTGTGGGACCTTTCCGTTGTCCCCGACGCCAAGGGCTCCACGGCCGGATCCGCCCGGGTGCAGTTCTCCGAGTGGGACGTCGCCGACGTGCCCTTCGATGGCCCCTCCCCCTGCTTCGAGCTGGCCATCCTCGCCGCGATCGAGTCCCGCGCGCTGTAGCCCGGCACTGCCCGCGCCCCCAGCCCGCAGACCCTGGGATCCAAAGCCTGGGATCGCGCAAAAATCGACCGATGCCAGGGTCTGGATCCCAGGGTCTGTGGGCAGTCGGGCCCCTTCCCAGGGTTTGCGGGCGTCCAAGCCCGGCCCCAGGCTAGATGCTTACTCCTAAACGCTTACTTCTCGACGAACCTCCGGCCGCGCCCGCCACGCCACTCGAGAAGTAAGCATCCTCGGGTAAGCATCTAGGCCGGGTAAGCATCCTGGGGTAAGCATCCTCGGCCCAGATGAGCTGAGTTACCCAGCCAGCAGCAGTTTTCGCTTCCCGTAAAGGCTCTGCTACTCTGCTTGCTACGCGCGCCGTTAGCTCAGCTGGAAGAGCAACTGGTTTACACCCAGTAGGTCGGCGGTTCGAGCCCGTCATGGCGCACCAAATCAATGGTCCCGATCCGGCATTCCGGAACGGGACCATTCGCATTGCTGCCTAGGCCAAACCCAGCGAGGCTACCGGTTGCGGGGTGTGAGGCAGGAGCCCTGCCAGGCGCCGAAGCGGTCCGCCTTCGTCTGGATGAAGCCAGCGAGCTGGGCAGACTCGGCGATCTCGCTGGGCGGGACCACCCCGGCGGAGGCGGAGCCGGCGCCGGGGGTCATTAGCCAGATGCGGCCGCCGGGGCCGAGGCCGCGGGAGACGTCGACGAGATCGTCGACGAGGTCGCCGTCGCCGTCGCGGAACCAGAGGAGGATGGTGTCGCAGGGTTCGTCGGCGTCTTCGTCGAGAAGCTCGGCCCCGATGGCATCCTCGATGGCCTCCGAGATGGCGGAATCCGCGTCCTCGTCCCAGCCGATCTCCTGCACAACATCACCCGGTTTTACCCCCAGGCGGGATGCGTAGGTGTCCACTCCTGTGGCACTCAAATCTCCATGTCCTCCAAGTATCAAAATGGTGTGGTTTGGGCGATAGCTTAACGTCGAGAAGCAAAGAATGCTTGGAAACCCGTGATTAGTCTCACCAAAGGCCACCCGCTGTAAGAAAGCGCGCGCGTAAGCACGTATCCTTGGGGACGTATTGCCCGACTGAAGCCAGGAGGTTGAAGTGGCCCAGAAAGAGACCAAGATGGAAGACGCTCGCGTGAAGAACGCGTCCGAAGTTGACACCAACATTCTCTCGCTGCGCGAAGGCGTAGCGTCCTACCTGCACGACGCGGACCCCGAGGAAACCCAGGAATGGATGGACTCCCTCGACGGTCTGCTGGAGGAATCCGATCCGGAGCGCGCCCGCTACCTCATGCTGCGCCTGATCGAGCGCGCCAACGCCAAGCGCGTGCCGCTGCCGGCGCTGTCCTCGACCGACCTGGTCAACACCATCCCCACCAAGCTCGAGCCGGAATTCCCTGGCGACGAGCAGATTGAGAAGCGCTACCGCCGCTGGATGCGCTGGAACGCCGCAGTGATGGTGCACCGCGCGCAGCGCCCCGGCATCAAGGTCGGCGGCCACATCTCTACCTACGCCTCCGCAGCGGCGCTGTACGAGGTCGGCTTCAACCACTTCTTCAAGGGCAAGGACGCACCGCAGGGCGGCGACCAGGTCTTCTTCCAGGGCCACGCCTCTCCCGGCATGTACGCCCGCGCCTTCATGGAAGGCCGCCTGAGCGAAGACGACATGGACGGCTTCCGCCAGGAGCACTCCCGCAAGCAGGGCGGCCTGCCGTCCTACCCGCACCCGCACGGCATGCCGAACTTCTGGGAGTTCCCGACCGTGTCCATGGGCCTGGGGCCGATGAACGCGATCTACCAGGCACGCTTTAACAAGTACCTGCAGGACCGCGGCATCAAGGACACCGACCAGCAGCACGTCTGGGCATTCCTCGGCGACGGCGAGATGGACGAGCCGGAATCCCGCGGCCTGATCCAGATGGCCTCCCTGTACGGCCTGGACAACCTCACCTTCGTGATCAACTGCAACCTGCAGCGTCTCGACGGCCCAGTGCGCGGCAACGGCCAGATCGTCCAGGAGCTGGAGAGCTTCTTCGTCGGCGCCGGCTGGAACGTGATCAAGGTCGTGTGGGGCCGCGAGTGGGACGAGCTGCTGGAAAAGGATGAGGACGGCGCACTCGTCCACATCATGAACACCACCAAGGACGGCGACTACCAGACCTTCAAGGCCAACGACGGCGCCTACGTCCGCGAGCACTTCTTCGGCCGCGACGAGCGCACCAAGAAGCTCGTCGAGAACATGACCGACGAGGAGCTGTGGAACCTGCGCCGCGGCGGCCACGACTACCGCAAGGTCTACGCCGCCTACAAGCGCGCACTGGAGACCAAGGGCAAGCCGACCGTCATCCTCGCCCACACCGTGAAGGGCTACGGCCTGGGCCACAACTTCGAGGGCCGCAACGCCACCCACCAGATGAAGAAGCTGACGCTGGAAGACCTCAAGCTCTTCCGCGACAAGCAGCAGATCCCCATCTCCGACGAAGAGCTGGAGAAGGACCCGTACCTGCCGCCGTATTACCACCCGGGCGAGGACGCCGAGGAAATCAAATACCTCAAGGCCCGCCGCGAGGAGCTCGGCGGCTACCTGCCGGAGCGCCGCGAGAAGTACACCCCGCTGGAACTGCCCGAGTTTGAAAAGACCTTCAAGGCACTGTTCAAGGACTCCGGCAAGCAGGAAGTCGCCTCCACCATGGCGCTCGTGCGCACCTTCAAGGCGCTCATGCGCGACAAGGAGCTGGGCAAGCGCGTCGTCCCGATCATCCCGGACGAGGCCCGCACCTTCGGCCTGGACTCCTGGTTCCCCACCCTGGGCATCTACAACCCGAACGGTCAGAACTACGTGCCGGTGGACCACGACCTGCAGCTGTCCTACAAGGAAGCCACCGACGGCCAGATCCTGCACGAGGGCATCAACGAGGACGGCTCGTCGGCCTCCTTCATCGCCGCGGCGACGTCCTACGCCACCCACGGCGAGCCGATGATCCCGATGTACATCTTCTACTCGATGTTCGGCTTCCAGCGCACCGGCGACAACTTCTGGGCCGCCGGCGACCAGATGGGCCGCGGCTTCATCATCGGCGCCACCGCCGGCCGCACCACCCTGTTCGGTGAGGGCCTGCAGCACATGGACGGCCACTCCCCGATCCTGGCGTCCACCAACCCGGCCATTGTCTCGTACGACCCGGCGTTCGCCTACGAGATGCCGTACATCATCTCCAAGGGCATCGAGCGCATGTACGGCCAGGGCGCCGGCAAGGACGAGAACGTGATGTACTACATCACCGTCTACAACCAGCCGCACCACCAGCCGGCACGCCCGGAGAACCTGGACGTGGAGGGCCTGCACAAGGGCATCTACCTCTACGACGAGGGCAAGGACCTGGACAACAAGGTCTCCCTGCTCGCCTCCGGCGTGGGCATGCAGCAGGCGCTGCGCGCCCAGGAGATCCTGCAGGAGCAGTACAACGTCGGCGCCGCGATCTACTCCGTGACCTCCTGGACCGAGCTCGCCCGCGAGGGCCAGGCCAAAGCCGCCGAGCAGCTGCTCAACCCGGGCGAAGAGGTCGAGGAGGCGTTTGCCACCAAGCAGCTGAAGCAGACCTCCGGCCCGTACATCGCGACCTCGGACTTCGCTTCCGACCTGCAGGAGCAGATCCGCGCCTACGTCCCGGGCCAGTACATCGTGCTCGGCGCCGACGGCTTCGGCTTCGCCGACACCCGCGAGGGCGCCCGTCGCTTCTTCAACATCGACGCCGAGTCCATGGCCGTCGCCGCCCTGCTCGGCCTGGCCAACGAGGGCAAGATCGACCGTTCCGTGGCCGCCCAGGCAGCCAAGGACCTGAAGATCGACGACCCGACCGCCACCGCCGCCAAGACCGACGGCGAGGACAAGGGCGACGAGAACGCCGCTGAGTAGCTTGAGTTAGGGCCTTCTGCCTAGCGACGGAGGGGCGTTCCCGGTAGCGGAACGCCCCTTTTCGTGTGCCTTTTTGGGGTGGTTTTGGGCGGGGCTTGGGTGGTTCCTGACAGATTACGGCGGCCCTTTGTGCCGACCTGGGCCGATGGGGCCAGACTGACAGATTCCGCCGCGATGTGTCTGGGCCGCGCCGCAGCCGATGCTCTGCGCAAATTTGTTCACCGCGCGATGAACCATCCCGCACCGTTCGAACACCCGACCTGGGCAAAGTGAACTAATCGGCCCACAGGCGCAGATCTATTCACTGACCGGCAGTGGCGCAATGAGCAATCTTGCGACCGGTGCAAAACCACGGCTGAAAAAACCGCCGCGAGAGCGAAAACACCTACATCTTCGGCAGGAACTGCTGCAGCTGCGGCCATGCGAAGGCCAGGCCACCACCGATAAGGGCCAAAATGCCGAACACGAGCGCCAGCTTCTGCGCCGTGGACGACCCACCCGAATCCGGCGCCGGCGCCGGCGCGTCCGGCTCTGTCTCCGGCGCCGGGGGCTCCGGCAGCTCCACCCCGACACCGGAATTGTCGATGCTGGTCCAGGTCTTGCGCTTGGAACCGTCCGCGAACGTGGTCTCGACCTCGAAGTTCGCGTCGCTGTAGGAGTCGGTCGGCACCGTCGCGGTGATGGTGCCCGTCTTCTGGTCGACGCTCCAGTCCCACCCCTCGCCGCCGGTGACCTTCCAACGAGCGTTCGTCGGCAGATCCAGCTGGTATTGGTTCTCCGGCGTCAAAGTCACGGTCTCGCCGGGGTCAGCGGTGACGCGGGCGTCGTAAAGCGGGTTGTAGTAGAACGCGTCGTCGGAGGTCAGTTTGACCTTCTGCGAATACAGCTCATTCGACCCGTCCGGGAACAAAACGCGGACCGAAAAGTCGATGACGTTTTCGCCGGGCTGCGGGGGTGTTTCCCTGGTGTAGTTGTTCAGCCTGACGCCGAGCGGCTTATCCACAAATTCGGTTTCCCCGTTGAACAGCTGCGCCTTCTTCCGCAGCGTGTCCTCGCCGGTCTGCTTCCACTTCGTCCCCTCCGGCACACCGAGAAGCTCGTATTCGATGGTCTCCGAATACCCGTCCCCCGGCTTCACAGCCGCATGCCGCGGCGCCGGATCGAAGTGGGGCGTGTACTCGTCGGCCATCGCGGCGGAGGCGGCGGGCGCGAGCAGGCCGGCGGCGACGACGACCACGGCCGGAAGTGCGAAGCGTTGCATGCGCTTATCATAACGGCATGGAACTTTCGCAGCGGTTGAACCTGAGCAACCTCGACCTCGCCGACGACACGGACGCCCAAGAGCAGGCGGAGGCGCGGGGCACGTTCGCGCGCATCGCGGAGCTCGTCGAAGACGTCTCCGGCGTCGACATTGAGCCGGGGACGAGGTTGGACGGGAGCGGGGTTTCGTCGTTAAGCCGCATTGAGCTCGCGGTTCGCATCGAGGAAGCATTTGGAGTGCCTATCGACGAGCACGTGTACGCCCAATGCACCACCGCCCAGGATCTCGCCGACTATGTGGAGGAACACCAGTGATTTCGTATTTGACCGACATGGACGGCGTCCTGCACCGCGAGGGCGAGATCATCCCCGGCGCCAAGGAGTTCATCGGCGCTCTGCGCAGCGAAGACATCGATTTTATGGTGTTGACCAACAACTCGATCCAGACCCCGCGCGACCTGTCCGCGAAGCTGATGCGCATGGGCCTGGACATCGAGCCGGAGCGCATCTGGACCTCCGCCACCGCCACCGCGAAGTTCCTCTCGCAGCAGGCGGGCGCGGCGTCGGCGTACGTCATCGGGGAAGCTGGCTTGACGACGGCTTTGCACGAGATCGGCTGGATCCTCACCGACGCGGACCCCGACTTTGTCGTCCTGGGCGAGACTCGCACCTACTCGTTTGAGGCGCTGACCACCGCGTCGAACCTGATCCGGAACGGCTCGCGGTTCATCGCCACCAACCCGGACCTCACTGGCCCGGGGCCGGCGGGCGTGGTGCCGGCGACCGGGTCCGTGGCCGCCATGATCACCGCCGTGACCGGCATGAGCCCCTACTACGTGGGCAAACCGAACCCGGTGATGATGCGCTCGGCGCTCAACAACATCGGCGCGCACTCCGAGAACACGGTGATGATCGGCGACCGCATGGACACCGACGTCAAGGCCGGCCTCGAGGCGGGCATGCGCACCGTGCTCGTGCGCTCGGGTATCGCCGACGACTCCGAGATAGCCAAGTACCCCTTCCGCCCCACCGCGGTGCTGGATTCAGTGGCGGACCTGGTGGAGCGGATCTGGGACCCGTTCGGCGACGGGTTCTACACCGGAAGCGGCAGCGAGTAGTCGCAGTCGACGGCGCGAGTTGGCGCGCTCTTTTAACGAGCTTCACTGACAGCCGCGAAGTCTGTTTAACCTGAACTTCGCTTAGACCGACGTCGCTGTAATTGGCCATCGTCTTATTTTGCAGCACCGTGTTCAAGGCCTTCGCGGCATCCTTTTCACCAGCCAATTCGAGCATGCGCACTGCCTCAAAATGGTCCGCTGAGCGGTTATAAGAGCCACTGAGTGCGCCACAGATCACGTCGCCAGCGCCTATCGCTGCGTTGATGTAGTTGGAAATCACTGCGTTTGCGCCGAACTCCCCCTCGGCGAACTGCGCCAGTTCCAAATGTTCTTCGCCCCGAAGCATCCGCTTGCGAAGAACTGCATCACTAGCCTGTGCGGTCTTTCCTTTGCCCGCTCGTGGTGCCACGAATCCCCCTCAGAATCCCCCGTACTTGTTGCGGATCACCGTATATGGTTTTGCCCTCGTCCACAATGTTGTCGAGGATTGCGCCTGGATGATCTTGGTCCGCCGTCCACACCACGACGTTGGCGGACGCCCCCGTCCATGCCTCTACCTGGCGCGACAGCTCATATACTCCGCTTTCCGCCTTCAGCGCCGCCGCCTCATTGTCCACCAAAATGAGCAGGTCAATGTCACTGGAATCCCCTATCTCACCCCGGGCTGCCGAGCCAAAGAGGACGCATCCCGCCACGTCTGCTGGCCAAGCTTCCACGCATTGCGCAATGCGGGAATAAAGCTCCGCTGTTGCGTGAGCGATGTCCTGAATTGGTCTAGCCAGCAGGTGCTGTTGGTTCAAGGAGTAGCCCCTCGCCTGCCCCAACACCCGCTCGTGGATGACCCCACCCTGAGCGAGCCGTTCCAAACTACGGCGAACGCTGGAAAGCGACGGACCCGCCGCCAGACCGTAAACCTGCTGGGCGGTGAGCTCCACTGGCGCTCGGCCGAGCGAGAGCAACACCGCCGCATCCGCATCTGAGCAGATGGCAGTAAACGGGTTCTGAAGCTTCATAGTGTCAATTTTGACACGTGCGTGCCATTTTTGAAACACCTGCGTCAAAACTGACACGGTCGGGGCCTGCTCGGCCAAGCAGGCCCCGGGCCACCAGGCCCCCGAGTTACACCGCCGAGTCGGAGCCGGCGACGTAGAAGCGCTGGTGGTTGACAAACTCGTCCATGCCCAGCGGCCCAAGCTCGCGACCCAGGCCGGAGGCCTTCACGCCGCCGAACGGCAGCTCGGCGCCGCGCGCCTGCGGGATGTTCACGTGGATCATGCCGGTGTCGATCTTCGCGGCGACCTTCTTGGCGCGCTCGGCATCCTCGGACATCACGGCGCCGCCGAGGCCGTAGCGGGAATCGTTGGCCAGCTCGATCGCCTCTTCCTCGGAGGACACCTTGTACACCTCGGCCACGGGCCCGAAGAACTCCTCGTAGTAGGAGTCGGAGCCGACTGGGATGTCGGTGATCACGGCCGGGGTGATGTAGGCGCCCTTGCCGGTGACCTCGCCGCCGACGCGCAGGGTCGCGCCCTCCTCGACAGCCAGTCGCAGCTGCTGCGCGAGCAGCTCCGCGGCGTCGCGGGAGGACAGCGGGTAGAACTCCTTGCCCTCGCCCGGGTTCAGCGGATCGCCTTCGCTATACGACGACGCAAGGTCCACCAACGCCTGCACAAACTCGTCGTAAATGTCCTCCATGACGATCATGCGCTTGTTCGACGTGCAGGCCTGGCCCACGTTGCCTATCCGTTTGTTCCACGCGGTCTCCGCGGCGGCCTTGACGTCGGAAGCATCCAGCACCACGTACGCGTCGGTGCCGCCGAGCTCGAGCACGCACTTCTTCAGCGCCTGACCGGCCTGGGAGGCGATGGTGCGCCCGGCGCGCTCGGAGCCGGTCAGGGACACGCCCTGGACGCGGTCGTCGTTGATCAGCGTGGAGACCTGCGAGTGCTTGGCGTACAGGTTCGTGTACAGGCCCTTCGGCGCGCCCGCCTCGTCGAAGATCTTGGCAATCGCGGCGGCGGAGCGGGGGCAGATCTCGGCGTGCTTGACCATCACCACGTTGCCGGCCATCAGCGCCGGCGCCGCGAAGCGCGCGACCTGGTAGTACGGGAAGTTCCACGGCATGATGCCCAGGATCACGCCGAGCGGGACCTTGCGCATGACGGAGGTGCCGCCGCGCTGGTTCGGGATCTCCTCGTCGGCGCCGAACTCCGCGCCGTTGCCGGCGTAGTAGTTGAAGATCTCGACGACGTCGTTAATCTCGCCGTCGCCTTCCGTGACCGATTTGCCCATTTCTTCTGCGATGATGCGGGTGAGCTCGGCGCGTTGCTCGTCGAAAAGCTTCGCAACCTTGCGCAGCACCTCTGCGCGCTCCTCGAAGCTCTTCTCGCGCCACTGCTTGAACGTGTCGTTTGCGGTGGTCAGCGCGGTCTCGAGCGCGTCGTCGGTGATGAAGTCGAAGGACTCGACGATCTCGTTGTTCTTCGGGTTTTGTACGCGGTATTTAGTAGACATGCGGCCCATCGTAGGAGCGTGGCGTGAGGCTCGCCACAAAATTTTTCTCCCGCGAGAGCCGGTCCATGGCCTGCGCAAACGGCTCGATCTCCTCGTGCGTGGCGTAAATCGTCTCGCGGCACGAGTACGTGCGGTCCGCGCGCCGCTGCCAGCGGGTGAACCAGATTTCGCCGGGCGCGCCGTCGGGAAGCAAAAGCATCTGCTTCTCGACGCTCCGTCGCTCCCGCACCGGCATCCCCTCAACGCAGAATGTCCACGCGAGTCGGGTGCGCGGGGCGCGGCAGGTGGGTGCGGCCAGTGTTGTCGTCATTGGTGGGGACCCTTCTTGCGGGCGCCTTTTCGGCGTGCCCGCATCGATGGCGGCACACTCCAGCCCCGGTGACTAGGCGGGATTGCCGCGGCGGGTGCCGGCGGCTATTGCCGCGCGACCCGGCCCGGTGACTAGGCGGGCCCGGCGTGCGGCGGAGTGTGAGACGAGAGGTTCGTCTTCCCCAACGGCCTCTGATTTCTCTTGGCCGATATTGCTTCACACAAGTTCGCTAGAGCAACCCTCAACCACTGGTTGATACCCCTGCTTGCTCGAGCTTCGGTTGAGGTTGAGGGGCGGCGGGCACGCGTAGCCCGCACGTCAGGCCGCGAGCCCCTCTTGCCGCCCCGATCGCAAATGCCGATATCGGCGTTTACGCCTTCCGAGATGCGGCGACCTGGGCTTTTGCAGTGCCGCTGCGGGTAAACGCCGATATCGTCGTTTAGCACCCAGCCCTACAGCAGCCGCACCGCCAGCACGCCGAGGAAGATCACCACCAGGCCGGCCAGGCGCGTCGCCGTCAGCGGGTTCTTCCGCGCCCCGAACGCCCCGCGCGCCTCCAGCGCCTGGCCGGCCGCGATCGTGCCCGCGTTGAACGCGATCACGGTGGTGGCTGTGCCAAGCAGCGGCGCCAGGGTCGCGCCCGAGATGACAAACGTCGCGCCGACCAGGCCGCCGAGCCACATCCACCACGGCCCCGGCTCAGGACGCCGCGCGAGCTGGCGAGGGCTGGTCACCAGCGCCGCCACCAGCAGCAACACCGCGCCGACCGCGAGGTTGATCTCGCCGGCGTGCAGCGACGACCCGGCGATGCCGCCCATGTAGCCGTTCACCGAAGTCTGGATGGCGGTACACACGCCGACGAGCACGCCGAGCACGCGGAAGATCGCCAGCTCGAGCCCCTCGGCGTCGCCCTCCAGCACCGGTCGTTTGCCCGCGCGCAGCACCACCACAATCCCGGCGAACACCACCGCCGCGCCCAAAACGCGCATCCACGACACCGGCATCGCGGGTGCGCCGAACAGCCCGAACCGGTCCACGAGCAGCCCCATCACCACCTGCCCCAGAATCGGCAGGACCACGGTCTCCAGCGCACCCAGGCGGGGAAACAGCAGGATGTTGCCCAGCACGAAGCACACGCCCATGACGCCGCCGAGCCAGCCCCACCAGGGCACGTCGGCAGAAAACTGCGGCACCGGGTTGCCGCGCAGCACCGTCGTCGCCACCACCGCGAAAAACAGCGCCGAGCTAAACGAGATCAGCGCCGGCATCACCGGCTTATTGCCCACACTCGCGCGCAGGCGGGAGTTCGCCGCGGTCTGGATCGGAATCAGCCCGCCTACCGCGAGCGCCACAAGCAACAGCATGCGCCGATCTTCTCACGCCGAGCGCGCGGCCATTTACCTAGCCCGCAGCGGTAGCTACTTCAGCCCGTAGGCGCGGTAGAGCGCGGCGATGAACTCCTCGTGGGTGATGTCGCCGTCGACGGCGGCGAGTTCGTCGCGCACGTCCTTGCGCGTCGGCGCGGAAATCAGGGTCGGGTTGGCGTTGCGCTGCCGGTACGACACGGGCGGAAGTTTGTCGCCGACCCGGTGCTTTACCCGGGTGAAATAGCTGTCCACGGGCGCGAGCGCCTCCACCCCCGGCACCGACCAGTCCAGCCAGTACGCGGCCACACCCAGCGCGATGCCGAGCAGCGCGGAAACGGCCAGGCCCACCGACTGCCAGCCGAGGTCGTAGAAGATCTGCACGCTTATCGACGACACTATCGCCGGGACCACGTACAACTGGCGGTCAACGAGAATGTTGGGAATCTGCCCGATCATCATCTCGCGGATGACCATCCCGCCGGTGGCGGTGAGCACACCCATGAGGATGCAGCCGAACCACGTGACGTCGGCACGCAGCGCTGTGACCGTGCCGGTGACTGCCCACACGCCCACGATGACCATGTCGCCGTGGAAGCGGAACAGCTCCCACGCGCGGCCGCCGATGGACAGCGCGAACGCCACCAGCGAGCCCACCAGCGCCGTACCGATGTACCACGGGTTCTGCAGCGCCGAGGCCGGGGTGGAGCCGATCAGGGCGTCGCGGATCATGCCGCCCGCCATGCCGGAGATGATGGAAATGACCATGAACCCGACGGCGTCGAAACGCATCCGTCTGGCCACAAGCCCGCCCATCAAAGCGTTGAGGAACACGCCGATCAGATCCATCACGGCAAACGAAAAACCCACAGGGGTGAGCACGTTGTCGAAGTACATGCGCGCCATCGTAAAGGGGTTCGCGCTGGGGTGGGGCCGGTTTAGGTTTTCGCCTCAGTGCGCTGCTGCACTTCGTTCTGCAGCATTACGCGCAGCGCCTGGATCAACTGCTCGTCCGAGGCGTCCTCCAGTGCGTTGCGCACCTCTTTGCCGGACTCGGCCGGGCGTCGCGAGTCCGTGTCCACGCCGAGCGCCTCGCCGATCTTCTCCTCCAGCGGACGCTCGAGACGCTTGGTCTGGAGACCCAAGAGCTTGTCTCCGCCGAAGTACACCGCCAACGCAAACAGCGGCGCGGCGATTGCGGCGGCCAGCATGCCCTCCCACACCAGGTCGAAGCGGTTGAGCACCAGCATGATCACCGACGCGATGATCGCCGGGAACACCGTCATCTTCTCGCTGGTAAACAGCGCCGGGATCTGCCGCAGCACAACGTCTCGGGCAAGCGTGCCGCCGGTTGCGGTGATCACGGCCAGCAGCACGCACGGCACCCAGCTCAGCTCGGCGTTGAGCGCCTTGATCGTGCCGCCGACCGCCCACACGCCGATGGTGACCACGTCCGCATAGAACCGGAAGTTCTCCCAGAGCTTGCCGCGCAGGGGCGCAAAGTACGCGATCAGCCCGCCGACCGTGGCGGTGATCAGGTAGCCGGGGTTGGTCAGGGCGGCGGCGGGACCGTCGTTAAGTATGGCGTCGCGCATAAGGCCGCCGCTTAACGACGAAATCAACGCCACAAACGCGAACCCCACAATGTCGAAGTTCATCCGTTTGGCCACGGTCCCGCCGATCGTGGCCGCCAACAACACGCCGGTGTATTCGAGGACAAAGTAGAGGTTGCCCACGTCATCAGAGAAGTCCATGGGCGCCAAGGCTAGCTTTCCGGTGGGGGCGGCGTCTGGACGGGCATTAGGTGGTCGGTGTGGGGTTGCTGGGGGCGGCTTGGCGCGGTGGGGAACGTGAGGCCCCCTCATGGCCGAAACCGGCTACCTAGAACCGGCTACCAGGCGATTTGGGAGCGCGGACAAAAAGTTGGAGTGTTGGGGGCTGGAAGGTATTCCGATGCCCGCAGGTTTTCCATCTGATATCCGCGTTGGTGCGGTTGAGAGGTTTTTGGCTGGGTCGTCTGCCCGTGAGGTCTGCGACTGGGCTGAACACGCGTGTGGTCGCCGACCGTCGGTGGCGACGGTCGGCAACTGGGTTGCGGCCAAGCGTCGTGGCCAGAGCTTGGACGGTGCCAGACGCGCCTACGACGCTGAGACCATCGCAAAAGTTGTCGCACGCAGGTTGACCTCGCAGGCGACAGTGCGTGACATTGCCGTGGAGTTCGATGTCCACGACACCGCGGCACTGACCTGGACGAAGCGGTATTGGCCCGACGATGACGAACGCGATTCGGCAGCGTCGA
>NZ_JAKRMR010000015.1:0-56548 GCF_022346205.1 Corynebacterium sp. ACRPZ
GACGCGACAAACCACCTACGAGCTCTTTACGCCCAGTAATTCCGGACAACGCTCGCACCCTACGTATTACCGCGGCTGCTGGCACGTAGTTAGCCGGTGCTTCTTCTCCAGGTACCGTCACATAACGCTTCGTCCCTAGCGAAAGGAGTTTACAACCCGAAGGCCGTCATCCCCCACGCGGCGTCGCTGCATCAGGCTTGCGCCCATTGTGCAATATTCCCCACTGCTGCCTCCCGTAGGAGTCTGGGCCGTATCTCAGTCCCAATGTGGCCGTACACCCTCTCAGGCCGGCTACCCGTCGACGCCTTGGTAGGCCATTACCCCACCAACAAGCTGATAGGCCGCGAGCTCATCCCACACCGAAAAAACTTTCCACAATGGCATCCAAACCATCGTCCTATCCGGTATTAGACCCAGTTTCCCAGGCTTATCCCGAAGTGCAGGGCAGATCACCCACGTGTTACTCACCCGTTCGCCACTCGAGTACCCCTGCAAGCAGGAGCCTTTCCGTTCGACTTGCATGTGTTAAGCACGCCGCCAGCGTTCATCCTGAGCCAGGATCAAACTCTCCACAAAAACAGTTTCAGAAGAAACAGGCCGTGAAAAGCCCAAACCCAACCAAAAACAAACCAACCAACACAAAGTGCTGGACTGGCAAAATCCAAAAATTACAAAGGTTCAACACCAACCCCCAACCCGACGGGGCACAAAGGAGGCTGGCCAAAAAATACGTGAAACATGTTCAACCACACCCCACGCACACTGAACCAAACAGATGACGCGATCCATCATTGGAATTCAACCACGCCACCACCGGCACACACCCACAACAGGGCACACACCACACAGTGCACAAAACGAGGCAGGCAAACACACCCACGCAACAAAAGTACATTGGCACACTATCGAGTTCTCAAACAACACCAGCACACCCACCAACCAGAACCAAACACGGCCCCAGCCGGAAAAAGCGGCTTCGTCAGAAGCTACACAACCAACCAACCAAAAGTCAAACTCACGTTAAACCCCGGTTAACCAGAACGTAACCCCTATTCACTTAAACCATTCCCTCCAAGCGGCCGAACCGCTCAGAAGCAACGGATGGATATATAACCACGAAGCTAGATACAACACAAAACGCCCAGGCCAGATGGTAAGTCCGGGCCTGGGCGTTAGCTCGTCGTAAAGCAGATTGCTAGACGCGCTTCGCTCCCGCGAAGTTCTTCTTACCGCGGCGAAGCACCAGCCAGGAACCGTGGAGGAAGTCGTCCTCGGTGGGCACCCACGCCTCATCCTCGATGCGGACGTTGTTCACGTACGCGCCACCCTCCTTGATGGAACGGCGGGCGGCACCCTTGGAATCCGCGAGACCTGCGCCGACGAGCAGATCCACGATGGTGGTCTCGCCGGAGAACTCGAAGACGTCGGTCTCGGAGACGGACGCGGCAAGGGTCGCCTCGTCCAGATCCGCAAGCTCGGCGCGGCCGAACAGCGCCTGGGATGCGAGCTCGACGGCCTCGCGCGCCTCGACGCCATGGACCAGATCCGTCATTTCCTGGGCAAGGCGGCGCTGCGCCTCGCGCTTGAACGGGCGCTCCTCCACCTCGACCTCGAGGCGGGAGAGCTCCTCCTGGTCCAAGAAAGTGAACCAGCGCAGGTAGCGGATCACGTCGGCGTCCGCGGTGTTGACGAAGTACTGGTACCAGGTGTACGGGCTGGTCATCTCTGGGTCGAGCCACAGGGACCCGCCGCCGGTGGACTTGCCAAACTTCTTGCCCTCGGAATCCGTGACCAGCGGAACGGTCAGCGCGTGGGTCTGCGCGCCGTCGATGCGGCGGTTCAGGTCCACGCCGGCCACAAGGTTGCCCCACTGGTCGCCGCCGCCGATCTGCAGGATGCAGTCGTGCGCGCGGCGCAGCTGCACAAAGTCGTTGGCCTGCAGCAGCATGTAGGAGAACTCGGTGTAAGAAATGCCGTCGTTTTCCAGGCGGCGCTTCACCGTCTCGCGGCCCAGCATGGTGGACAGGGAGAAGTGCTTGCCGATGTCGCGCAGGAACTCGATCGCGCTGAGGTCCTTGGTCCAGTCGTTGTTGTTGACCAGCTTCGCGGCGTTGTCGCCGTCGAAGTGCACGAAGCGCTTGAGCTGGCCGGAGATGCGCTCCGCCCAATCCTTCACGGTGTCCGCGGAGTTCATGGACCGCTCCCCTACGTCGCGCGGATCGCCTATCATGCCGGTGGCGCCGCCGGCCAGCACGATCGGTGTGTGGCCGGCCTCCTGGAAGCGGCGCAGCATCAGAAGCGGCACGAGGTGGCCGGCGTGCAGCGACGGGCCGGTCGGGTCGAAGCCGCAGTACAGGGTGATCGGCGCTTGCGCGGCTTCGCGCAGGTTGTCTAGGTCGGTGGACTGGTTGATCAGCCCTCGCCAGGTCAGCTCATCAATGATGTTGGTGGAAGTCATGGTCGCTTTCTTCTAGTTCGCGGGGGTGTAGGGCTCTGCTTCGTTGATGAGCAAAACCGGGATGCCGTCGTCGATGCGATAGGCAATTCCGAGGCGTTCGTTGACCAGGAGCTGCTTTTCCTGGTTGTACTCCAGCGGGCCCTTGTCCTTGGGGCACGCGAGGACGCTGAGAAGCTTCGGATCCAGACTCATGGTTTCGGATCGTACCCGTCGCCGCCGCGGTAGCTGTCGTCGAGTCCGGGCAACTCCCCGAGCTCCTCCCTCAAAAACTGCGCCTGGGAATCCATCGCCCGCAGGTTGTCGTCCAATATGCCCTGCCGCACCCGTCCTGCCGCGCGCGTGAGCGTGGTCAAAGAGTCCACTACCACCCGCACCGCGGAGGCGTCGCGGTACTGCGGGGCATCGAGATACGTATCGACGACCTCCGGGTAGTACACCTTCACCACATTCCAAATCGTCTGGCGGTGCTCCGGGGTAGGTTCCAGGTGCTCCCATTCCGAGAGTACGAACCGGACAGTGTCTTCGAGCGCACGTGCCTGGGCCATCACCTGGCGCGGCGGGCGGGCGCCGCCCAAACGCCTGGAGGTCTCCTGCAGCGACCGCTCCAGCACCACCGGGGTGGGCTCCGCCGGCGCCACGGGCAGCTCCTTGGGTGTGCGCGCGGGGGTCAGCGCCGCGCCCGCCCCGTAGGCCGCCAGCGCCGCCACCGGCCAGTAGACACCGATACCCACCACCAGGTGCAGAACAACCACCAGGATGGCAAGCACCAGCCCGACCTGGTTCTTCGGCGACGCAAAGTAGCGGGCGAACGCGTTGCCTGAAACATTATTGGAAGCCACGGATCTCCTTAAACGCCGCCGCGAGGTCGCCGCCGAGCGCGTCGAACACTTCGCCGCCGGTCAGCTCCGCCAGTTCACGCATCTCCGACTCGCTAGCGTCGCCGTAGAGGATCACAAACACCGGCACGGACCGCTGTGCGGCCGGCAGCTGCTCGTACTCCTCCTTGAACTTGGAAAAGCGGGGCCCGACGGTGTCTTGGCCGTCGCTGAGCAGGACTATCGACGGAATCCCGCCGGCCGGATCCGTCTCGCGCAGTGCTTCAAGCAGCGTCTGGTACATCGCCGTGGAGCCGCTGGCACTGAGCCCATCCACGTAGTTGGTCAGCTCCGCGGCCGCCGCCGGGTCCTCGTGGGAGAACCGCGCCGTCACGGGGTCGTTCGGCCTGCTGTCGAAGGACTGCAGCGTGACGTTCTCCCGGTCGCGCAGGGAGACGTCGCCGGTGAGGGTGGAAGCGGAGCCGTCGATAAGCGAATGCATGATGTCTTTCAGCGACGCGATGCGCTGGCCCTCCATCGAACCCGAGGTGTCCAGCACAAACGTGGTGGTGCCGGGCTGGCGGTAGGAGTTGTCGTAGGCGTACAGGAGCTCGTTCACCACGCCTTCGTTCGCGGGGAACGGCAGCTCGATGACCTGCTGGTCCGCGATCTCCGCGGGCAGGTTGTCCACCTGCGTCACCGGCCTGCGGAAGGTGTCGGCGATGTCGGGCTGGTGCTCCAGGAGCCAATTCGCAAGCTTCTCGACGCGCTCCCGCGCGTCCGCATTCGCCGGCTGCGAAAGCGCGGACAGGGGGTAATCCGCGGAGATCACGCCGTCGGCCGGGACCACGACCTCGATGGGCTGGCCCTGCTGGCGCATCTGGTGCAGCGTGGACTCGTAGTTGACGATCGCGTCCGCGCGCTCCGGATCGTCGGCGAACGCCTCGGCCAACCACCCGGAGGACCCGGAGACCATGGTTTGGGCCTGGAACAGCTGCTCGAGGCGCGGGCCCACGCGCTCCAGGTCCGCCGGCGCGATGGCGTCGCCGGTGTCCGCCAGCGCGGTGGCAACGGCGACGAGCGCGGAGAACCCGGAGTTGGACGCCTGCGGGTTGGTCATGCCGAAGCTGAACTCCCCGGCCTCCGCGGCTGCGGCGAACTCCGCCCACGTGGGCTGCTTGGCGTCCCAGCCGAGGCGCTTGGCGCTGTCCTCCCAGACGCCGAACGCTATGGGGCTGGTGGCGATCTTCGTCTCGCCGTCGAGCTTGTCGGTGGCGCCAATGAGGTTGACGTAGCGGTTGGTGGCGAACCAGGTGGCGTCCACTTTTCCGTCGAAGTCGCCGCGCTTGAGGGTCTGCGAGTTGTCCAGGGTGCCGCCGGGAAATTGCATGTCGATGGAGAAGCCGAGGTCCTTGGCGGCCTGGTCGACCAGGCCCTCGAGATCCTTCAGCTCTGTCGCGGCGACGATGGTCAGGTCCGCCGACTTGCCGGAACCGGAGCCAGCGCCGAAGCCCGAGGAACCGGAAGTGCCGCCGTCGAGCGAGACGCACGAGGCGAGCATGAGCGACATCAGGGCGGCGAGCGCCGCGAATAGGCGTTTCATTGGTCGTCCTCCTTCACCGGCGCGGGCGCTCCGGCGTAGCGTTGTCCCACTCCGTCGATGAGCTGCTCGAGCCTGTCGTAGGAGGGCGGGTCGATGGAATTGACGTAGTCGGAAGGCGCTTCGAGACCGCGGTCCTCGAGTTCCTGCGCCAAGCTGCCGGAGTTCGCGGGGCGGAACCCGTGGCGCGCGGCGAGCTGCTGCAGCTGCGGGTCGTTCGACAGCAGGCGACCGAGCTCCTTGCCGCCCTCCGAGACACCGACGATGCCGTGGTTCGCGAGCACGGTGGGGCTCAAGTGCAGCAGCACCATGTCGTCCCGGATGCGCGAGTTCGGCCGCATCTGCTCGCCCAAGAACTGCGCCTCGTAGACCATCACCATGGGCGCCGCGCCGATGCCCTGGCTCAGGTAGTCCGTGAACGGCCCCGAGGAGGACGCCTCGCTATACCCTTGCGCGGTGAAGAACGGGGCGATCTCGTCGATGAGGTACCCGACGTCGTCCCTGCGCTCCGGGTCGCGCTCGGCCACCTCCCACGCCAGCAGCGACAGGTACATCGCCGCGGAGTTGGAGGTGCGGATGTCCGTGGAGCGGATCTGCACATTGCGTGGCGACGGGTACGCCTCGCCCAGATCACGCCAACGTTTGCCGGAACGGGCCAGGTCCATGTACTTGTTCACGTCCAGGGTGTACGCGCCGTTTTGCTCGCTGACCACGCCTTCTGCCACGAGGAGGTCAGCGATCGGCTTCCAGCTCGCCACCGCCATCGGCGTGAAGAACGGGAAGTCCACGGAATAGCCGCTGCCCTGCTCGCGCACCTTCTGCGTCGCCGGCGCCGAGGAGGGGAAGACGAAGTCCTGCTCCGCGATGTCCGTGGTGGTGGCGATCTGGCGGGAGCCGGCGGTGGTGACGCTGACGCGATACCCCAGCTCCTCCAGCCGGGCCACCACGTCGGGGTCCTCGAAATAGGCCCGCTTTTCCGAGCCGATCACGCCGTGCAGCTGCGTCAGCTTGCCGCCGGACCCGCCGGTTGTTCCCCCTTCATCCCCGTCGCCGAAGGGCAACAGCCCCCGACCCAGCGCGACGGCGGCGATGACCACCCCAACTAAAATGACGCCAAGCACCACGGAGACTTTCCGTCCCCGGGGCTTGGCGTCATGGCTGCTCGGCACATTCATATCTCACATGCTAAATGGCCGGGCCGAGATGCGCGCCACAATCGACGAACTACTGCGCGCGCACCGGCGTTGTCGCCCACTCGCGCGCGGCCTTGTTCGCCTCCCGCACACGCTCGCGCTGCTCCTCCACTCGCGGGCGCGCGGTGCCGCCGCGGGTGTCGCGGGATGCCACCGCACCGTCAACGGTGAGCACTTCGCGGACCTCCGGAAGCAATCGCTTATCGACGCTTTGCAGTTCCTCGTCCGTCAAGTCGACCAGGTCCACGCCTCGGGATTCCGCGATGCGCACGCAGGCGCCGGATGCCTCGTGGGCCTCGCGGAACGGCACGCCCTGGCGCACCATCCACTCGGCCAGATCCGTCGCCAGCGTGAACCCTGCCGGGGCCAGCTCGCGCATTCGGTCCTCGTGGAACGTCAGGGTGGACACCAGGCCGGTGAACGCCGGCAAGAGAATGGACAGCTGGGTCACCGAATCCACCAGCGGCTCCTTGTCCTCCTGCAGGTCGCGGTTATACGCCAGCGGCATCGCTTTCAGCGTGGACAAAAGACCGGTGAGGTTGCCAATCAAGCGTCCAGCCTTGCCGCGGGCGAGCTCCGGCACGTCGGGGTTCTTCTTCTGCGGCATGATCGACGAGCCCGTGGACCACGCGTCGTGCAGGGTGACGTAGCCGAACTCCGGCGTGGACCAGGCGATGATCTCCTCGGCGAAGCGGGAGACGTCGATCGCGATCTGCGCCAGCACGTACGCCGATTCTGCCGCGAAATCGCGCGACGCGGTGCCATCAAGGGAGTTATCGGTGGCGGAGTCGAAGCCGAGCTCTGCGGCGATCGCCTCCGGGTCCAGGTGCAGTGAGGATCCTGCCAGCGCACCGGAGCCGTACGGCGAAACTGCAAGACGCTTGTCCGCGTCCTGGATGCGCTCCAGGTCGCGCAGCAGCGGCTGGGCGTGGGCCAGAAGGGAGTGCGCGAGCAGGATCGGCTGCGCGGCCTGGAAGTGGGTCTTGCCCGGCATGACCGCGTCCGGGTGCGCCTCGGCCTGCTGAACGATCGCGTCGATGAGGTCCGAGACGTCCTGGGCCACGCCGCGGAGTGCGTCGCGCAGCCACATGCGGAACATCGCCGCAACCTGGTCGTTGCGGGAACGGCCCGCGCGCAGGCGACCACCGATCTCGGGACCGACGCGGTCGATCAGGCCCCGCTCCATCGCGCCGTGCACGTCCTCGTCGGTGGGCAGCGGGCCGAACGAGCCGTCGGCAACATCGCGGCCGAGTTTGTCGAGGCCGTCGAGCATCACCGTGAGGTTGTCGTCGCTAAGCAAACCTGCCTTGTTGAGCACTTTCGCGTGCGCCTTGGACGCGAGCACATCGTAGGGCGCGAGCACCCAGTCGAAGTGGGTGGACACGGACAGGGCGAACATCGCCTCCGAGGGGCCGCCGGAGAAGCGGCCGCCCCACAGCGCGCCCTCGTTGGTCTTGTGCTGCTGCATCGACTACTTCTCCTGGTCGGAGCCGGCCGCGCGATCGCGCTTGTTGGCGATCTGGGAGGACAGACCGTGCAGGCGCACAAAGCCCTTGGCCAGGGTCTGGTCGAAGGAATCGCCGGTGTCGTAAGTGGCGAGGTTGAAGTCGTACAGGGAGTGGTTGGAGCGGCGGCCGTTGACGGTGCATTTGCCGGCGTGCAGCACCATGCGGATGTCGCCGGTGACGTGCTCCTGGGTGGACTCGATGAACGCGTCCAGGGAGCGCTTCAGCGGGCCGAACCAGAGGCCGTCGTAGACTTCCTCAGACCAGCGGGCGTCGATGAGGCGCTTGTAGCGGGCCAGCTCGCGCTCGACGGTGACATCCTCGAGCGCCTTGTGCGCGGTGATCAGCGCAACAGCACCCGGTGCTTCGTAGACCTCGCGGGACTTGATGCCCACCAGGCGGTCCTCCACCATGTCCAGGCGGCCGATGCCCTGGGCGCCGGCGCGGCGGTTCAGCTCCTCGATGGCTTCGAGGACGGTGACCTTGCGGCCGTCGATAGCCACCGGCTTACCTGCCTCGAAGGAAATGATTACCTCGTCCGGGGCGTTGCCCAGCGCCGGATCCTCGGTGTAGGCGTAGAGGTCCTTTGTCGGCGGGTTCCACAGGTCCTCCAAAAAGCCGGTCTCAACCGCGCGGCCCCAGACGTTCTGGTCGATGGAGAACGGCGAAGCCGCAGACTGCTCGATGGGCAGGTCCTTGCCCTCGGCGTACTCGATGGCCTTGTCGCGGGTCCAGGCGTAGTCGCGGGCCGGGGCGATGATCTCCAGGTCCGGATCCTGGTTGAGGAAGCCGACCTCGAAACGGACCTGGTCGTTGCCCTTGCCGGTGCAGCCGTGGGCGACGTGGGTGCCGCCGTACTTGTGGCCGGCCTCCACCAGGTGCTTGACAATCAGCGGGCGAGAAATTGCGGAGACCAGCGGGTACTCGCCCTGGTACATGCCGTTGGCCTTGATGGTGGGCAGGCAGTACTCCTCGGCGAACTCGTCCTTGGCGTCCACCACAATGGACTCGACAGCGCCGCAGTCCAGCGCTCGCTGGCGCACGGACTCCATGTCCTCGCCTCCCTGGCCCAGGTCCAGGGAGACGGCGATGACCTCGCCGCCGGTCATTTCGGCGAGGTATGGGATGGCGACAGAGGTGTCCAGGCCGCCCGAATACGCGAGCACAACGCGGTTAGTCATGGGGAAAGTTCTCCTTCGAATTCCAGGACGATTCAGAATTATTCAGTGTAAGTAAAATTATGCGATCGGCGCCGCAATGTCTACTCGCCGACGTTTTCCTTCAGCCCGAACAGCTGCTGCGCCAGCTCTTTCCCGGTGAGGGGCTCGCGGGCGACCACGAAGACCGTGTCATCGCCAGCGATGGAGCCGACCACTTGGTCGAGCCCCACGCGGTCGATGTAGCTGGCCAGATACTGGGCGGCGCCCGGCGGCGTGCGCACCACGGCGATCTGCCCGGAGTAGTCGACGGAGACGACCAGCTCCTCGATCATGCGGCGCAGCTTCTCGCGCGGGCCGGAGTGCGCCGCTTCGAGCGAATCTGCCTCGCCGCCCACGGTGTAGTAGGCGCGCCCGCCTGCGCGGGGGCGCACCTTCTTCGCGCCGAGCTCGTCGAGGTCGCGCGAGAGGGTGGCTTGGGTAATGTCGATGCCCTCGTCCAGCAGCAGCTCGGACAGCTGCACCTGGGAGGACACGCGGGTTGATTCGAGCAGCTCGAGGATTCTCGCCTGCCGCGCAGTGCGGGATACAGGTTGGGTCATACTTGGTGCTCCAAAAGCCAGGCCAGCAGCGCCTTTTGGGCGTGCAGGCGGTTTTCCGCTTCATCAAAGACGCGCGATTGCGGCCCGTCGATGACGTCCGCGGCGACTTCGCTCCCGCGGTACGCGGGAAGGCAATGCAAGAATATTGCATCCTCCGCCGCGCGCGACATCAGGGCAGCATCCACCTGGTACGGCAAAAACGGCGTGCGGCGGTCCTTGCCGTCTTCCTCCATACCCATGGACACCCACGTGTCCGTGATGACCACGTTGGCGCCCTCCGCAGCCGCGATATCCGAGGTCACGGCGACTTTCGCCCCGGTTTCCTCGCCGCGGCGCCGTGCGCGTTCGACGAACTCTTCGCGCGGCTGGAAGCCTTCCGGGGCGATAACGGTGATGTCCACCCCGGCGGTGGCGAACCCGATGAGGTAGGAGTTGGCCATGTTGTTGTCCCCGTCGCCCAGGTAGACGGCCTTGAGCCCCTTCAGCCCCGCCGGGCCCTCATCCGGGCAGAAGTTCTCCACCACCGTCTGCAGGTCCGCGAGGATCTGGCACGGGTGCAGGTCGTCGGACAGCGCGTTGACGATCGGCACGGTGGCCGTCTCCGCCATCTCCCGCAGGTTGTCATGGGAGTAGGTGCGCCACACAATCGCCTCCACAAACCGCGACAGCACCGCGCCGGTGTCCTGGTAGTTCTCCTTCGTGCCCATCTGCGAGTTGCCACTTTCGGTGACAATCGCGTGCCCGCCCAGCTGCGCGATGCCGGCGTCGAAGGAGTAGCGGGTGCGGGTGGAGGTTTTATCGAACAGCACCGCGACCGACTTCGGCCCCTCGAGCGGCCGGCGCGAGAAGGGCTCGCGCTTCAGCTCCGCAGCCAGCGCGAGCACCTCCGCTTGCTCGTTGGGTGTCAGGTCGTCGTCTGCCAGGAAGTGTCTGACCATCGGTTTAGCTCCTTTCTTTCGCTGCGTCGATTGCGCGGGCGAGGCGCTTTACCGCCTCAACAATCTCATCGTCGCTGATCACTAGGGGCGGCGTCAGGCGGATGACGTCGTCGCCCGGTGCGTTCACAATCAGGCCTTCTTCAAGCCCATGCTTGACGACGAGCTTCGCCACCGCCTCATCCAGCACCACCCCGAGCATCAGACCCCGCCCGCGGACCTCGGCGACACCGGGGATCTGCGAAGCTGCACTGGTAAGCAGTTGCCCCTTGCGGCGCACCTCGGCGAGGAAGGCCTCGTCGACGACACCCAGCACTGCTTTTGCTGCGGCGCAGGCGACGGGGTTGCCGCCGAAGGTGGTGCCGTGGGAGCCCGGGGTGAACAGCTTCGCTGCCTTGCCGCGGGCGATGGTCGCGCCGATGGGCAGTCCCCCGCCCAATCCTTTGGCCATGGTGATCACGTCCGGCAGGACGCCCTCGTGCTGGAAGGCGAAAAAATCGCCGGTGCGTCCGACGCCGGTTTGGACCTCGTCGGTGATGAAGAGGATCCCGTGGGCGTCGCAAAGATTGCGCACCGCTGTGAGGAAACCTTCCGGCGCGGGGATGACTCCCGTTTCGCCTTGGATGGGCTCCAGGATGATCGCGGCGGTGTTGCCCGGGTCCTGCTGCACCAGGGCCTCGAGCGCCTCGATGTCGCCGTACGGGAAGAACTCGACGCCTGCCGGCATGGGTTCGAACGGCGCGCGCTTGTCCGGCTGGCCGGTCAGTGCGAGCGAGCCCATGGTGCGGCCGTGGAAGCCACGCTCAGCTGCGAGGATGCGGCGGCGGCCGGTCAGGCGCGCGAGCTTGAAGGCGGCCTCGTTCGCCTCGGCGCCGGAGTTGCAGAAAAACACCCGCGCGGTCTTGTCCCCGACCCGGGCGCGCAGCGCCTCGGCGACCTCAACTACCGGCCGGGAGCCGAAGATGTTGGAGACGTGGCCAAGCGTCGCCACCTGCGCGCTGACCGCGTCCACAATGGCCGGGTGCGCGTGGCCGAGCGCGTTGACGGCGATGCCGGCGAGCATGTCGATGTAGGTGTCGCCCTCCGCGTCAGTGACCGTGGAGCCCTCGCCGGAGACGAGCTCCACCGGCGGCGCGGGGTAGGTATCTAAAAGCGCGGAAGTCCAGCGCGAAGAAAACTCGCTCATGCGTCGTCCTTTCTGAAAATTGTGCCGTCCGGGTAGTGCGCGCGGTCGTAGTCGTCCGGCAGCACCATGGTGCCAACGCCTCCCATCGTCAGCAGCTCCAGCAGCACCGAGTGGGCCACGCGGCCGTCGATCACGTGCGCCGCCTTCACCCCGCCCTGGACCGCGGTGAGGCAGGCCTCCATCTTGGGAATCATGCCGGTGTCCAAGCCGGGCAACATCTTGGCCAGCTCGCCCGCTTCAATCTTGGACAGCAGCGAGTCTTTGTTCGGCCAGTCCGTGTACAGCCCCTCGACGTTGGTGAGCACCACCAGGCGCTCGGCGCCGATCGCTGCGGCGAGCGCACCCGCGGCCTCGTCGGCGTTGATGTTGTACACCTCGCCGTGCTCCCCCGGTGCGATGCCGGAGACCACTGGGATCCGGCCGGCCTCGATGATGTCCATCACCGCCTCCGGGTTCACGTCCGTGATCGTGCCCACCAGGCCGATGTCCTGTGGCTGGCCGTCGACGACCATCTCGCGCTGCTTGGCGGTAAACAGCCCGGCGTCCTCGCCCGACGTGCCCACAGCGTAGGGCCCGTGGGAGTTGATCTTGCCCAGCAGGTCCCGGCCCACCTGGCCGAAGAGCACCATGCGCACCACGTCCAGAATCTCCGGGGTGGTCACGCGGAACCCGCCGATGAACTCCCCGCCGTCCAGCCCCAAGCGGCCGAGCATCTGGGTGATCTGCGGCCCGCCGCCGTGCACCACCACGGGCTTCGCGCCCACGGTGCGCAAAAACACCATGTCAGCGGCGAACGCGGCCTTCAAGTCCTCGTCGATCATGGCGTTGCCGCCGTACTTCACCACCACGATCTTGTCGCGGTAATGCTGAAGCCACGGCAGCGCCTCCGCCAGCACAGTGGCGCGCTGCTCATTGGTCAGATTCGGCATCATGTCTCGCACCTCCTAGCTGCTGTAGGCCGAGTTGATCTCAACGTAGGCGTGCGACAGGTCCGTCGTGCGCACCGTCGCGCGCCCCTCGCCGCCGGTGCCCAGGTCCACCACCACAGCGATGTCCGCCCCGCTCAGATCCACCTCGCGCGCGCCGGGGAGTCCGGCGGAGTACTCGCAGACGGTGTGCCCGTTGAAGGTCACCGAGATGTTGTCCGCGTCCATCTCCGCGTCCGCCATGCCCACGGCGGCGAGCACGCGGCCCCAGTTCGGGTCGGAGCCGAACATCGCCGTTTTGACCAGGCTGTCGCGGCCGATGGTGCGCGCGGCGTTGAGCGCTTGCTCGTCGTCCGCGGCGCCTTCGACGGTGATGCTCACACGCTTGGTCACGCCCTCGGCGTCGGACTGCATCATCGCCGCCAGCTGTGCGCAGGCCTCGTACACCGCCGCGTCCAGCTCGTCCTGGTCCGGGGATACCCCACTCGCGCCGCTAGTCATCGTGATGACGGTGTCGTTGGTGGAGGTAGAACCGTCGATGTCCAGGGTGTTGAAGGTGGTTGCCGTGGCGCGCTCCAGCGCGGTCTGCAGCGCCTGGGCCTCCACCTTCGCGTCGGTGGTCAGGCACACCAGCATCGTCGCCAGCGACGGCGCCATCATGCCGGCACCTTTGCCCATGCCGCCGATAGTCCAGCCGTCGCCCTTGACCAGCACTTGCTTGGCGACGGTATCGGTAGTGCGGATGGCTTCGGCGGCGTCCGCGCCGTGGTCGCCGAGCTGATTGACGACGGCCGCGATGCCGCCTTCCACCTTCTCCATCGGCAGCAGATCGCCGATGATGCCGGTGGAGCAGACGGCCACCTGAGCGGGCTCTGCGCCCACACCTTCGGCCGTAAGCCGCTGCATAGTTTGCGCGTCCTGCAGCCCTTGCTCGCCGGTGCAGGCGTTGGCGTTGCCGGAGTTGAAGACCACAGCCTTCAGTTCGCCGGCTGCTACCGCAGCGCGGCTGACCTTCACGGGCGCGGCGAAGACCTTGTTGCGCGTGAAAACCGCGGCCGCGGCGAATTCGGGACCTTCGTTGACGACGACGGCCATATCCGGGTTGCCGGATGCCTTCAGGCCCGCGCTTGTGGCGGCGGCGGAGAAGCCTTGCGGTGCGGTGACTCCAAGAGTGCTCATGATGGAGGGGTCCTTTCAGGGAATAGAGGGATGGCGTGTCTCGTCGGCGGTTACGGAGCCACCGCGGCTCGCGACAGACCCGCCCTCTCCTCGAACCCGAGCGCGAGGTTCATGCACTGCACCGCCGCTCCCCCGGTACCCTTGGTCAGGTTGTCGATAGCGCTGGTGGCCACAACCTTGCCGGCCGCCTGATCCACTTCGACCTGGACGTGGCACATGTTGGAGCCCACCACGTGCTGCGTCTGCGGCTGCTGGCCGGCAGGCAGCAGGTGCACGAACGGTTCCTCGGCGTAGGCCTTTTCGTATGCAGTGCGCACCGCCTCCGCGTCCGCGCCCTGTGCCAGCGGTGCGGTAACAGTGGTGAGGATGCCGCGCGGCAGCGGCGCGAGCACCGGAGTAAAGCTCACGGTGACCTGACCGTCCGCGACCTCCTCGAGGTTCTGCGCAATCTCCGGTGTGTGCCTGTGCGCACCGGCGACGCTGTAGGCCTTCAGCGAGCCCATCGTCTCCGCGCCAAGCATGTCCACCTTGGCCTTCTTGCCGGCCCCGGACACGCCGGTAATGGCCACCACCGTCAGATCCAGCTCGATCAGGCCAGCCTGCACCGCCGGCCATGCGGCGAGCGTGGCCCCCGTGGGAAAGCACCCGGGAACAGCGATGCGTGTTGCCTTTGCGACGTCCTCTCGGTGCCCCGGCAACTCCGGCAGCCCGTAGGGCCACGCCCCCGCGTGCTCCGAGCCGTAGTATTCGTGCCAGGCCTCAGCGTCGCGCAGGCGGAAGTCGGCGGCGCAGTCGATGACGGTCACGTCCTCGCCAAGTGCTGCGCCGATGGCCGCGGAGTGGCCGTGCGGCAGCCCCAAAAAGACCACGTCGTGGCCGGCGAGCACCTCGACGGTGGTCTCTTCGATGACCCGGTCGGCCAGCTCCGGCAGGTGCGGCATGAGCTCGCCGACACGCTGGCCGGCGTTGGACGCGCCGGTCAGCGCGCCGATCTCCAGCTCGCCCGCGAGATACGCCGGGTGGCCCAGCAGCAGGCGGAGAATTTCACCGCCCGCATAGCCCGTGGCCCCCGCGACCGCTACTTTGACAACCTTGCCTTCTGACATGGCCGCAAGTGTAACAGTTATGCAGTCGCGTGGAAGTTATTCACGGAAAAATATTTAGCCGCGCATTTCTGCGCCGAAGCGCTCCTTGGCCAACTCGGCTGCCTTCAGGCGTGCCTCGGAGGCCTCCTCCTCAGTCAGCGTGCGGTCCGGGGCGCGGAACGCCAAGCCGAACGCGAGGGACTTCTTACCTTCGCCGAGGTTGTCGGAACGGTAGACGTCGAAAAGCGTGACTGCTTCGACGAGCTCGCCCGCACCCTCCTCGACTACGCGGCGCACGTCCTCGGCCGCCACAGCCTCGTCAACAACAAGGGCGATGTCCTGGTTGAGCAGCGGGAATGCGGACAGACGCGGCGCAGGCAGGCGCTCAGCCAGCGGGATGGCAGTCAGATCGATCTCCATCGCGCAGGTGCGCGCCGGCAGGTTCAGCTTCTCCAGGATTTGCGGGTGCAGCTCGCCGGCGTGGCCGACAACCTCGCCGTCAACCTTGAGCGCTGCGCAGCGGCCCGGGTGCCACGGCAGGTACTCGGCAGCCTCGACATCCAGGTCGACGCCGCACACGCGAGCAACGAGCTGGGCGGCCTCGACAGCGTCGGACCACTCGTAGGCACGGCCCTTGCCCCACGGGCCTTCCAGCTCCGTGTTGCCCAGCGCGACGGTCGCGGCGTGGAGGTGCTGCTTCGGCAGTGACTCGATAAGTTCTGCGACAACCTCGTCCGCCGGTCGCTCGGAAACGTCCGGCAGCGGCGAGACGTCCGCGCGCTTTTCCGAGGTCTGCGCCACAGAGTAGATGGCCACATCACCGCGGCCGCGCGCGACGTTTCGGCCTGCGGCCTCCAGCATCGGCGGCAGCAGCGTGGTGCCCAGGATGCCGTAGTCCGCATCGAGCGGGTTCTGCACCTTGACGGTGTTGCGGCGCGGATCGTCCGCGTCGAGGCCCCAGGCGTCGAAGGTGTTGTTGGCGATAAACGGCGTGGGGATGATCTCCGCGTAGCCGGAGTACGCCAGCGCGTGGGTCACCGCACGGCGGCGGCGCTGCAGCGGGCTCAAACCGCGGCCGCCACGGGGCGTGGGCAGGATCGACGGGATGGCGTCCAGGCCCTCCAGACGCACGACCTCCTCGACCAGCTCCACCGGCACGGTGATGTCGGTGCGCCAAGTCGGCGGGGTGACGTCAAGCTCCTCGCCGTCGCCAGCGACCTCGCAGCCGACCTCTTCCAGGCGGCGCACCACGGTCTCGCGTGCGTAATCCACACCGATCAGCTCAGCCGGGCGCGTCGCGCGCATCGCAATCGCCTCACGCTTTTCGACGTCACCGACCAGCGTCTTGCCCGCGTGAATCGTGCCACCGGCGATGTCCACCAGCAGCGCGCAAGCGATGTCGAGAGCGTTTTCCACGAGCTGCGGGTCCACGCCGCGCTCGAAGCGTCGCGAGGCTTCCGAGCTCAGCTTCAGCCGGCGCGCGGTCCGAGCCACGGTCAGCGGGTCCCAGGTCGCGGCCTCGAAGTGGACGTTGACCGTCTCGTCCGAGATCTCGGAGGTGGTGCCGCCCATGACGCCGGCAAGGGACTGAATGCCGTTGTCGTCGCTGATCACCACATCTTCTGCGGTCAGCGTGCGCTCGACGTGGTCGAGCGTTTCAAACTTCTCGCCGTCGGTGGCGTTATGCACGCGCAGGCCACCGGAAATCTTGTCGGCGTCGAAGGCGTGCATCGGCTGGCCGGTCAGCAGCATGACGTAGTTGGTCACGTCCGTCGCGGCGTTGACCGAGCGCACGCCGGCGAGCATAAGCTCGCGCTGCATCCAAAACGGTGCGGTCGCGTTCGGATCGATGCCTTCGACAGTGCGCACGCCGAACCGCTTGGCCTTGGTGGACTCCTCCACGGAAACCGCGATGGTCTCGCCAGACGGAGCCGGCACGCCAGCAATGTCGATGCCAGCGATTGCCGGATCCTGCGCCACGTCGGAGAACTCCAGGTCGAAGGCGGAGGCGATCTCGCGGGTCAGGCCGCGGGCGGACAGGGCGTAGCCGCGGTCCGGAGTGACGTTGACATCGAAGACGGTGTCGTCCGAGCCCAGAATCTCGCGGGCGTCCTGACCGGGGGTGGCGGAGCCGTCGTGAAGCGTAATGATGCCCTCGCTTTTCGCGGCGAGCCCGAGCTCGGCCGCGGAGGCCATCATGCCTGCGGAGATGTGGTCGTAGGTCTCGCGCGCGGAGATCTCGAACCCGCCCGGCAGCACCGCGCCCGGCAGCGAGACGACAACCAAGTCGCCCTGCTTGAAGTTGCGGGCGCCGCAGATGATGCCCTGCGGCTCACCGGTGCCGTTGGCCTGGCCGACATTCACCTGGCAGTAACGGATCGGCTTCTTAAAGCCGGTCAGCTCCTCGATCTCCTCCACGCGGCCGATGACCAGCGGACCGGTGACCTCCGGAAGCGGCGCGTAGCCCTCGGTTTCGAAGCCGACGCGCACGAAGCCCGCGTCGAGCTCCTCGTCGGTGGGGTTGAAATCCTTGTTACCTGCGTTCTGCAGCAGGCGGACGATCCAGTTTTTGGAAATGAGCATTATCGAGAGTCTCCTTTACGCCTGCACGCCGAACGGGATGGTGAAACGGACGTCGCCTTCGACCATGTCGCGCATGTCCGACAGACCATTGCGGAACTGCAAGGTGCGCTCCAGGCCCATGCCGAACGCGAAGCCGGAGTAGACCTCCGGGTCGATGCCTACCGCACGCAGCACGTTCGGGTTGACCATGCCGCAGCCGCCCCACTCGATCCAGCCTGCGCCGCCCTTCTTGTTGGGGAACCACACGTCCACCTCAGCGGACGGCTCGGTGAACGGGAAGTAGTTGGTGCGCATGCGGGTCTTCGTCTCCGGGCCGAACAGCACCTTGGCCAGGTGGTCGAGGGTGCCGCGCAGGTGCGCCATGGTCAGGCCCTTGTCCACAGCTAGGCCCTCCACCTGGTGGAACACCGGGGTGTGGGTAGCATCCAGCTCGTCGGTGCGGAACACACGCCCCGGACACGCGATGTAGATGGGCACGTCGCGCTCAAGCATCGTGCGCACCTGCACCGGCGAAGTGTGGGTGCGCATGACCTGCTTGGAGCCTTCCTCGCCGATGTAGAAGGTGTCCTGCAGCGTGCGGGCCGGGTGGTCCGGGATGAAGTTCAGCGCGTCGAAGTTGAAGTACTCCGCCTCCACCTCGGGGCCTTCCGCGACTTCCCAGCCCATGCCGATGAAGATGTCCGCGATGTGCTCGGACAGCGTGGTGATCGGGTGCATCGCCCCAGCCTGCGTGCGGGAGGTGGGCAGGGTGACGTCCACCTTCTCCTCGCGCAGCTGACGCTCGCGGTGCTCCGCTTCGCGCTGTACGCGCAGCTGCGCGTAGGCCTTTTCTGCGCGGCCGCGGGCCATGTTGACGAACCGACCGGCATCCTTGCGCTGATCCTTCGGCAGCGTCCCGAGCGCGCGGCGGGCCTGCGGGATCGGGGCCTTCTCCCCCAGGTGCGCGCGGTGCGTATCTTCCAGCGCAGCGAGGTCCTCGGCCGCCTCAAAGGCAGCGATCGCCTCGTCCGCTGCCCTATTCAGGGCGTCCTCGGTCAGTTCAATTTCCGGAGTTGGGTTTGCGTTGTCGGCCACGCTCGTGTTCACCCGCACCTTTCCACAAGTGCGCTGCGCTGTTTATACAGACCGCAGCAGTGTCGGTTCAAAAGCGTCCACCACTTTACCTATCGGCCGACACAGCGACCGCGCGAGGGCGGGCGCTGCAAACCCAGCCGATAAAGCTAGTCCTCCGCGAGCGCCTTCGACGACTCCCACAGGCAGATACTCGCCGCGGTGGCCAGGTTCAGCGACTCAGCGCTGCCCTGGATCGGGATGGAAACGCGGTGGTCGGCGGCCGCGAGGATGTCGTCGTCAAGCCCATGCGCCTCGTTGCCGAACAGCCAAGCGGTCGGCTGCGCGAGCGTCTCCCCCGGCTGCGCAAGGTTCACCTCGCCGTTCATAGTGGTGGCGAAGGTGGACAGACCAGCGTCGTCGAGCTGGCTGATCACGCGGCGGACATCGCGGTCGCGCGCCACGGGGATGTGGAACAGCGAGCCCGCGGTCGAGCGCACCACCTTGGGAGCCTCCGGGTCCACGGTGTCGCCGGCGAAAATCACCGCGTCCGCACCCACAGCGTCCGCAATACGGATGATCGTGCCGGCGTTGCCCGGGTCGTTGGTTTCCACGCACACCGCCACCAGCTTCGGCCGGCCCTTCATAATCTTGGGCACAGTCCACAGCACCGGGCGGCACACCGCAAAAATGCCGGTGGACGTCACCGCGTCCGCAAGCGAGTCCGCAGCTTTATCGGTGATCGCGTGCGTGTACACGTCCATGTAGCCCGCCGCCCGCACGATCTCCTCGAAGCGCTCAGCTGCGGCCTCGGTAACGAAGAGGTCCGTCGCCGCCCCCGTGGCCACGGCCGCCTCAACAGCGTTCTCCCCCTCAGCCAAGAAAGCCTTAGCTTTACGACGAGCTTGCGCCCGCTTCAACTTCCCCGCATTAACCACACGCGGAGTGCGCTCTGTGAACGGCTGCTGGAAATCCAATGGCATGGCTACAGACTACGTTGCGGGCGCTACGCTGTTTGCCGTGCCTACGTTTCCGGAGCTCGTGCGCGCCCGCCTTCTTTCACCGGCGGCGCGCCCTTGGCGCATCGGTTTTGCGCTCGCCGCCCTGCTTTATGCGCTGGGCCTAGTGGCTCTGCCCGGGGCGCCGATTGCCGTTGAGTGGTCGCGGTTCGCGGTGGCGCTCTACGCGGTTTTCCTCATCGTTGCCGCGTTCTTCGCACCGATCACCGCAGGGTTGGGGTACGGCTTCTTACTGCAATTCTCCAATGTTGCACCGGAGTATCGGAGCGCGGTCATCATCATCGGCATGTTCGCGATCGCCGCTGTCGTGGGGTTGCGTGTTCCCGCCAGATTAAGCCTGCCACTGCTGGCCTATCTCTGGTATCTCGCACAGACAGACTTTCCCTCCGGCGTCTACTTCCCCATTTCGTTTGAGACAGCAACCTTTCTGTTCGTGTTACTCCTTGTTGCGTGGGCAGTGGGCTGGATCTTTCGCGCCTTCCTTATTACTCGTGAACGCCAGGCCGAACGGCTGAAGACAGAACTCGAGCGTGAACGGGAACGAACGGTGAAGGCATTGCACGGTTCCGTAGCATCCTCACTCACTTCGGTCGTGCTCCGGAGCGAGTCCTTGGCGATGTCGGGGGACGAGCAAACAGCCAAGGCGGCGAAACTCATCGCAGAGGACGCCCGACGTTCCATGCAGGAAGTCCGTCAACTCATCCGCTTCATGCGTTCCAACGATCCCGCGGAGTTCAGCGCGGACAACGCCATGAGGACCCCCACATTGGACGACTGCTTGCGATCCTTTTCGGACACGTTGCGCAGCCACGGCTACGCGGTCACGGAAAGTGGCATGCATGGTGAAGGCTTGAATTCGATTGCCTTGCGGCACGCTCCAGGTGCGTTGCGTGAGATCCAGACCAACGTGATCAAGTACGCAGATAAGCACCGCCCAGTGATTGTTGCCGCAGTCGAAGACGACCACGACGTGCAGATCCTGGTGCAAAATTTCGGCGCCCCTCAAGAGCAGGCAGTTGAGAT
Organism: Corynebacterium sp. ACRPZ; assembly: GCF_022346205.1. Lineage (NCBI taxonomy): Bacteria > Bacillati > Actinomycetota > Actinomycetes > Mycobacteriales > Corynebacteriaceae > Corynebacterium > Corynebacterium sp. ACRPZ. Next base: position 20,317 of record NZ_JAKRMR010000015.1, read on the forward strand.
GAGCACCGGAGTCGGCTTAGGGGAGGTTGCTTCCCTGTTGGCTGAGGACGGTGCCACTCTCGACGCCGGCTACCAAGGCGAGGCATTCCGCTACCACCTCACCGTGCCGAAGGAACGAAAGTAGATCAGCGCTGAACCCGGAGGGTACTTTCGTACCGACTTCTCCCCTAAGCGCCCAAAATAATTGCGCGCTGTTACCGTAAGCACTCATAATTCGATGTAGCGATTTACAGCTTTAGTTCACGAAAGGACAAGCAAATGCGCAAGTTTGCTCGCCTCGCCGCCTCCGCCTTGGTTGCAACCGGCCTCATCGCCGTCGCACCTGCGGCATCTGCTGAAGCGCAGGTTGTCGCAACCCCCTACGCAGCTGGCGCCATCGGCGACACCTTCGAGTGCGGTGGCATGCTCGGCCGTCTGTGGTGCTAATCGCACCGAGATGACCACACCCGACCACCCAATCCGGGTTTTCCTCGTCGACGATGATCCGCTCGTCCGCGAGGTGCTGAAAAGCTACCTCGACAGCGCCGAAGGGATCACCGTCGTCGAAACCGCTTCGGACGGATCCGAAGCGCTCGAGCGCATCCCTGAATTAGACGTCGATGTAGTGCTCTCCGACGTCTACATGCAGCACATGGGCGGCGCAGAGCTGCTGCGCAACCTCGCCGCGCGTGGTGCCGCCCCGGCCTTTTTGGCGATTAGCTCGTTGGACAACGACACCGCGATGCTCGACATTCTCGACCACGGCGGCCGCGGCTACATTCTCAAAAGCCAGCCGCGCGAGGAAATTATCCTTTCGGTACGGCAGGCGGTCGCCGGTGGCACCGTAATATCACCTGCCGCGATGAACAAGCTGCTCCCCCACCTCTCTCAGCGGGAGGCACAAGCTCCGCAAGCTGCTCCCGAGCGCTCAAAGGCTGCGATCAATGTGCCTGCGGGTGTTTCCGATACCGAGCAAAAGGTACTTGAGCTGCTTTGCGACGGCCTGAGCAACGCCGACATCGCAAAACACCTGAACTACTCCGAGTCCACCGTGAAGAAGATGGTCTCGAAGCTGCTCTCGGCCTACGGAGTCTCTTCCCGCCTCGACCTCGTGGTAACCGTCCTCAACGGCCGCGGGCCGCAGGCGCAGTAGTCCCTCCCTAGTTCTGAACGAAAGTATCGGCATCGGGCACGAAGGTGCCGAGACCCCGGATTTTCCTTGTCACTCGACTGCAACGTCCTTACGTTGACCCCTGCAAGCAATCACCCCGAACTGCTAGCGACGCTGGCGGTAGCTTCACAGGAAAGGACAACGTATGACCCGTAAGACCCGACGCATCACTACCGCGCTTCTCGGCGCTCTGATGGCCGGCGCTGCCATCGCTCCCGCGAACGCAACCACCCTTGAGGAGTCCGCTCCCGAGACTCCGGCGAACAACGACAAGCTCCCGATCGTCCACACCTACCGTGGCTCCGACCACCTGAAGGCCAACGTGCTCAACCCGCGCCCGGTGTGCAACTCCACCGAGGACTACCGCACCGTCGTGTACAAGGTGAAGGACAACTTCCTGCCGGTGGGCACCATCTCCACCACGAACCTTTCCGACGAGGCAATCCCGCTGCAGCAGGACCTCTCCCGCACCCAGACTGTCTCCGCTTCCGTCAACGGCTCCAAGACTGAGACGCTGAACCTGGGCGGCTCCGGCTCCAAGGACGGCATCGAGGGCAACATCGGCTACTCCGTGGCGAAGGCGCTCGGCTGGGACGTCTCCGCTGAGCTGTCCTGGAACGTCGGCCAGACCGTCGGCCCATACGATGTGCCGGCAGGCAACACCGGTGAGGCAACCTACGGCTTCCGCACCGTCACTATGACCGGCACCCAGCAACGTTGCCGCCCGAACGGCACCTGGGCAACCCCGACCGCGTGGGTCGCAAACATGCCGGTGAAGAACGAGGTCCGCGTGAAGAACTTCGACACCCCGGCGGATTCCTGGGCGCCGAACAAGGACGCGCAGACCACCGAGGTCAAGGACGAGCCGAACGCTGAGTACGACAACGACGTGGACACCCTGAACAAGGGCGACAACATCGACGACGTGGAGAAGGTGGACGACAACAAGACCGCCGACGTCAGCAACAAGGACGTCAACCTCGCCGCCGAGAACGAAAACGCGGCCAAGGAGGAATCCGAGAAGGCTGACGACAACACCACCGAAAACACCGAGCACGACCTAGACCTCGAGCCGTACTTCACCGTCTCCTCCGCGAAGGCGAAGGGCTTCGCCGGTTCCACTGCGCTGCGCGTGAAGAACGTCGGCAACGAGCGCTACTGGGGCGAGTTCCCGGCGGTGACCTTCCGCGTCGCAGTCCGCACCGAGGACGGACCGGAGGGCGTCGACCGTCTGATCACCACCACCACCCGCGAGGGCGGCTACGCCCGCGACCTGGGCTGGGACGAGGATGAGCAGGCACGCATCTTCGAGGTCACCCTGTCCAACCCCATCAACCCGGGTGAGGAAGCAGACCTCGTCTCCTTCTCCTTCGGCGACGGCAACACCAAGGAAGGCCGTCTGACCAACTACATCACCGTTTCCCAGACTGGCCGTCTGGACGGCGACGACTCCGAGTACAACGACCAGGACGTCGACTCCCGCAATGTCACTCTCGACGACTTCGGTCGCGAGAACGAGGGCATCTTCTAAAACAGCCCCACCACAGCGATTAGCGCGCCCACCCCAGCGGTGGGCGCGCTTCCTTTTGCGTGTCGCACACGAAAAAGCTCCCGCGCCTTCCCCGACTGTTCGGCGATGGGCGGGAGCTTCGTCGTTAAGCGAAAGTGCTTTACGCAGCCTTCGGAGCGTTGACGTCCTCCGGCAGAGCGTTCTTCGCAACCTCGCACAGAGCGGAGAAGGCAGCGAAGTCGCTGACAGCCAGCTCGGCCAGGATCTTGCGGTCGACCTCGACCTCGGCCAGCTTCAGGCCGTGGATGAGGCGGTTGTAGGTGATGTCGTTCATGCGGGCAGCGGCGTTGATGCGCTGGATCCACAGCTTACGGAACTCACCCTTGCGCTTGCGGCGGTCGCGGTACGCGTAGGTCTGGGAGTGCAGCCACTGCTCCTTCGCCTTGCGGTACAGGCGGGAGCGCTGGCCGCGGTAGCCCTTCGCGGACTTGAGGATTGCGCGGCGCTTCTTCTTAGCATTGACTGAACGCTTCACACGTGCCATGAGTCAAACTTCCTTTTCTTCTTCTCGTAATCGGTTGATTGATCGGGCAGTGCTTAGGACATGCCGAGGAGGCGCTTTGCGCGCTTGACGTCTGCCTTCGCGACGTCGGTGGAGCCGGACAGCTTGCGGCGGCGCTTCGACGAGAGCTTCTCGTTCAGGTGGCGCTTACCAGCCTGCTCGCGGCGCAGCTTGCCCTTGCCGTTGACCTTGATGCGCTTTGCGGTGCCCTTGTGGGTCTTCTGCTTCATGGTGAAAGCCCTTCAGAGTGTCGATTGTTGGAACTACTTTTTGCCCTTGCGAGCCGGTCCGAAGACCATCGTCATGTTTCGGCCGTCCTGCTTCGGACGGGACTCGACAACGCCGAGCTCCCCGATGTCCTCAGCCAGACGCTCCAGCAGGCGGTAGCCCAGCTCGGGGCGGGCCTGCTCGCGGCCGCGGAACATGATGGTGACCTTGACCTTGTTGCCCTTCTCCAGGAAGCGCTCAACATTGCCCTTCTTGGTCTGGTAGTCGTGCTCATCAATCTTGGGGCGGAACTTCTGTTCCTTGACCACGGTCTGCTGCTGGTTCTTGCGGGCCTCGCGGGCCTTCTGATCCTGCTCGTACTTGAACTTGCCGTAGTCCATGATCTTGGCCACGGGCGGCTTGGCCTTCGGGGCTACCTCAACCAGGTCGAGGTCCGCCTCGTACGCCAGCTTGCGGGCGTCGTCCGTGCGGACGATGCCCACCTGCTCGCCGGACGGGCCGACGAGGCGAACTTCAGGGACGCGGATTCGTTCATTGATCCGAGCTTCAGCGCTGATGAGAACTCCTAGAGACGTAAAGAAACAATGCGTGCCGCACTTGAACCGCAATCGGACTCATCCCACGCGAAAAACCCGCTCACCCTGACGGGTGGCGGGAGTTCGTCCATGACACACGAAAAGACACCAGTCTTTCGCGCACCGTTTGACCCGTATCCAACTCACTTTGGTGAGCGGCTTGGGGTGGGATTCACTCCTCTTGCGGCCCCCGCACCCGCATGACACGGGCGCGCTGGGCGGTGTAGGCAGCAATATACATGCTCATGCCTGCACAAACCAAATCGGCGCGCCGAGGACCCGCCTAGGCGTTCGCCAAAATGTCCTGCAGGAACTGTCCGGTGAAGGAACCGGGCACCTTTGCGACGTCCTCCGGCGTGCCCTGTGCGACCACCGTGCCGCCGCCGGATCCGCCCTCGGGCCCCATGTCCACGATCCAGTCTGCGGACTTGATCACGTCCAGATTGTGCTCGATGACCAGTACGGTGTTGCCCTTCTCCACCAGGCCGTTGAGCACCAGCATGAGCTTGCGGATGTCCTCGAAGTGCAGGCCCGTCGTCGGCTCGTCCAGGATGTAGATCGTGCGGCCGTTAGAGCGCTTCTGCAGCTCCGCGGCGAGCTTCACGCGCTGCGCCTCGCCGCCGGACAGTGTGGTCGCGCTCTGGCCGAGACGGACGTAGCCCAGCCCAACGTCCACAAGCGTCTGCAGGTAGCGGTGGATGGAGTTAATCGGCTCGAAGAACTCCGCGGCCTCGGAGATGGGCATCTCCAGCACCTCGGCGATGTTCTTGCCCTTGTAGCGCACCTCGAGCGTCTCGCGGTTGTAGCGCGCGCCTTCGCACACCTCGCACGGCACGTACACGTCCGGCAGGAAGTTCATCTCGATCTTGATGGTGCCGTCGCCGTGGCAGGCCTCGCAGCGCCCGCCCTTGACGTTGAAGGAGAAACGTCCGGCCTTGTAGCCGCGCACCTTGGCCTCCTGGGTCTCGGCGAATAGGTTGCGGATCTTGTCAAACACGCCGGTGTATGTCGCAGGGTTGGAGCGCGGGGTGCGCCCGATCGGGCTCTGGTCCACCTGCACGAGCTTGTCCAGGTGCTCCAGGCCTTCGACCTTCTTCACCCGGCCGGGAACCTGGCGCGCGCCGTTGAGCTGGTTCTGCAGCGTCTTCGCCAGAATCTGGTTCACCAGCGTGGACTTGCCGGAGCCAGACACGCCGGTCACGGCCACGAGTACGCCGAGCGGGATGTCCACGCTGACGTTGTCGAGGTTATTCTCTCGCGCGCCGATGATCTTCAGTTTCCTTTGCTTATCGACGTCCCTCCGGCGCTCCGGCACCTCGATCACCTTGCGGCCAGCCAGGTAGTCGCCCGTGATCGAGTCTTTGGCCTTGAGGATGCCCTCCGGCTTGCCCTGGTAGACCACTTCCCCGCCGTACTCGCCGGCGCGCGGGCCGATGTCGATGAGCCAGTCCGCCTCCCGGATGGTGTCCTCGTCGTGCTCCACCACGACCAGGGTGTTGCCCAGGTCGCGCAGTTTCTTCAGAGTGGTGATCAGGCGCTGGTTGTCGCGCTGATGCAGGCCGATGGACGGCTCGTCCAGCACGTAGAGCACGCCGGCCAGGCCGGAGCCGATCTGGGTGGCCAGGCGGATGCGCTGCGCCTCGCCGCCGGACAGGGTGCCGGCGGAGCGGGCGAGGGTGAGGTAGTTCAGCCCCACGTCCAACAGGAAGTGCAGGCGCGCCTGGATCTCGCGCAGCACCGCGCCGGCGATCATTTCCTCGCGGTAGCCCAGCACCAGGTTGTCCAGGTACTCGGAGGCTTCCTCGATGGACAGCTGTGTCAATCCCGCGATGGACTGCTCCCCGTGCGTGGTCGACGCCAGGCGCACAGCCAGGATCTCCGGCTTCAGGCGCGCACCGTCACACGTCGGGCACGGCACCTCGCGGGTGTACGCGAGCAGGCGTTCCTTCTGCGTTTCAGACTCAGTCTGCTCCAGCTTGCGCTCCAGGTAGCCCACGATGCCCTCGTAGGCCGCCGTGTAGGAGCGCTGGCGCCCGTAGCGGTTCTTGTAGCGCACGTTGACTTTCGTGGACGAGCCGTGGATCAGGTGCTTGCGCTGCGTCTTGGTCAGCGAGCTCAGCGGCGCGTTGGCGTCGAATTTCTCCTCTTTCGCCAGCGCCTCAATGAGTTTGGTGAAGTACTTCTTGTTCGGGCTGGAATTCCACGGCTGGAACGCATCCACCGCGGGCGCGTCCGGGTCCGGGATGACCAGGTCCACGTCGATCTCTTTGCGCACGCCCAGGCCGTCGCAGGCCGGGCAGGCGCCGAACGGCGAGTTGAAGGAGAACGCGCGCGGCTCGTACTCCTCCACGTTGAGCTTGTGGCCGTTCGGGCAGGCCATCTTCTCGGAGAAGATCTGCACGCGCTCCGGGTCGTCGGCATCTAGGTCCACAAAGTCGAAGCCGACCAGGCCGTCCGCAAGCTTGAGCGCCGTCTCCACGGAATCCGTCAGGCGCTGCTTCTGACTGGCCTTGACGGTGAGGCGGTCCACCACCACGTCGATGTTGTGCTTGACCTGCTTTTCCAGCTTCGGCGGGTCCGAAAGCTGGTAGGTCTCCCCGTCCACGTTCACGCGCGAGTAGCCCTGCGACGACAGGTCGGCGAACAAGTCCTGGAACTCGCCCTTGCGCTTGCGCACAATCGGCGCGAGCACCTGGAACTTCGTGCGTTCCTCCAGCTCGAGCACGCGGTCTACGATCTGCTGCGGAGTCTGGCGCTCAATCACCGCGTCGCACACCGGGCAGTGCGGGGTGCCTGCGCGCGAGTACAACAGGCGCAGGTAGTCGTAGATCTCCGTGATGGTGCCCACGGTGGAGCGCGGGTTGCGGTTGGTGGACTTCTGGTCGATGGACACCGCCGGGCTCAACCCGTCGATGTAGTCCACGTCCGGCTTGTCCATCTGGCCTAAGAACATGCGGGCGTAGGAGGACAGCGATTCCACGTAGCGGCGCTGCCCTTCGGCGAAGATGGTGTCGAAGGCGAGCGAGGACTTGCCGGAGCCGGACAGACCGGTAAACACCGCCATCTTGTCGCGGGGCAGCTCAATGTCCACGCCCTTGAGGTTGTGTTCGCGCGCGCCGCGCACTGTCAGCTTTTCGGCCACGTCACTCTCGCTTTCGTCGATTAGTACTCCCAAGACGCTACCAACGCGCGATTGCGGGGAAACATTCCTGAGTAGCCTTGGGTGCATGCTTACCCTTCGCCATATCTCTGTCTCCGACATGGACAACAACTGCTACCTCCTCTGCAGCGAGGGGCAGGGGTTGCTTATCGACGCAGCTTCGCACGCCCCCGAACTCCTGGCCATGGCCGACGACGCCGGCGTGAAGATCACCGCGGTGCTGACCACGCACCGGCACTACGACCACACCCGGGCGCTCAAGGAAGTGCTCGAAGCCACCGGCGCGAAGCACTACGCGCCGTTCTTGGACGCCCCGGCGATCCCTGCCCCGGCCGATGTGGAGCTCAACGACGGCGACACGATCGAGTTCGCCGGCCACACGCTCCCCGTGACCATCCTGCGCGGCCACACCCCGGGCGGCGCCTGCCTGACTGCGGAGATTGACGGCACGGTCAACCTGTTCGTCGGCGACTCGCTGTTTCCCGGCGGTTTGGGCAAAACCCAGTCCGAGGGGGACTTTGTCCGCCTCTTCAACGACGTGAAGGAGAAGGTCTTCGACGTCTACCCGGACGAGGCCGTCGTTTGGCCGGGCCACGGCAAACCCACCACGCTCGGCGAGGAGCGCCCGCACCTGGACGACTGGTGGGATCGTCGCTGGTAACCGAAAAACCCACCACCGCGGTGGCGCAAAATCGCTACACTCGGCGGGAGCACATTCAGCTACAAAAAAGTAAGGATTGGGTAAGAGTATGATCCGGAAAATCGCACGCCCGATGCTGGCTTCGGTCTACGTGATCGACGGTGTCGAGACCCTGCTGAACCCGGCTGGCCACAAGGACAGCGCGGACAGCGTGTTGAAGAAGCTGCGCGCCCTGACCCCGCGCGAGTACCGCGGCTTCCTGCCGAAGAGCCCGGAGACCGCCGCGCAGATCGTCGGCGCTACCAAGGCTGGCGCTGGCGCGTCCTTCGCCATCGGCAAGTTCCCGCGCCTGTCCGCCACCCTGCTGGCCGCCACCGCGCTGCCTACCGTTGTGGGCCGCCACGCGTTCTGGGAGGCAGAGGACGACGACGAGAAGGCACGCCGCCGCACCGGCGCCCTGACGGACCTCGGCCTCGCCGGCGGTGTCCTGCTGGCCACCGTGGACAACAACGGCAAGCCGGACCTGAAGTGGCGCGCGCAGCACGCTGCCCAGGCCGCGCAGAAGAACGTCAAGCAGGCGCTGCCGACCAAGTCGGAGACCGAGAAGGCTTGGGACAAGGCGTCCGACTGGTTCTCCGACGCGACCGAGCAGGTCACCGATTACGTCGACGACAACAAGGGCGACTGGAAGAAGAAGGCCAACAAGGCCAGCGACGCTGCGAACGACTGGCTGGGCGACGCAAAGAAGCAGGCGTCCAGCTTCCTCTCCGACGCAGGCGACTGGCTGGACGACGCTGCCGAGAAGGCCTCCGACAAGGCCGAGGACGCATACGGCGATATCAAGCCGTCCAAGATCCAGCAGTTCAAGGCGAAGCGCAAGGTCAACAGCGTCGTCGGCGATCTGCAGGGCCAGCTGGACGACCTGCAGCCGTCCGCCCTGGATAAGTTCAAGGCGAAGCGCAAGGTAAACAAGGCTTCCGCCAAGGCCCAGGACAAGGCGCAGAACGCGATCGACTCCCTGCAGGACGCTTGGGACAAGTTGGACACTGACCCGAACTGGATCACCAAGCTCAAGTGGAAGCGCAAGGCCAAGAAGGCCGAGAAGAAGGCGCAGAAGCTGGTGAAGAAGGCGCAGAAGAAGTTCGCGTAGCCACTCGGACTACTTAGCGGCCCCGGGGCTGGGAATATTCCCAGCCCCGGGGCCGTTTGTTGTGGGGATGCAGGAAACAGAACAGACGTACGTGGATCAGCTCTTCGCGCACCTGGATAGCGAGGTGGCGCGGGCTCAAGCGCGCCTGGAAGAGGTGCAGCGCGACGTGGACCCGGACAATCCGGACTCGGATGCCCTAGTGCGCCGCGAAACGGAGTACCACGGGCTCAACGCGAAGCTGGACGCGCTCAACGTCGCGGAGACCGGTTTGGTCTTCGGCCGCATCGACGTCGCCGACGACGACCCGGAGAACCCGGTGCCGGGGCGGCCCGATTTGGAGCGGCGCTACATCGGCCGCATGGGCATCGACGACCGGGAGGACAACTACCGCACCCTCCTGCTGGACTGGCGCGCTCCCCTCGCCCGCCCGTTCTACCTGGCAACCACGGCGCACCCGGAGGGCGTGGAAACGCGCCGGAATATCCGCATGCGCGGACGCACCGTCACGGCGGTGGACGACGAGGTGCTCTCCGGCGACGGTGCGGAGACCTCACATGCCGGTGTCGGATCCGAGGCGGCGCTGCGCCGCGCGATGAACGAGGCCCGCACCGGCCACATGCGCTCTATCGTGGAAACCATCCAACGCGAGCAGGACGAAATCATCCGCGACGCCACCCGCGGCGTCATGGTGGTCCAGGGTGGGCCGGGCACCGGCAAGACGGCGGTGGCGCTGCACCGCATCGCATACTTGCTGTACACGTGCCGCGAGCAGCTCACCCGCACCGGCGTGCTGGTGCTCGGCCCGAACGCCACGTTCCTCGAGTACATCTCCCGCGTGCTGCCGGAGCTCGGCGAGACGGGCGTGGTGCTGTCTACCGCCGACCAGCTCGTGCCTGGTTTTACCCCCACAGGCCAAGACAGCATCGCCACGCGCGAGGTGAAGGGCTCGGAAGAGATGGTGACCATCCTCAAGCGCGCCGTGCAGTCCTACGAGACGCTGCCGGATGCGCCTGTGCGCCTCACCTTCGATTCGGTGCCGGTAGATGCCACCCCGCAGATGGTCAAGGCCGCGCGCACGAGGGCGCGTCGTTCACGCCGCCCGCATAACCAGGCGCGCGCCTACTTCGCGGAGCACTTGACGCAGCTGCTGGCGGAGGCGCTGGCGAAGCGCATCGGCGAGGACCCGCTCGGCGGGGCGAACCTGCTCTCGGACGCGGATGTGGACCAGCTTCACGACGACCTCGCGGACGACCCCCAGGTAGAGCAACTCATCGACGCGCACTTTCCGGAGCTAGACCCCGTGGAGGTGCTGGATGCGCTGCTGACCGACAAGGACGCAATCGCCGAGGTCGCCCACGACTACGACGACTACACCCGCGACGCCCTGTACCGCGCGCCCGGCTCCCCGTTCAGCCACGCGGACACCGCGCTTGTGGACGAGCTGGCCGTGCTCATCGGCACCGTCGACCCCGAGGAGCAGCGCCGGAAGGAAGAAGAGGAATGGCGCGAGCTCGTCGCCGAAGCTGAGGGCGCGCTCGACGTGCTGTCCTCGTCCGAGTCCACGGACAACGACGACGACCAGTTCGAGGCAGAGATCCTCTCCGCAGCCGACGTCATCGACGCGGAGACGCTCGCGAGCCGCCAGCGGGAGACGGACACCCGCTCCACCGCGCAGCGCGCACGAGCGGACCAGACGTGGGCGTACGGGCACGTCATCGTGGACGAGGCCCAGGAGCTGTCCCCAATGGAGTGGCGCATGGTGTTCCGCCGCTGCCCGTCGCGGTGGATGACGCTGGTGGGCGACACTGCCCAGACGTCCTCCCCCGCCGGCGTCGACGACTGGACCAACGCGCTGGAGCCTTTTGTGGGCAACCGGTTCCGCCTGCACGAGCTGACGGTGAACTACCGCACGCCGAAGGAGATCGCGGACTACGCCGCCAAGATCCTTGCTGAGATCGACCCAGAGGCCACCGTCCCGGAGGCGATCCGCGAATCCGGCGTGCCGGTGCAGTTCGTGGAGGACTTTAGCCTCGTCGAGAAGCGCGACGGCTTAACCGCCGTTATTGACGCCGACGACGTCGGCGAGATGAAGGGCCTGGAGTTCGACAACGTCGTGGTGGTGGAGCCGAGCAAAATTAAAGAGGCCTCGCCACAGGGGTGGCAAGACCTCTACGTCGCCGTCACCCGCGCCACGCAGACGCTGACGGTGGTCGGCGAATAGTGCCTTAGTTGACCGTGTGAACGATCATGACGTCGCAGTCGGACTGACGCGCGACGTCCGCCGGCACGGAGCCCAGCAGGCGGCCGGTCAGGGAGTTGATGCCGCGGTTGCCCACCACGAGCAGGTCCGCCTTGTTGTCGTTGACGATGGCCATCAGCGCCTGCACCGGGGTGCCCGGGCGGGTTGCGGTCTGCACGTCCGGTGCGCCTGCGGCGCGGGCGTGCTCAGCTGCGCCCTCGAGGTTCTCCAGCGCCTTCTGGTCACCCAGGATGGTCACGGAATCCTGACGCAGCGTCTTCGCGGCCTCTTCCTCGTTCTCGTAGTACGCGGTACCGATGACGAGGGTTGAACCGAACGCAGCTGCAATCTTCGCGGCGCGCTCAACGGCCAGCAGAGAGGACTTGGAACCGTCGGAGCCGACGACGATGGTCTTGTAGTTATCGGCCATGTGAAATCACCTTTCAAAAATGCGACGCGGTTAGCGTGGTCAGTGTACCCCTTGCGGGTTTAGTCGTGTCCCTCTGCCCGGGTATCAACGAGCATGACGTCCACTGGGGCCTTCTTGGCCACGTTGCCAGGGATGTTGCCGAAGATGCGCCCGGCCATGGAGCGCATGCCCTTGTTGCCCACAACGAGCAGGTCAACGCCGTATTCGCCGACGGCCTCCACCAGCACGTTCGCGGGCTGGCCGCCCTTGGACACCAGGTTGACCTTGCCGGCCTGCTCCTCCTTGGCAATCTCGTCCGCCTTGCGCAGAATCTCGCGCGCGTTGGTGGCGGTGACGATGTCCACGCGGGACAGCTCCGCGTTGGTGGAGTTCAGCATCGAGCCGGACGCGGTGTAGTGGGCGCAGATGATGGTCAGCTCGGCACCGTAGACGCGGGCGAGGCTGGCTGCGGCACGCACTGCGACCATGGAGGTGGCGGAGCCGTCGGTACCGACGGCGATCGACTTGTAGGTGTGCAAAGCAGGTTCCTTTCGCTAATTGCCTGTGTCTTTAATACCACGCAGCTCTCGCTTGAGATCTGCAATCTCGTCTCTGAGTCTTCCGGCAAGCTCAAACTTCAGTTCCCCGGCGGCGTCGCGCATTTGGACCGTCAGGTCGTCGATAAGCTTTTGCACCTCGTCCGAGGCCATGGTGGACACATCCGGGCGCTCGGCGACGGCCGCATCGGAGCTCAAGCTTGCCGACGCATCCGCGTCCGCGTTCTCATACACCTGGTCCAGAATGTCCGCGATCGCCTTGCGCAGCGGCTGCGGGTCGATGCCGTGCTCTTCGTTGTAGGCGATCTGCTTCTCGCGGCGGCGCTCCGTCTCGTCGATGGCTTCCTGCATGGACTCGGTGACCTGGTCGGCGTACATGATCACCTCGCCGGAGACGTTACGTGCGGCACGGCCGATGGTCTGGATGAGGGATTTGGTCGAGCGCAAGAAGCCCTCCTTGTCCGCATCCAGGATGGCCACGAGGGAGACCTCGGGAAGGTCCAGGCCCTCGCGCAGCAGGTTGATGCCCACGAGCACGTCGTACTCGCCCAAGCGCAGCTGGCGCAGCAGTTCCACGCGCTGCAGGGTGTCGATGTCCGAGTGCAGGTAGCGCACCTTGATGCCGTTATCCAACAGGTAGTCCGTGAGGTCCTCGGCCATACGCTTAGTCAGCGTGGTCACCAGGACGCGCTCGTCCTTGGCGGTGCGGGTGCGGATTTCGTCGATCAGGTCGTCGATCTGGCCCTTGGTGGGCTTGACGGTGACCTTCGGGTCCACCAGGCCGGTCGGGCGGATCACCTGCTCCACAAACTCGCCCTGGGCAGCCTCGAGTTCGTAGTCGCCGGGGGTCGCGGACATGTACACGGTCTGGCCGACGCGGGCCTCGAACTCGTCGAAAGTCAACGGGCGGTTGTCCACCGCGGACGGCAAGCGGAAGCCGAACTCCACCAGGTTGCGCTTGCGCGACATGTCGCCCTCGAACATGCCGCCGATCTGGGGCACGGTGACGTGGGACTCGTCGATGATGGTGAGGAAGTCCTCCGGGAAGTAGTCGATGAGCGTCGCCGGCGCAGACCCCGCCGGGCGGCCGTCCATGTGGCGCGAGTAGTTCTCAATGCCGGAGCAGAACCCGACCTGCTGGATCATCTCCAGGTCGTACTCGGTGCGCATGCGAAGGCGCTGCGCCTCGAGCAGCTTGCCCTTGTTCTCCAGCTCCTCGAGCCTGTCCGCGAGCTCCTCCTTGATAGCCTCGATTGCCTTTTCCATGCGCTCGTCCGTGGCCACGTAGTGGGTGGCCGGGAAGATGCGCACTTCATCTTCCTGGCTGATCACGTCGCCGGTGAGCGGGTGAATGTAGTACAGCGAGTCCACCTCGTCGCCGAAAAACTCCACGCGCACAGCCACCTCTTCGTAGGCCGGGATGATGTCCACGGTGTCGCCCTTGACGCGGAAAGTGCCGCGCTTGAAGTCGATGTCGTTGCGCTCGTATTGCACGTCCACCAAAAGGCGCAGAAATCGGTCGCGCTCCACTTCCTCGCCCACGCGCAGCACAATAGAGCGGTCCAGGTAGGACTGCGGGGTGCCCAGGCCGTAGATGCAGGACACCGAGGACACCACGACCACATCGCGGCGGCTCAAAAGCGCGGAGGTGGCGGAGTGGCGGAGGCGCTCCACGTCGTCGTTGATGGACGAGTCCTTCTCAATGTAGGTGTCCGTCTGGGCGATGTAGGCCTCCGGTTGGTAGTAGTCGTAGTAAGACACGAAGTACTCCACCGCGTTGTTGGGCAGCAGCTGGCGCAGCTCGTTTGCCAGCTGCGCGGCCAGCGTCTTGTTCGGCGCCATCACCAGCGTGGGACGCTGCTGCTTCTCAATCAGCCACGCCGCGGTGGCGGACTTGCCGGTGCCGGTCGCGCCCATGAGCACGACGTCGCGCTCGCCGCGGTTGAGCCGCTCGTCCAGCTGCGCGATCGCCGTCGGCTGGTCGCCGGAGGGCTCGAACTCGGAGACGACTTCGAAGGGTTTCTCGCGCCGCTCAATCTCGCCCACGGGGCGAAACTCAGACTGCGCGAGGACGGGATGTTCAGCAGCAAAAGCCATGCAGGCCAGTGTATCGCCAAGAGCGTCGGGCGAGGCATCGCTCGTCGATAAGCAATGCCGCGAGCGCCTAGGCGGCGTACTTGCGAGAGGTTTCGAGCCACTCCTGCAGCTCGCCGGCTTCCTCCCACATGGAGTACAGCGCCGAGCCGCCCGGGCGCATCACCGCCTGAGCGCGGCGGCGGATCCACTGCCTGTCGTCCATGGTAAACGGGTAGTCGATCCTGCCCTCGACCCCCTCCGGCAGATGGCCGTTGATCACTGCGGCGAGCGCGATCACAGATTCCGCTTCCCCCGTTCCCAGTGAGCCCAAACCGCATTCGAAGCGGAACTGGTCCATGCGGAACGTGCCGTTGACCAGCGCAGTCACGGCATCATTTGCGGAGTCGTTGTCGAACGGCCCCGTGTTCCACGTTCCCATGCACCGAAAGTTAAGGCAGCAAGGTAAATGAAATGTGTCACACCGGTAAATTTCGCCAGTACAGTTCACTAACCTTTGATTCTCTCGGCAAGCGCCGCCACCTGCGGTTCCAGCGTCTCGAGCGGCCCGTTGTTGTCGATCACGACGTCTGCCGCCGAAAGCCGCGCGGCGTCGTCGATCTGTTGCGCCATGCGCGCCCGCGCGTCGGCCTCGTCGAGCCCGCGCGTATCGACGAGCCTCCTGACCCTCTCCTCCTTGTCCACATCCACGACAACGGTGAGGTCCATGTCCTTGTGCAACCCGAGGTCCACGAGCAACGGCATGTCGTAGATGACGGCCTGCTCCCCCGCCTCTTCCGCGGCGGCGAAGCGGCGTTCGGACTCGGCCCGGATGGCGGGGTGCGTGATCGCGTTGAGGCGCTTGGTGTCCTCGGTGGTGGCAAACGCGCGTCGCGCGAGCTCCCCGCGGTTCAGGGCCCCGTCGTCGCCGATGAGGTCCGCGCCGAACTCCCGCGCTACCTCGTTCAGCACCGGCGAGCCGGGTTCCATGATCTCGCGTGCGATTTGGTCGGCGTCGACCACGGCGAAACCGGCGCTGCCAAGCATCCGCGCCACCGTGGATTTTCCGCTGCCGATGCCGCCTGTCAGGCCCACTTTCTTCATGGGGCCGAAGATAGCAAAACGCCCCGCACACCTGTGTGGTGTGCGGGGCGCTCGTCGCTAAGCAAGATGCTTAAGAGTTTCTCCTAAGCACGAGCCTGCGAGTGCTTAGTTGCCGGCGAGCTTGTCGCGCAGAGCCGCGAGCTGCTCGTCAGAGGCCAGGGAGCCGATGTTCTCCTCAGCCTGCTCAGCTGCCGGAGCTGCAGCTGCAGACTCGGAGGAGTAGTTGGCCTGCTCGCCCTCCTGCTCCGCGGCCTCGGCGGCAGCGGCGCGGTGACGCTCGATCTGAGCGGTGTGGGCCTGGTGGCGACGCTCTGCCTCGGCGTAGCGTGCCTCCCATGCCTGACGAGCCTCGTCGTAGCCCTCCATCCACTCGTTGGTCTCCGGGTCGAAGCCCTCCGGGAAGATGTAGTTGCCCTGCTCGTCGTAGGAGTCGGCCATGCCGTAGCGGGACGGATCGAACTCCTCGACGTAGTCCTCGTCAGCCTGCTTGAGGGACAGGGAGATGCGGCGACGGTCCAGGTCGATGTCGATGACCTTGACCATGACCTCTTCGCCGACGTTGACAACCTGGTCCGGGACCTCCACGTGACGCTGAGCCAGCTCGGAGATGTGGACGAGGCCCTCGATGCCCTCCTCGACGCGGACGAACGCGCCGAACGGGACGAGCTTGGTGACCTTGCCCGGAACGATCTGGCCCACAGCGTGGGTGCGGGCGAACACGCGCCACGGATCCTCCTGGGTCGCCTTCAGCGACAGGGAGACTCGCTCGCGGTCCAGATCGACGTCGAGCACCTCGACGGTGACCTCGTCGCCCACTGCGACAACCTCGGACGGGTGGTCGATGTGCTTCCAGGACAGCTCAGAGACGTGCACCAGGCCGTCGACGCCGCCGAGATCGACGAACGCACCGAAGTTGACGATGGAGGACACGACGCCCTTGCGGACCTGGCCCTTCTGCAGCTGGTGCAGGAAGTCGGAGCGGACCGCGGACTGGGTCTCCTCCAGGTAAGCGCGGCGGGACAGGACCACGTTGTTGCGGTGCTTGTCCAGCTCAATGATCTTCGCCTCGAGCTCCTGGCCGATGTACGGATCCAGGTCGCGGACGCGACGCATCTCGACCAGGGATGCCGGCAGGAAGCCGCGCAGCCCGATGTCGAGGATGAGGCCGCCCTTGACGACCTCGATGACGGTGCCGGTAACCGGCTGGTCGTTGGCCTGCAGCTCCTCGATGGTGCCCCAAGCGCGCTCGTACTGAGCACGCTTCTTGGACAGCATCAGGCGGCCTTCCTTGTCCTCCTTGGTCAGGACAAGTGCGTCGATCTCATCGCCGACCTCGACCACGTCTTCCGGGTCGACGTCGTGCTTGATGGACAGCTCGCGGGTGAGGATGATGCCCTCGGTCTTGTAGCCGATGTCGAGCAGGACCTCGTCGTGGTCGACCTTGACCACGGTGCCGGTGACGATGTCGCCATCGTTGAAGTACTTGATGGTCGCGTCGACTGCGGCGAGGAATTCCTCAGGGCCACCGATGTCGTTGATGGCTACCTGGGGTGCGTTGGAAGTGCGCATAAGTTCTATGTGCTCCGAAAAAATAGGAGATCGTGTTTGGACAGAAGCGTCTCTCTCGGCCACGTAAACCTGCAGCTTGGGTGCTATAGGCTCGCGTGCGCCGATCTCACGCTGCGACGGCCACCTCACCCTCCTATTACGGTGGGTGCCATCGCCCGCGCGTAGACACGCCCGCACGAGTGTAGACACTTTGCCCAGCTAGAGCAAATGATTCGCAGGTGCTTTCCGACGTCCATCCGGTTGGCCCCGACCGCTAGCATAAGCGGAGTCTGATAGATACCAACGGTTTTGGGAGCAATCGTTTATGTGGAAACGCAGCCTCGCAGTCGCTGCATCATTTGTCGGCATTGTCGTCGGTGCCGGTTTCGCCTCCGGCATGGAGGCGCTGCAGTACTTTGTCGCCTACGGCACCAACGGGTTCTTCGGGGTGATACTGGCCAGTGTGACCATGCTGTTCGCCGCGACGGCGTTCATGACCTTCGGCTCGTACTTTTTGGCGCGCGAGCACAACGAGGTCTTCTACAACGTCACTTCCAAGCCCGCGGCGTTCATCATGGATTGGTCCGCGGTGGCGTGCATGTTCTCCGTCGGGTTCGTCATGTTCGCCGGCGCTGGGTCGAACCTGAAGCAGTCGTTCGGGTGGCCCATCTGGATCGGGGCCGTGGCCATGCTCGCGCTCATGCTGGTCGTCGGCCGGTTCGACGTGGACAAGGTCTCCTCCGTCATCGGCTGGGCCACCCCGCTGCTGGTGGTGTTCGTGCTGATTGGCAGCATCTACTCGTTCACCCAGGTGGACGTGAATTGGAGCGAGGTGGGCAACTACGCCCAGCAGGAGGTTGCCCGCGCCGACGGCACTCCGTACTGGTGGCTGGGCGCGCTTAACCACACCGGCTTGAACGCGTTGTGCGGCGTGTCGATGGCGTTGGTGATGGCCGGCGACGAGTTCGACACGAAGAGCACGCGGTATGGCGGGATCCTCGGCGGCGTGATCTACGCGGTCATGCTCGCGCTGCTGGTGGCGTCGCTATTGATTCAGGTGGAGTCCGTTAACGGCGCGGACATGCCGCTGCTCGCCGTGATCGACAACGTCGACCCGGTGCTCGGCTTCATCATGACCTGGGTCATCTTCCTCATGGTCTTCAACACCTGCCTAGGCATGTTCTACGCGTTGGCGAAGCGCCTGACCAGCAAGCACCCGGAGCGCTTTTACCCCACCTACGCCATCGCCTGTGTCGTCGGGTTCGGGCTCTCCTTCGCGGGTTTCCAGCCGTTGGTGAACAGCCTGTACCCGATTCTGGGCTACCTCGGCCTGTTCGTCATGGCGGTGATGACGGTGACCTACCTGCGCCACCGCGACGAGCTGAAAGACGAGGGCGAACGCCGCGCGGACGCAGTTGAGGCCGGAGACGGCCAGGAAGTCGAGGATCTCGCCGCCGAATCCAACCTGGAGGAGGACGAGTTCAAGGACGCGGTCCAAGAAGAAGTTGAGTCGTCCGAGGACGACAACAAGCGCCGGTCCCTCAACGACCTGCTCTAGCACACCGGGGGTACACATCGGGGGCGAAACACTCCGTTACGCGCAAGTGAACTGCACGTAACCCGCCACCTTAAATTGCTGGCCAGCCGTCCAACTATCCTGTGATCCAGTTAACGCAGTGTTCGATCCTGAAGTTATCCTGTGGGACCGTTGAGCGTTTCCTTACCCCTCGGTAAGGTCGCACTTGGCTTTCGGGGGACGACCTGGCCAGGGGTGAAATCTAAGCCCCAGCCCGGTCACGGCCACCCCCGGCGGCCCCTTCCCCCAAGGGGAGGTCCACAACTGAATACGCACTCGGAGCTGCTGGGGGAGGCTCCGCGGGGGATCACGGCCGTGGGCGGGGTGCCGTGCGCGAGGCGGGTAGGAATCGATATCGTTCCTACCCGCCTCGGCGTTGCTCCAGCCAGATTCCTAGTGCGCGGCGGCGTCCCAGTTGGCGCCGGTGCCGGCGGAGACCTCCAGCGGGACGAGCAGCTCGATGGCGCCGTCCATCTCCCGCTCCACAATTTCGCGCACCTCGTCCAACTCGCCCGGGGCAATCTCCACGACCAGCTCGTCGTGGACTTGGAGCAGCACGCGGGACTTTTTGCCTTCCAGCGCGGCGTCCACACGCAGCATGGCCACCTTGATGATGTCCGCGGCCGTGCCCTGGATCGGCGCGTTCAACGCGGCGCGCTCCGCGTTCTCGCGTGCCACGCGGTTGTCACTGTTCAGTTCCGGCAGGTAGCGGCGGCGGCCGAACACGGTGGACGTGTAGCCGTCGCGACGCGCCTGCTCCACCACCTCATCCAAGTAGCGCTTCACGCCGCCGAAGCGCTCGAAGTAGCTGGCCATGATGTCCTTCGCCTCGCCGGCGGAGATGGACAGCTGGTTGGACAACCCATACGCCGACAGCCCGTAGACCAGGCCGTAGGACATGGCCTTGACGCGGCGGCGCAGTTCCGGGGTGACCTGGTCGATGGGCACGTCGAACACGCGCGAGCCCACAAAGTTGTGCAGGTCTTCTCCTGCGCGGTATGCCTCAATCAGGCCCTCGTCCTGGCTTAAGTGCGCCATCACGCGCATCTCAATCTGCGAGTAGTCGGCCGTGAGCAGGCACTCGTAGCCCTCGCCCACCACGAACGCCGAGCGGATCGCACGGCCGGCCTCTGTGCGCACCGGGATGTTCTGCAGGTTCGGCTCCGCGGAGCTCAAGCGGCCTGTGGACGCCACCGTCTGGTTGAACGTGGTGTGGATGCGCTCGTCCGGCTGCACCGTCTTAATCAGCCCCTCGATGGTGGACTTGAGCTTCTGGTGCTCGCGGTGCGCCAACAGGTGGTCCAAAAACGGGTGCGGGTGCTTTTCCGCCAGCGCCTCGATCTCGCCCGCGGCCGTGGAGTACCCGGTCTTGGTCTTCTTCGTCTTCGGCAGCTCGAGTTTGTCGAAGAGCACTGCGGACAGCTGCTTGGGGGAAGACAGGTTCAGCGAAGGCTCGTCCACAAGCGCACGCGCCTCCTCCTCAACCTGCTCCACTTTGAGCGTGAGCTCCTTGCGCTGGTTTTCCAGCACGTCCAGGTCCACAGCGATGCCGGTGTGCTCCATCTCGGCGAGCACGGTGACCAGCGGAAGCTCCAGGTCCGCGTAGAGCTCGTAGGAGTCGATCTCGCGCAGCTCCTTGGCCAGCTCCGCGGACAGCTCCAGGATCGCCGCAGCGGCATCGACGTCTGCGGTGTCGCCGAGCAGGCTCATCTGGTCGGAGCCGACGTTGAGCTGGCGCTGCAGGTGGCGCTGGTAGATGTCCTCCAGCGCGTAGGTGCGCTGGCCCGGGCGCAGCAGGTACGCGGCAATCGCGGTGTCGTGCGCGATACCGGCAAGTTCGATGCCCCGGCCGCGCAGCATGTGGTACGCCGCCTTCGCCTCGTGCATGAACTTCGGCGCGTCCGACTCGAGCCACTGCTTGAGCGCGGCGTCCTCCTCGGCGCTCAGGTCAGCGGCGAGCTTGGATATGCCATGCCTTTGCTTATCGACGATCGCCAGCGCCACCACATCCCCCTGCCCGGGAGTAGCGTTGCCCGAGAGGTAGACGGCAAGGCCGTCGGTGTGACGTGGCTTAAGCCAGGTGTCCAGCGGCTCGTCGTCGATGGTGACGTCTTCGAGTTCGACGGTTTCCGGCTCGGGCGCGGCGCCGTCGGTAGGCACGGCGGCGAGGACGCGCTCGCGCAGGTTGACGCCGAACTCGAGGTCGTCGAAGCGCGCCGCAACCTGGGTGACGTCCGCCGGTTTGAGCTCCAGGTCGTTCGGCGCGACCGGCAGCTCGACGTCCGTGACCATCTGGGTCAGCTCGCGGTTAAGGCGGACCTGGTCGATGCGCTCGCGGAAGTTGTTGGCGGCGACACCCTTGAGCTCGTCGGCGCCCTCGATGAGCCCTTCGAGGCTGCCGTACTGCGAGATCCACTTCGTGGCGGTCTTCTCCCCCACCTTGGGCACGCTGGGCAGGTTGTCCGACGGGTCGCCGCGCAGCGCCGCGAAGTCCGGGTACTGCGCAGGCGTCAGCCCGTATTTGTTCTCCACTTCCTCGGGCGTAAAGCGGGTCATGGTGGACACGCCACGGGTGGGATACAGCAGCGTGGTGGTGCCGTCCACAAGCTGAATGTAGTCGCGGTCGCCACTGACCAGCACGATCTCGAAGTCGCCCTCAGCGCGCGCCTGGGTGACCAGCGTGGCGACGATGTCGTCCGCCTCGAAGTTCTCCTTACTCAAGGTGGTGATGCCGAGATCACCCAGCACATCTTCGATAATCGGCACCTGGCCCTTGAACTCCGGCGGCGCTGCCTCGCGCTGCGCCTTGTACTCCGGGAAACGCTCAGTGCGGAACGTCTTGCGGCCCACGTCGAAGGCGACGGCGGCGTGCGTCGGCTTCTCGTCCGCCAGGATGTTGGCGAACATGGATAAAAACCCGTAGACCGCATTCGTGTGCTGTCCGCCTGAGGTGGAGAATTTCTCCGCGGGCAGCGCGTAGAAGGCGCGGAAGGCCATCGAGTGGCCGTCGATAAGCAACAGTCGCTTCGTGTTCTCGGGTGTATCGCTCACGGTTGGCCAGTCTAGCGGCCGCCCCGACACGCCCAGGCTCACCCGTTGGCGAGGTGATTTAGTGACAGAGACTTCGCTGGGATAAACTTTCGGCCGGAGCCCCAGTAGCCCAATTGGCAGAGGCAACGGATTCAAAACCCGTCCAGTGTGAGTTCGAGTCTCACCTGGGGCACGCTGTGTTGTCTCGAGACATCGTTCCTACGGTGTCTCGAGGCTTTTTGTTTTTCCGGGGTGGGCTGAATCCAGACCTCAGGCCGAGCTCACCTGCAAACCCCCAGGTCGCGCCTGCACTTGAGGTCTGGTTTTGCGCTGAGGTCTGGTTCATCCAGCACTCTCATTGAGGCAGCCACATCAAACAGTCCAGGTCGCCAAGTTCTATAACCACGATGTAAAGCGCTCTTGACACCCAGAACGCTTTACTTTACATTCTGTAAATGGAAGGAGGCCATATGGGCGACCACACCAACACAGTTCGCAAATGGCGGCGCTGGCACGAGTTGTCGCAACAGGAGCTCGCTGACCGCATCGGCGTTTCACGGCAGACCATCGCCAACATCGAGCGGGGAAACTACTCGCCTTCCGTCTACTTAGCGCTCGACATTTGCCGCCAGTTTGAAAAGTCAGTTGAAGAAATCTTTGGCCAAACCAAGGAGGAATGATGTTCAAGAATTTCGGAGACTCCATAGTTAATTACGTCGACGACACCGCCACCGACGAGTTCGAAGCCGCGACGTACCACAAAGCAAACTCGGTGGGCTTCTTCACCTCGCTGATCGGCATGGCGCTCGTCGGCGCGATCCTCGCGTGGGCGCTCCCGGCCCGGCAGTCCCTGTGGTCGGCCATCGTCTTGCTGATCCCCCTGATCAGCAGTGCGGCGAGCACACAGTGGATGCGCAACTACGTCGCAGAACCGATCTTCCAGCTGCGTGACACCCCACGCAGCGTCCTCATTACTTACTGGACACTGTGCGCGGTCTGGCTGGTGGGTGTGATCGTCACCGGCGGTTTCGACCCCTCCGGCAGCTTCGACAGCGCGGGCGCTACCGGCGCCATCGTCGGCGCTGTTGTGGGTGCAGTGGTGGCCGGAACCATGTTCGGGCGCCTCAGTAAAAAGCGTCGCCAGCGCGACTTGGAGCGCCTCGACGCGGAGGCCGAAGACTAGCGCCCGCACCTCTCGCCGACCCCGCAGACCGCGTCTGACCTGCGGGGTTTTCACATACATAGGCAACCTATATAGTCTCCCTATGCACTCCAACGAGGACCGCGCCGTGCTCGCCGTTGAGCTAATTGCGGCGGGCAGCCACTTCACTCGCGCCGCCTACCAGGCGTCCGGGATGGAACTCTCCAACGTCTCCATGCGCGCGCTTGCGGCACTCGAGCGTGAACCGGGGCTCCGGATTGGAGAGCTTGCAGCACGGGAAGGCATTCGCCAGCCCTCAATGAGCCAAGCCATGAAGCGGCTTGTGGACGACGGCTACGCCGCCAGGCACACCGTCGACGATGATGCTCGCGCAACAGCGCTCACCATCACCGACGCCGGCCGCGAGGCTTTGCACAACTACAGGACGGCAGCAGCCGAGGCGGTGGCCCCGGTTTTCGAGACGTTGAAACCGGAGGACGTCGCAACGCTTCAGCGCGCGGCGGAGCTCCTGCCGGAGCTGACAGAAGAATTGAGACAACGAGAAGGAGGACGCGCGTGACAGACACGCCGCACGAAAGATCCGCATCCCATTCCATTTTGAAACAGCCCGTAGCGGTATGGGCCCTTGCCTTCGCCTGCGCCGTCTCGTTCATGGGCATCGGGCTGGTGGATCCCATCCTGCCTGCGATCAGCCGCGAACTGGATGCCTCCCCAACGCAAACGATGCTGCTGTTTACCAGCTACCTCCTGATCACCGCGCTGGCGATGTTCTTCAGTGCGTTTATCTCATCGCGTATCGGTGTCAAGACCACACTCCTGATTGGCCTAGCGCTGATCGTCGTGTTCGCGGCGCTCTCTGGCGCCGCAGGCTCCGTCGACGCAATCATCGGCTTCCGCGCCGGCTGGGGTCTAGGAAATGCACTGTTTATCTCTACGGCGCTGGCGGCCATCGTCGGCGCGGCGGCCGGGCACGCGGGCCAGGCAGTGATCCTGTATGAGGCCGCGATCGGCGTCGGTATGGCCATCGGCCCCCTCGCCGGCGGCGTGCTGGGTGAGATCAGCTGGCGTGCACCTTTCTACGGCACTGCAGTGCTCATGGCGGCCGGCTTTATCGCGATTGCGACGCTGCTGGCCAAGGCGCAGCGCAAGCCAGAGCCCGTCGCGCTGACGGCGGGGCTCGCAGCAGCCAAGGACCCAGCCCTGCTCACTCTCGGTTTGGTGGCGTTTTTCTACAACTTCGGGTTTTTCACCCTGCTCGCCTACTCGCCCTACCCCATTGAGGAAGCTGCCGCGCTGAGCGGGCGCAACTTCGGCGCGACTGAGCTGGGCTACGTCTTCTTCGGCTGGGGCCTGGCGCTGGCCGTCTCTTCGGTATTCATCGCGCCTCGCCTGACCCGCGCCTTCGGCCTGATTCCGGTGGTGGTGACCGTACTCCTCGGTTTCAGTGCAGTTCTCGCCGGCCTCGGCTTTGGCGCTCACCGGTTGGGCGTCGTAGTGGTCCTGGTCATTCTCGCGGGTTTCTTCAGTGGCGTTTTCAACACCGTGCTCACTGAAGCCGTCATGGAGGCGACGGAGATGCCGCGCAACGTGGCGTCGTCGAGCTATTCGGGGATGCGCTTCCTCGGCGGCGCTGTGGCGCCAGCTGTATCCGGCCCGCTGGCCGCGTCGCTGGGCGCTGGCGTGCCGTACTGGTTCGGCGCCGCTTCACTCGTGGTCTCGCTGGTGATCCTCTTCGCAGGTCGAAAGACTCTGCATCGCATTCTCTAACGGATTGGTTAAGATACGCCTCATGCGCAAGTCTCTCATCGCCGGCGTCACCGCCGGAGCACTCGTCCTTGCAGGCCTGAACGCACCGTCCGCCACCTCGCAGACCAAGCCGGAAGGCACCGGCATCACCGCAGAAGATGCCGAGGTTCTCCGCAACACCGCGGACGCGTTTGAAAAACTTTCGGCTGAGGGCACCTCATCCAGCAGCGAGGAAGGCTCTTCCAGCAAGACCGACAATAAGAAGAAGGGCCCGCGGAAGCCGGGCGACCCGTCGCCGGACCTGGAGTGGCTGGACCAGGACCCCGAGAACGATCCGCTCTACATCGACCCGGAGAAGAACCCGCTCAAAGAGGTCTCCTCTTCCGACATGTTCTTGGAGTGGACCGACGACATGGAAGAGGGCGAAGGCAAAGAATTCGTCCAGGCGTGGGCGCGCAACTCCTCCGTCCCGGACACCGCTAACCCGGTCGAGCTGTGGAAGCAGGAGGCCCAGGGCTCCGCGATGATGTCCTCCGGTTTCTTCACCGGTGATTTCGCGCAGTCCTCCGCAGGTTCCAGCCAGGCCACCTCGGTGCTGATCCCCGTGTTCTTGGGGATGCTGGTGATCGGCTCGCTGATTGAGCTGGTTATGCGCGGTATTCGCATGGCGCAGCAGTAGCCAAAAACATTTGCTTATCGACGGCCCCAGGGGTGACCTTGGGGCCGTCGATACGCATTTGCACCCCGGTGTAATATACGATGGATTGTAATTATTCATCATGTATTGGAGCCGGTATGCAACACACCACCTCCCTGCGCGTCGCCGCGTGTCTGAGCGCGACGATGCTGCTCGCGGGTTGCGTGACCAATGAGGAGGGCGGCACCCCCGACGGCTGGGAACCGATTGTCCCGGACGCTGTGCCTGAGATTGCGGCGATGGTGCCGCCCGAAGTCGCGGCGGACGGTGTGCTCAACGTGGGCACGAACCCGCCATTCGCCCCCTTCCAGTTCAAAGACTCGCAAGGCGAGCTCATCGGCGTGGAACTCGACCTCGCCCGCGCCGCAGCAGCGGTCATGGGCATGGATTTCCAAGCCGACGACATGGATTTCGCCATGATCTTGCCCGCCGTGTCCGCGGGCAGCCTTGACGTTGGCGCGTCCGGTTTCACGGACAACGAGGAACGCCGCCAGTCCTTCGACTTTGTCAACTTTCTCTACGCCGGCGTGCAGTGGGCCGTCCAGCCTGGCGCTGACGTGGACCCGGACAACGCCTGCGGGCTGACGGTGTCGGTGCAGCGCACCACCGTCTCCGACACCGACGACGTGCGCCCGAAGTCGGAGGCCTGCGAGGCCGCCGGTAAGGACCCAATCACGGTGCTGGCTTTCGACACCGCCGACAACGCCGCACTCGCCGCGTTGGTGGGCCGCGCGGACGCGTACAGTGCTGACTCCCCCGTCACCGCCTGGGCCGTGGAGCGCTCCGATGGCGTGCTGGAGATGGTCGGCGAGATGTTCGACGCAGCCCCCTACGGCTTCGCGGTGCCGAAGGGCTCGCCGCTGGCCGACGCGATGGCGGCGGCGATGCAGCACCTCATCGCCACCGGCGACTACGCGCGAATCCTCGAGCAATGGAACATCGACACCGGCCTCTTGGACCAGGCCCTGATTAACGAACAACCTCTGGGAGGACAGTGAGCATGAGCACCCCCTATTCCAAGTACGCGGCGAGCCAGAAAGAGCGCACCCGCCCCGAGCGCATCCAGGCCAAGCCGCTGCGCCACCCGGGCCGCTGGGCGCTGGCCGCCCTACTCGTGGTCCTGGTGGTCTGGTTCGTCATCGGCGCCGCGCGTAACGACGCCTACGGCTGGGACACCTACTTCACCTACCTCCTGGACACCCGCATCGCCACCGCGGCGCTGCACACCATCACGATTACGGTGCTGGCCATGCTCATCGGCGTGATCGGCGGCGTGCTGCTCGCCGTGATGCGCATGAGCCCGAACCCGGTGTTCAAGACCGTCGGCTGGATCTTCCTCTGGATCTTCCGCGGCACCCCGGTCTACGTCCAGCTGATGTTCTGGGGCCTGATTGGCGCGATCTACGAAACGATCAACCTCGGCTTCACCGAGATCCCGCTGGACCCGTTCACCTCCTCTGCCTTCGCGCTGGCCGTGGTGGGCCTGGGCCTGAACGAGGCCGCCTACATGGCCGAGATCGTCCGCTCCGGCATCTCCGCCGTTCCGGAGGGCCAGGTGGAGGCCTCCAAGGCGCTGGGCATGAGCTGGGGCCAGACCATGCGCCGCACGGTGCTGCCACAGGCCATGCGCATCATCATCCCGCCCACCGGCAACGAGTTCATCTCGCTGCTCAAGACCTCCTCGCTCGTGGTGGCCATCCCCTACTCGCTGGAGCTCTACGGCCGCTCCATGGACATCGCCGCCGCGCTGTTCGAACCGGTGCCGATGCTCTTGGTCGCCGCCACCTGGTACCTGGTGATCACCTCGCTGCTCATGGTGGCGCAGCACTACCTGGAGCGCTACTTCGACCGGGGTGCCACCCGCCAGCTCACCGCCCGCCAGCTGGCCAGCCTGGCTGATGCCGAGGGCACCATCCCCAACAACGTTGAAATCGTGGAAGAACCGCAGAAGAAGGGGCAGCGCTAATGACCGTCAAGCAAAAACCAATGATCCAGGCCGTGGACGTGTGGAAATCCTTCGGCAACCTCGACGTGCTCAAGGGCATCGACATGGAGGTCTACCCCGGTGAGGTCGCCTGCCTGATCGGCCCGTCCGGCTCCGGCAAGTCCACTCTGCTGCGCTGCGTGAACCACCTGGAGAAGGTAAACGCCGGCCGCCTCTACGTCGACGGCGAGCTGATCGGCTACCACGATCGCGACGGCGTGCTTCACGAGATGAGCGAGAAGGACGCCGCCAAACAGCGCCGCGACATCGGCATGGTGTTCCAGAACTTCAACCTCTTCGGCCACCGCACGGTGCTGGACAACATCATCGAGGCCCCCGTGCACGTCAAGGGCCAGCCGGTGGACCAAGCCAAGGCCCGCGCGATGGAGCTGCTGGAGATGGTCGGCCTGGGCACCAAGGCCGACGCCTACCCCATCCAGCTCTCCGGCGGCCAGCAGCAGCGCGTGGCCATCGCGCGCGCGGTGGCCATGGATCCGAAGCTCATGCTTTTCGACGAACCCACGTCCGCCCTCGACCCCGAACTCGTCGGCGAAGTGCTGCGCGTGATGCGCGAGCTGGCGGAGCAGGGCATGACCATGCTGGTGGTGACCCACGAGCTGGCGTTCGCCCGCGAGGTGGCCGACAAGGTCGCGTTCATGGACGGCGGCCAGATCATCGAGTACGGCACCCCGGAGCAGGTGCTGGACAACCCGCAGCACGAGCGCACCAAGGCGTTCGTGTCCACCCTGTTCTAGGCGCGCATTTTTGTACGAATCGACATTTTGCCCATTTGGTCGGAAACTGACCTGGGCAAACGCAAATCAGCTGTCGATTCGTACAAAAACTTAGGTCAAAAGCCCGCGCACGAGGGCCGTCACCCCGCCGGCGAAAGCTAAACCCAGCGCTATTTTGTGCGCGGTTGTAGACGGCACCCGGGGCGCCAGGCGCTTGCCCGCCGTGATCCCGATTGCCAGGGCTGCCAGGGTGGCGACCCACAGCGCGGGCTCGATGCCGGTGACGTCGGCGGCACCTGCGAACACCTTCACCGTGAAGGACAGCGTGCCGGCAACCAAAAAGATCGGCTGCAGCGTGGCGGCGTAGACCCGCTGCGGCCAACGGGCAGCTTCCGCGTACACCGTGATCGCAGGCCCTGCCACCCCGGCCAGGGTGTTCATGAACCCGCCGATCGCACCTGACAGCGCCGCCGGCACCACCCCTTCCACCCGCGGCACGTACCGCTTGCCCAGCGTCACCACGGACAACGCCAGCAGCAACAGCGCCCCGACCAGCACGAGCAGCACGTTGGTCGGCGCGTTCGCCACCACCCAAGTCCCCGGGACCACGCCGAAGACGAGCGCGAGTGCGATCGGGGCGAACTTCTTCCAGTCCACGTCCGCGCGCATGCCCCAGGTGTTCGTCGCCGCGTTGATGACGGCGAGGAGGTTGACCAGCAGGATGCCGTCGACAGGCCCGAGCAACAGCGACAGCACCGGTGCGGCGATAAGCCCCACTCCCATGCCGGAGATGCGCTGCAGGCACGCGCCTACCGCGACGGCGGCGCCGACGCCCAAAGCGACGAGCATTAGCGGTACTTCTCCGCCATCGCCTCGCGCACAGAATCCGGCACCAGGCCGGTGACGTCGCCGCCGTACTTGGCCACTTCCTTGGTCAGCGAAGACGAGATGTAGCCGTACTTCTCGTCCGTGAGCAGGAAGTAGGTGTCCACGCCGGTCAGGCGGCGGTTCATCTGAGCCATGGGCAGCTCGTACTCGTAGTCCAACGAAGAACGCAAGCCCTTAACCAGGGCGGTGATGTGGTGGGCGGAGGTGTAGTCCACAAGCAGCCCGCCCCAGCTGTCCACGCGGACGTTGGGCAGGTGCGCGATGACCTCGCGGATCAGCTCGACGCGCTCGTCGATGGAAAACAGCCCCGAGGTCTTCGTCGGGTTGCCGGTGACCAGCACCACCACCTCATCAAAGTGGCGCGAGGCCCGGGTGACGATGTCCAGATGGCCGTTCGTGATCGGGTCGAACGAGCCTGGGCACACTGCGGTAGTCATTTATTCCTCCACCTCTGCTTCCGAGTACACGGCCATGTCCATGCGCGCGATGCCGTACAGGCGCTTCTTCAGCTTCTGGCCGGTCGGGGTGAACTCCTTCGGCCAGGCCGTTTCGGGGCTTTCGCGGTGGCGCTCGACGACGACCACGGCGCCGTTGTGAAGCGTTGGCTTCAGCGCCTCCACCATCTCCGCGACGGCCTCATCCGCGAGCTCGTACGGCGGGTCCGCGAGCACGATGTCGAAGTGGTTGCGCGGCGCGCGGGCGAGGTAGGTCGACGCTTTCACCGGCTCGATGGTCACGTTGGGATGGCCGACCACACCGGCGTTGTACTCGATGACGCGCACGGCCTCCGGGTTGTTTTCCACCAGTACCACCTCGGCGGCGCCGCGGGAGGCTGCCTCCAGCCCCAGGGCGCCGGAGCCGGCGAACAGGTCGAGCACGTTCATGTCCACGAAGCCGAAGCGGACCTGGAGGGAGGAAAACAGGCCCTCGCGCGCTCGGTCCGAGGTGGGACGTGTGCCCTCTGGCGGCACCTTGATCTTGCGGCCGCGGGCCTCGCCGGAAATGATGCGGTTCATGGCCACAACTCTAACGCCCTAGCTCTTGTCCAAGTACTCGAAGTCTTCCGGAATGAAATCCGCGGTGGCGGCTCGGGCGAACTCGAGGTTGTCCGCCACCAGGCGGGCGGCGTCATCGTAGGCGCGGCGCACCAGCTCGAAGTCCTCCACAAGGTTCAGCAGCTTCAGCGTGCGGTGCATGCCGGACTGCTGGGTGCCCAGCACGTCGCCTTCGCGGCGGTTGAGCAGGTCCAGCTCCGCCAGCGCGAAGCCGTCCGTGGTGGACGCGACCTGGCTCACGCGCTCAAACGACGGGGTACCTTCCTCCGCCTGTGTGTGGAACAGGCACAGCGACTGGTTGCCGCCGCGGCCCACGCGGCCGCGCAGCTGGTGCAGCTGGGAGACGCCGAAGTGCTCGGATTCGCGGACCATCATCACCGTCGCGTTGGGCACGTCCACGCCGACCTCGATCACCGTGGTGGCCACCAGCACGTCCACCCCGCCGGCGGCGAAGTCCGCCATGACGGTGTCCTTCTCCTCGCCCTTCATCCGGCCGTGCAAAAACGCCACGTTGAGCCCCTCGAACTCGGTGGACGCGAGCTCGGCGAAGACCTCGAGCACGCCACCCTCGCTGTCGATGCGCGGGCACACCACGTACGCCTGGTGGCCGGCGGCGACTTCCTCGCGGATCTTCTCCCAGGCGCGCGCCACCCAGCGGGGCTTGAACTGCGGCACCACCGCGGACTGGATCGGCTGTCGCCCGCCGGGCAGCTCGCGCAGCGTCGACACGGCCAGATCGCCGAAGACGGTCATGGCGATGGTGCGCGGGATCGGCGTCGCCGTCATCACCAAAAGGTGCGGGGTTTCATCCCCCGCCTTGGCCCGCAGCGCGTCGCGCTGCTCCACGCCGAAGCGGTGCTGCTCGTCCACCACCACAAGCCCGAGGCGGAAAAACTCCACGCCGTCCTGGATCAGCGCGTGGGTGCCCACCACGATGTCGGCCTCGCCGGTGACGATCTTCAGCAGCGCGTCCTGCTTCTGCGCGGCCGTCATGGACCCGGTCAGCGCCACCACGCGCGTGGGCAGGCCCGCGTTCATCAGCACCTTCGTCATGGATCGGGCGTGCTGCAGCACCAGCACTTCGGTGGGCGCGAGGAAGGCGCACTGCGCGCCGTTGTCCACGGCCTGGAGCATGGCGATCAGCGCCACGATGGTCTTGCCGGAGCCGACCTCGCCCTGCAGCAGCCGGCTCATGGGCACGGTGCGCGCCATGTCGCGGGTGATCTCCGCGACCACCTCGTCCTGTCCGGAGGTCAGCGGGAACGGCAAGCGCTGCACCAGCAGGTCCTCATCGCGGCCCACGACCCGCGGCAGCGCTTCGGCGCTGCGGGCCTCCGCGTCGGCGCGCCGCACGCCCATGGCCAGGGCAACGGACAGCGCCTCGTCGTACTTCAGCCGCTCCAGCGCACGGGCGGGTCCCGGCGGGCCCGGCTCGTGGATCTGGTGGACAGCCGAGTTCAGGGGCAAGAATCCTATTGGGGTGAAGCCGAGAGGCTCGTCGATAGGCGGAAGTTCTTTGAGCACCGCATGGACTGCGCCCATGATGGTCCAGGTGCTGACGTTTTTCACCGCCGGGTAGATGGGCAGCCACTCACGCCCGCTCATGATTTGCTCGATGTCGCCGAAGTGGCCGAGCTGCCGCAGCGCGCCGGTGGCCTGCGTGGGCCCGTCCAGAAGCACGAAGTCCGGGTGCGACAGCTGCGGCTGGTTGCGGAACACGTCGTACTTGCCGGTCAGCATCACCCGACGGCCCTCTTTGAGTACGCGCTGGGCGTAGTGGGAGCCGAAGAAGGTGGCCAGAAACATCTGGCGGCCGTCGTCCACATACACCTTGTAGATGGGCCGCTTCGGCTGCTTCTTGGACGTGAACTGCTCGGTGCCGACGACGGTGCCGATGACGTTGAGCGTGTCGCCCGGTTTCACCCCGGCGAGGTCGGCGCCGGTGCCGTAGTGCAGGTAGCGCCGCGGGTAGTAGCGCAGCAGCTCGCCGCAGGTGTGGATGTCGAGGTGCTTGCCTATCGCCTTGGCCTGTTTCAGCGGAATGACCAGGTTGAGCGGGCGCGTGTCCTCGAAACCCAGCATCTACTCCACCCCAATCTCCGCGCAGGCTTGCAGTCCGTCCGCAGGATAGACCATCACGTCGACACCCAGTTTGCCCGCGAGCTCCTCCAACGCGTCCGCGCGCAACTCGTTCGGGTCGAACAGGATGCTCACCTGCTCCCCGCCGTGCTCGAGCAGGCGGCGGCAGGCGCGCTCCACGGCCTCCATCGGCTCGTCGGCAATGAGCATGTGCTCGCCGCGGGAGGTAACCACCACGTCGCCCCTCGCAACGGCCCCGCCCAAGGTCAGCCCGCCCTTCTCGGCGCGGAAAGCCAGCGCCGTGCGCATCTCGCCGGCGGCCTCGGACATGGCGAAGGCGGCGGTGGCCAACGGCTGCGCCGGGTCGTGCACGGACAGCGCAGCGATGCCGGAAACCAGCCGCACCGTGGGCAGGATGGTGATGGACTGCTCCACCGCGCGCGCCGCGTTTTCCACCGCCGCAAGCTCGCTGTTGCTCAGCTGCCCGTTCGGCAGCACGATCACTTCGTTGCTGCCGGAGCGTGTGATCGCATCCAGCATGTCCGCCGCCACGTTCGGCCCCGGCACCACGGTCACCGCTCCGGAGGCGGCGTACAGGCTGGTCACGGACCCGGGCGGGGTGACAGCGATGATCAGGCGCTCCGGCGCGCCGGCCGCCACCGCGCTCGTGAGCACCTCCAAGCGCAGATCTGTCACCTCACCTGCTGAAAAAGAGGTCTCAATGACCTTGCCGGCGTCGCGGGAGTGGATGTGCACCGTGGCCTCGGCGTCGTTCAGCGGCGCGACGATCAGGCTGTCGCCCAGCCCCGCCAGCTGTCCTTCTAGCGCCTCAAGGTCCCCGCGGAAGCTAAACATCACTTCCAATTCGCCCTGGGTGCCGTGGGTTTCGGGCGTTTGCCTACCGACGTCCTCCGGCTCCCCCTCGCCTTCCCCTTCAACCGTCAGCGTGCCCAGCACCGCCACCAGGCCCGCCCCGCCGGCGTCAACCACGCCGGCCTCGCGCAGCGCCGGTAGCTGGGTCTGGGTCAGCCGCAGCGCATCTTGGGCGGCGGCGGTGGCGGCGGATGCGACGTCGACAAGCGGGAGGTGCGCGTTCGGGCGCGCGGCGTCGGCGGCGGCGCGCAGCACCGTGATGATGGTGCCCTCGACCGGCTCCGCGATGGCGCGGTCCACGAACCCGACCGCGTTGGTGAGCGCGACGGCGAGCATCTCCCCTTCCGTCGCCCCGTTGTTTGCGGCCTGGGCGAGGCCGCGCAGGATCTGCGAGAGCACGACCCCGGAGTTGCCGCGTGCGCCGCGCACCGCGCCGACGGCCAGCGCCTCAGCGACCTCGGTCAATCCCGCGCCGTCCTCCAGCTCCGCGGCGGCCTGGACTGCCGCGGCCATCGTGTGCGCCATGTTGGAGCCGGTGTCACCATCCGGAACTGGGAACACATTGAGCTCGTTGATCTCCGCGCGCTTGCGCTCCAGCTCGCTTAAGGCGCGGTGGGCCCATGCGAGCAGGCGTGCGCCGTTAGAAAGCGGAGATGCAGACATGCTGAGAGAGTTTACAGGTTCTGCTTAGAGTGCCCAGTTGACCGGCTGGGCACCCATCTTCTCCAGCGCCTGATTCGCCCGGGAGAAAGGGCGGGAGCCGAAGAACCCGCGGGAGGCGGACAGCGGCGAGGGGTGCGGCGACTCGATGCGCGGGGTGCCGCCCAAGAACCTCGCGGCCGTCTGCGCGTCGCGGCCCCACAGGATGGCCACCAGCGGGGTGCCGCGGGCCACCAGCGCCTCAACCGCCGCCTGGGTCACGGCCTCCCAGCCCTTGCCGCGGTGCGACGCCGGCGCGCCCGGGCGCACGGTGAGCACCCTGTTCAGCAGCAAGATCCCCTGCTTCGACCAGGAGCTCAAGTCCCCGTCCTTGCGCGGCGGGACGCCCAAGTCGTCTTGCAGCTCCTTGTAGATGTTCACCAGCGAGCGTGGTGCTGCCACCCCGGGCTGAGTGGAAAACGCCAGGCCCATCGGGTGCCCCGGTGTCGGGTACGGGTCCTGCCCAAGGATGAGCACGCGCACGTCCTCGAACGGGTCCGCAAACGCCCGCAGAATGTCGTTGCCTCGCGGCAGGTACTCGCCCTCGGCGCGCAGGAAGTCGCCCATCGCGTGGATCTGGTCCTCCACCGGCGCCAGCGGCGCTTGCCAAGATTCGTGCACGGGCAACATCAGAAGCTCTCCCATCCTTTTTCGGTGGCGGGCGCGGAGCCGTCGATACGCACGCCTTGCTTCCTGGATACCGCACCGATGGAGCGGAAGCCCACCGGCGCGGAGCCTTCGATGGTGCCGATGAGCGTGTGGTCCTCACCGCCGCCGAGCACCCACTCCCACGGGTCCACGCCGAGCAGCTCGCCCGCCTGCACCAGCAGCCGGTCGGGGGCGATCGCGTTGGACGCCAGGTCGATGCCCACGCCGGACGCCTCCGCGAGCTGGGTGAGGTCCCGGATCAGCCCGTCCGAGTTGTCCGTCATGGCACACGCACCCGCCGCGCGCGCCACCACGCCGCGGCCCGGGGTCAGCTCCGGCACCTGGTGCGCGGCGACCAGTGGCTCGAGCTGTTCGGGCACGTCCACACCCGCCTGCAGCAGCGACAGACCCGCCGCGGAGTAGCCGAGGCGCCCATGCGCGATCACGCGCTGGCCCGGTCGCGCCCCGTCCAGCGTCAGCGGCGGGCGGTTGCCGCCGAGCGCCCCCATCGCCGTGACTGAAACGACCAGGTAGTCGCCGCCGGTGACGTCGCCGCCGACGAGCTCGCAGGCGTAGTCCGACGCCATCTCGCCCACCCCGCGTGCCAGCTCCTCCAGCACCTTCGCCGGGGTATCCGGGTGCGCGGAGACTGCCATCAGCGCCGCGATCGGGCGCGCCCCCATCGCCTCGATGTCCGCGAAGTTCTGCAGCGCCGCTTTGCGCCCCAGCAGGTAGGGCGTGGTGGTCTGCGTGGTGAAGTGGCGGTCCTGCACCAGCATGTCGGTGCTGGCCACCACGCGGGAGTTCGGCGCCGCTTGGGTGAGCACCGCGGCGTCGTCGCCGTTGAGCGGGGACGGCGCCTGGGCGCGGATGAGCGCGATGACTTCGCGCTCGCCGAGCTCGCCCAGTGTCGGCCCGCCAGTGGGAAAGCCTGTCTCGATCACGTCTGCGCGCACCCTTTCACTAGACTCAGCCGCCATGGGTTCCACGGCGCATGATGCTCAATTTAACCGCACCACCATCTACGTCAGTCTTGGGCTGGCGGTGGCGCTGGTGCTCGGCGTGCTCGTCGGCGCGCGCGTGTTCTTCAACCGCGTGGCGTTGCAGCCAGTGGCGATGACGCAGCTGCCCGCGCCCGAGGCCGCTTCCGCGGAGTGCACATCGCTTATCGACGCCCTCCCGTCCACCCTCGCCGACCTCAAACGCGCCGAACTGGCCGAGCCCGCCCCCGAAGGCGCCGCCGCGTGGCAGGCCTCCTCCACCGAGCGCATCACCCTGCGCTGCGGCGTGGACGCGCCGGCGCAGTACACCCCGTACTCGCAGCCCGAGGACATCGACGGCACGCACTGGCTGCGCGTCAACGACGCCACCCCGGGCTCCTCTCTGGCCACCTGGTTCACGGTGGACCGCTCCCCCGTCCTCGCCGTCACGGCCGATGTGGAGCAGCTCCGTGGTGATGCCGCCCCCGTTGCCGGCATCGACACTTCCGCGTTGACCGGCCCGGCCCCCGAGCAGCACCCCGCGCCGCTCGCCGACCTCGCTTCTGGTGGCGCTGGCGCCGGTGACGCTGACGGCGCTGCTGGCGGTGCTGGCGCTGCTGGCTGCGACAGCCTGCTCGCCGCGGCCCCCGACTCCATCGCGGAGGGCTACACCCGCGTCGACGCCGTGAGCGAGCAGACCGTGGCCTGGTCCGCCGAAGGCCAGGACGCGATCGTGCTGCGCTGTGGCGTCGCCGACCCGGAGAACTACGGCCCGGGCGCGCGCTTGGACCAGGTCAACGGCGTGCCGTGGTTCGAGGACGTGAAGCTGGCCAACGGCACCACCGCCTCCACCTGGTACGCGATGGGCCGCGACGTCCAGGTGGCGGCGTCGCTGCCGCAGGCGGAGAGCAACGAGGCGATCACGAACCTGACCAACCTCATCGCCGAGCACACCGGCCAGGCCTAGCCCGGCCCATCCCGCCGGTCGCCCCTCTGCGCCCGCCCCGCCCCCATTTCCGCGGATCCAGCTAGTTGCACCTCGATTTTCGCCCCCCGGGAGCGCGGACAAAAAGTTGGAGTGTTGGGGGCTGGAAGGTATTCCGATGCCCGCAGGGTTTCCATCTGATATCCGCGATGGTGCGGTTGAGAGGTTTTTGGCTGGGTCGTCTGCCCGTG
>NZ_JAKRMR010000016.1:0-40243 GCF_022346205.1 Corynebacterium sp. ACRPZ
ATCGTCATGTGCCTTTCGGTGAGATGTGGTAGTTGAGTCGAAAGGTTACTGGCGGTGGCCGCCCCTACATTTTCCAGGGCCCACCATCAGCAAGCGTTACACCACACTAAGGGACGCAACCGCGAATGATTTGTATGTTCGATATCAACTTCTTCTCTTGGTGCTAGCAATCGACTTGAATTGTCGTTCACGCACGGGAACATAGTATCTAACTCTCTGGGTGTGTCGGGGCCGCCTGATAGTTTCCGGCTATTCCTTCTAGCCGGATAGTGAGGGTGCGCAGTGCCATCGTCGAAACCGAAACCTGGAAAGTCTTTAGCGGACGTCCATCCTGATCTTGTGGTCGAATGGGACGCAGAGCTAAACGCCTCCCTGGGCAGGACACCAGAAACGACGACTCCTCGTAGCTCATTCAAAGCTGCGTGGATATGTTCTAAATGCGGGCACCATTGGCAAGCAACCGTTAACGGACGAAGTTGTGGCCGTGGTTGCCCAAAATGTGCTGGCAAACGTCGTGGCAAACTACGACAGCGGCCACCAGCCGGTAAATCGCTCGGAGATATTGAACCGCTGGTTTCCAGCAATTGGCATCCAGACCGGAATGGAAGTACCACTCCGTTTGATGTTTTTCCGCGTAGTGAAATCGATCGATGGTGGAAGTGCCCGTTGGGGCATGAAGAAAGGATGCCACCAAAACGGCGAGTTAAAGGCTCATTCCCAGGGGGGTGCACGATATGCGGTGGACGCCGAGTGCTTAAGGGATTCAATGATCTCGCTACTACTCACCCCCACGTGGCAAAAGAGTGGGCTGATGAACTAAACCATCTTTCCGGTTTCGACCCCACCGCGGTAAGCGCAGGTAGTGAGCGTGAATTCTGGTGGGTGTGCTCCGCTGGTCACCCCGTCTTCGCAGCTGTCAAGCAACGCGTGAAGAGTGCGGGATGCCCTGGGTGCCGTCTCCTTGTGGTTTCAGCAATTGAGATTGTCCTACGGTGTGAGTTTAAGGCCGTTGGTGTCCCTGTAGATATGGAAACGCGGCGTTGGAGAATCGGAGGAAAACGGGTGCAAATCGATATTTGTGCGCCCGATTGGAAGTTGGCCATTGAATTCGACGGCAGACGTTGGCATTCGAGCAACTATGACCGGGACAAAAGGAAGACCCAGTTTCTTGAGGAAAACGGATGGACAGTAGTTCGTATACGTGAAGCGCTGCCGCCGGTTTCCGAACATGATGTCGTGATCAAAGAGGGGGCAAATGTCCCAGAAACCGTTGCAGAAGTTTTGAAAAAATTGAGGGAACTGAACTTCAGCGCCCCAGCATTTGACCGCTACATCAACCAAAAACAGTTATGGGCCGAAGCTCAATCTAACCGCCTAACTTTTTTTGAACGTGAGAAATCACTCGCCAACGTCCATCCTCTTTTGGCGAATGAGTTGCTTCCAGAAGACAACAACGGATTGCGACCTGAGCAACTGCATCCTGGATCTAGCCGGAAGGTCAACTGGCGATGTCAAGATTGTGGGAACGTTTGGAAAACGTCGGTTCAGGCCCGTGTCGGGACTGCAAATAAAGTGGGGACGGGTTGTCCAAGGTGTAGCGCGAAGGCTAGGGCACAACTTCGCAGGGCACCCGCCAAAGGAAAGTCACTGCTCGATGCTTTTCCTGCCCTGGCGCAGGAATGGGATTACGGAGAGAACGAAAAGTCGCCGGATCAGTATCGCCCCTACTCCAATGACTCTGTGTGGTGGATTTGTCCTGAAAAGCACCGGTACCAAGCGATTGTGGCATCGAGAACACGGAATGGAACAGGCTGCCCAGTCTGTGACGGGAAGCAAGTGTTGCTGGGATACAACGATCTGGCATCTACCAACCCCGAGTTGCTGCCCCTGTGGGACTACGAAAAGAACACTGAGATGGGGCTTTCTCCTGAATCAGTATTGGCGGGTTCCGAGGTAGAAGCTTTCTGGTTCTGTGTTGATTGTGGCGCGAGTCGGAAGAGTAAAATCTACTCAGTCATGCAGGGGAGACACCGATGTTGGGATTGCGGGGTCCAATATCGGGGGGTGAGAAAGAAAGTTGCACCCAAAGAAAAGTCATTGGCATTCCTTCGCCCAGATCTGTTGGAGGAATGGGACTATGAAGTCAATAACGAACGAAGTTTGGAGCCAGCTAAGGTGTTCGCTCGAAGTCACACCGTAGTGGGCTGGCTATGCAGACATTGCGGGCATAAATGGGAAACCAAGATTCAGCGCCGGTTTAACGGGGGAAAGTGCCCCAATTGCCGCGCACCCCATGTCAAGAAAGATGAGTAAATATTCGACCGACGAGAGGTCTGGTTTGTCCTAGGAGGCCCGGTCGAACTCGGCGACGACGCGCTCGCAGTACGCCTTCGGGTCGTCCGCGTGCATGATGCCGCGCACGATCGCCAGCCCGTCCACGCCCTGGCGGGCGAGGTCGTAGGCGTCGTCGGCGGTGACGTCGCCGATGGCCACCAGCGGCAGCTCTGACGCCGCGACCAGTTCTGGGTAGCCGTCCAGCCCGATCGGGGCGCGGCCGGAATCCTTCGTCGGGGTGGCGCGGAACGGCCCGCAGCCGATGTAGTCGATCACGTCCTTGCGCTCGTTGGCGGCTTGGACCAGCTCCAGGGTGCCGGTGGTCAGGCCGATGATCGCGTCCGGGCCGAGCAGCTCGCGCACCACCCGCACGTCCAGGTCGTCCTGGCCGACGTGGACGCCGGAGATGCCCTGGTTGCGGAGGGCGGCGGCGACGTCGGCGCGGTCGTCGATAAGCACATGCGTCTGCGGGTTGACGGAGCGGACCGCTTCCGCGACGGCGCGGGAGAGCGCGTAGAGCTCGCGGGCGGTGATCGGCTTCGAGCGGACTTGAATCACGCCCGCGCCGCCGGCCGCGGCCTGGCGGGCGCGCTCCACGATGTCCGGGCCCTGGCCAGTGACGAAGTAACAGCGAAGATCAAACGGCTTAGTCACGCAGCGCCTCGATCAGCTCGTCTTTGGTCATCTCGGAGCGGCCCTCGATGTCGAGCTCCTGGGCGCGTTCATACAGCTCGTCTTTGGTCCAGTCCTCGTAGGAGCCGGACTCGCCGCCGCGCTCGCCGACTGCGGAGCGGCCGTCGCGCGCCGCGGCGTTCGCGATGGCGGCTGCCTTGGACTTGGAGTTGCCCTCGCGCAGCAGGGCCTCGTAGAGCTCGGGATCCTTGATCGAATCAGCCATGGCCGCCAGCCTATGCGTTTTCGAGGTCCAGGTGGGGCGGGTTGCGGGCGGTGATTTGCGGATCTGCTAGTTGCTCGAAAACGGAACTAGCAGATGGCGCTGTTGCTGGGGTTCAGTTCCAATATCACCTGGGGAAACGTAAAGTTGGACACTTGATCTGCTAGTTGCTCAAAAACGGAACTAGCAGATCCGCGCGGGGGCTGGAGGGGCACCCGGCAGAAGGGATCCCTAGACCGTCATCGGGCCGGTGCGGGTGGGATGCCCGAGCGGTTCCACGTGCACGATCGTCTCCGCGCCGCCGAGGGCTTCGGCCACGCCGACCTCCACCTCGTCGGCGCGGTCGTGGGCGCGGGCGACCGTCCAGTCGCCGGGGACCTGCATGACCAGGTTGACCATGCGCTCGCGGCCGGCGGCGGTGGTGCGCACCGAGGTGAACTTCACGCCGTTGGCAGCGGCGTACTCGTCCAGGTAGGCGTGGACGATCTGGTTTTCTTCCTTCGGTAGCGACTCCGCCAGCAACCCCAGGATTGCGCCCTTGAGCAGCTTGTAGCCGGTGAACATGATGTTCGCGCCCACGATCAGCGCCACGATCGGGTCGAGGGGCTGCCAGCCCGTCAGCCACACCAGCGCCATGCCGACGATGACTCCGACGGTGGTCCAGACGTCCGTAAACAAATGATGCCCGTCAGCGTCCAGTGTGGTGGAGCGGTACTTCTTGCCCGCGCGGATAAGTAGCACACCCACTGCGCCGTTGAGCACCGTCGCGGCCACAGTAAACGCAAGGCCGATGCCGAGCTGCTCCACCGGCACGGGGTTGATCAGCCTGTCGATGGCGGTGTAGATGATCGCTACAGACGCCAGCAGAATCAGCGAACCTTCCACCTGCGCCGAGAAATATTCGGCGCGGGCGTGGCCGAAGTGGTGGTTGGCGTCCGCAGGCTTGGCGGATAGCTTCAGCGCCCACAGGCCCACAGCGGCGGCCACGAGGTTGATTCCGGATTCGATGGCGTCTGAAAGAAAGCCCACGGAGCCCGTCACAAGCGCTGCAGTCGCTTTCAGCGCGATGGTCAGTGCTGCTGCGGCGATGGAAAGCCACATGAATCGCTCGAGGAGTTTTTGTTCGTTGTTTTCCACGCTGTTTGCCACGGTTTTCATCCCTTTCACACCCGCGTTGCAGAGGCTGAGCCTAGCAAATCGGTACCGTGGTGCGGACAGGCCATCAAACTCTCGATAAAACTTGAGGAAGGTTTTCACTATGGGACGTTGGGTCGTCGCAATCGCCGGCGCCGTCGTTGGCGCGCTGTTTTTCGGTTGGCTACTGCAGATGCTGGGGGTGACCGGGATCCTCTACACCATCGGAGTGCTGGTGGGATCCGCCGTCACGTCCTCTCTCGCCGGCACGCTGATCAAGCCTGGGCGTTAACGCTGCCAAGAATCTAGTTAGGACCTAGTTAGGACCAAGCATGGCGCGTACACGCCGTTTGCAATCGCAGCGGCGAGAGCGACACGCTTGTCGACGACCGCAGGTCCGACCAGTAGCAGGTTAACCTGCAACGATGCGGCTTGAGCCCCTAGCGGGCCAGCCGCATTTTTCTGTGCGGGACGCCGGTGTCGAGGAACTCGTCGCCCTCGGCGACAAGCCCGAACTGCTCGTAGTAGCCCACCAGGCCGGATTGGGCCTCCACGATGAGGTCGCCGTCGAAGCGCTCGGTGTATTCGATGCCGGTGCGCACGATCTGCGGGCCGAGGCCGGACCCGCGGAAATCGGGATGGACCACAAACCGGCCGAAGCGCGAGCCGTCCTCGGTGGGGAAGACGCGGGCGCAGCCGGCCAACGTCTCGCCGTCGAAGGCGAGGATGTGGCGGGTCTCAGGGGCGGCGTCCTGGTCGTCGATCTCCTTGAAGGGGCAGTTCTGCTCGGCCACGAAGACGTCCACACGCAGCTTGTACAGCTGGTGGACCTGCATGGGTGTCATCTCATGCAGTGATTTGAGGCTGATCAT
Organism: Corynebacterium sp. ACRPZ; assembly: GCF_022346205.1. NCBI lineage: Bacteria > Bacillati > Actinomycetota > Actinomycetes > Mycobacteriales > Corynebacteriaceae > Corynebacterium > Corynebacterium sp. ACRPZ. The sequence continues at coordinate 5,236 of NZ_JAKRMR010000016.1, forward strand.
ATTTCGGCTCAATCCTTCCCGTCTTGCCGTAGGAGAGGTGGCGGTGTGCCCACTCGAACGGGCCTTGCTTGCCCGCCCGGTCCAGCACCACCGCCAGCAGCAGGCTAATCAACCACACCACAAAACCGATGATGAGCTTGCCGGTGACCGAGGCGTCCAGGCCGATGCCCAAAAACGCCGGGGTGCAAATCGCGATGAAGAGGAACGACTGCGCGAGATACCCCGACATGGAGCGCTTGCCCAGCGCCACGAACGCGCGCGCCCAACCCGGGACCTGGTTGTTCAGCTCGTCTGTGGCCAGCGCGAGCAGCGCCAGGATACCCGGGCCGCTGAGGTAGCCGAGCGCCTGGTTGAGCACGAACAGCGGCAGCTCCCACTCGTCCGGCAGCACGCCCGCGGCGGCTAAGCCCCAGGGCAGGCCGACGCAGAGGATGACCAGCCCGGTGATGATGCTCCAGGTGATGAGGGTGCGGCGGTGCGCGTGGACGTCGATAAGCACTTGCTCCCTCGCCCACACGTAGCCGATGATGGCAAGCGATAACAGCTGCAGCACCGCAAACGGCTGCGCGACCAGCTGCCCGAGTGCCATGTCCAGGTTGAACGAGAAGTACGCCCCGAAGGTGTCGAAGGTGGCGGTGGGTTCAGACTGGTTGAAGCCGCCGGAGGCGTCGAAGTAGAACGAGGCGATCCCGCCAGCGACGCCGAAGGCCGTGAACAGGCCGAGGATTGTGTAGGCGATGATGCGCAGCGTCTTCGAACTCAGCGTGAGCATCGCCGCGAGGAAGATGCCCACCAGCCCGTAGGTGAGCATGATGTCGCCGTAGAACAGCAGGAACATGTGCGCCACGCCGAACAGCGCGAGCGCGCCGTAGCGGCGGTACAGCACGCGCCGGGCCTGCTTGGCGGGGTAGTGCTTGCGGTACAGGCTGGCCGCGACCAGGCCGAAGCCGAAGCCCAGCAGCGTGGAGAACATCGGCAGGCCGCGCACGTGGATGAACATCGCGGCGAACACCGCGCCGATCTGGTCGATCACGCTATCCGGGCGTACGCCGCCGACGGACCAGCCCACCCGGGACTGGTCCTCCGACCAGTCGTTGATCACCCACCCCTGGGCGGCGTTGGCCATCGCGATGCCCAACAGGGCGGTACCGCGCGCGAGGTCCGGGACGATCAGGCGGGGGCGTTGCTGCGTGGGTTGGTGCGTGGGTTGGTGCTGTTCGGCGTTGGCGGCTTCGTGCATGCGCTCAAGGTACCGCCTCAGGCCCGCATGAGCCACGTTTGCGGTTACTAGCCCACGGAGGAAAGGGATGTGGTTGAATGTCTCTGTTGATGCTCATGTTGCCAATGTGATTGGGGTTGCTATGCGCCGTTCGTCCGTCGCCCGCCTGCTTACCGCCGCGTTTCTGATTGCCACCTCGGCGGCTATCGGCAGCCCCGCGGCGGACGCCCAGCAGGCGGAGGCGCCGGTGGGCGACGTGGTCAACTACGTGTGGCGCACCGACCCGGTGTCCAAAGTCCTGGCCGGAAAGCCCATGGCGGACAAGGTCCTGCACCGCGTCCCTGGCTCCTTCTTCGACGCCCCGCGCACCCCGGCCGAATCCGATGAGGCGATGCGACGCGGCCGCGCCCTCTACGGCCCGAGCACCCCGCTGTATGTCGGCTCCGAGCCCGGCAAGGAAGTCATGTGCACCACCACGGCGGCCGGCTACAACGACCGCGGCGAGAAAATCGCCGTTACCGCCGGCCACTGCGGCAACGTCGGCGACGCGGTGCGCTCCGCGGACTCCTGGCAGCTCGGCCGCACCGGCACGATCACACACGTCAACCGCGAGCTGGACTACGCCGTGATCACGCTCGCCGACAACGCCGAGGTCACCCGTTCCTACAACGGCGTGACCGTCAACCACCTGGGCGGCGCACCGGTGAAGCCGGGCGGTGTGGTGTGCAAAACCGGCGTGGCCTCCGGCACCACCTGCGGTTTCACCTACACCGACTGGGAGGCGCGCAACACCAACCAGGTCTGCGCCATGCAGGGCGACTCTGGCGCGCCGCTGATGGTGGGCGACCGCGTGATCGGCATGATCAACGGCGGCATCTGGGGCCCGCCGTTCAACGTGGCCTGCCGCACCCCGCTGCAGGGCCCGCTGCACGCGCCGACGGGTGCGCTGCGCATGGACGCCGTGCTCGGCGACATCCCGGGCGGGTTCCGCTTGCCCTAGCCCGGGCAGCTAGCCCTGCAGGCGCTCGGCGATCTCGTCCACGATCCGCGGGTTGCCGGCAACGCACCAGGTCACGTCACCCGCGTCGACCTTGATGCAGCGCCCGCCGACGGCCTCGACCAGCGCCTTGCCCGGCAGCCAGTCCCAATCCGGCACGGTATGCTGCAGCCACGCGCCCATCTGCCCGGACGCGAGATTCGACAGGTCAACAGAACCGGCGCCCATCATGCGCATCGTCGCCGCCCCGGAAATCACGCGCAGCCACGCCTCACGCACGTCGTCGTTGGCCATAAAGGTGGGGTGCAGGTAGGTCACCACTGCGCTTTCGCCTAGCGACGACTCCGCTAGCCCCCCAAGCTCCACCCCGTCGCGCGTGGCCACACCGTCCGCCGCGATCCACGTGGTGTCCGTGGCGGGGCGGTGCACGGCGCCGATGGCGGGGGAGTGGGCGGAGTTGTCGTCGACAAGCGCGAGCGCCGAGCAGAAGTAGTCCGAGCCCTGGGAGAAGTTGTAGGTGCCGTCCACCGGGTCGATCACCCACGTGCGGCCGGTGGAAGACGCGCGGGAGGCGCCTTCCTCGCCGATCACGCCGTCGTCGCCGCGCAGCGCCTCGAGCACGTCTGCCACGAACTTCTCGGCCGCGCGGTCCGCCTCCGTGACCACGTCGGAAACGGAGGTTTTCACCTCCGCGTCCAAGCCCTCGCCGCGCATGCGCAGCGCCAGCTGGCCAGCGTGGCGCACGAGCGCGGCTGCGAGCTCGGCGTCGGAATCGTTGCGGTGGTCGGAAATAAACTGCTGCGTATCGGTCACGCGGCCATTATGGCGCAGTCGGGGACTCCTCGCCCTCCTTGAGGTACACGTTCGAGCCCAAGTCGCGGAATTCGCGCGCCATCTCTTGCTCGCCCTCGCGCGCGTCGGAAGACGCGGCCGGGGAGTCGGCGTCGAAGTCGAACGACGGCATGCCGAGGTCCGCGATCTGGTCGCCGAACTCGTCGCGGATGTCCTGCGAGATGCGCATGGAGCAGAACTTCGGGCCGCACATCGAGCAGAAGTGCGCCGTCTTCGCCGGCTCCGCCGGCAGCGTCTCGTCGTGGTAGGACTGCGCCGTCTCCGGGTCCAGGGACAGGGCGAACTGGTCGTGCCAGCGGAACTCGAAGCGGGCCTTGCTCATCGCGTCGTCCCAGTCGCGCGCGCCGGGGTGGCCCTTGGCCACATCGGCTGCGTGGGCGGCGACCTTGTAGGTGATCACGCCGGTTTTCACGTCGTCGCGGTTGGGCAGGCCCAGGTGCTCCTTCGGGGTGACGTAGCACAGCATCGCCGTGCCGCCGGCCGCGATGTTGGCCGCGCCGATGGCGGAGGTGATGTGGTCGTAGCCTGGCGCGATGTCGGTGACCAGGGGGCCGAGCGTGTAGAAGGGCGCGCCGCCGCACCACTGCTCTTCCTTGTCGTTGTTCACCTGGATCATGTTCAGCGGCACGTGGCCGGGGCCTTCGATCATCACCTGCACGTCGTAGTCCCAGGCGCGCTTGCACAGCTCGCCGATGGTTTTCAGTTCGGCGAACTGGGCGGCGTCGTTGGCGTCGGCCACGGAGCCGGGGCGCAGGCCGTCGCCAAGCGAGAATGCGACGTCGTACTGGGCGAAGATCTCGCACAGTTCGTCGAAGTTCTCGTACAGGAAGGACTCCTTGTGGTGGGCCAGGCACCAGCCGGCCATGATCGAGCCGCCGCGGGAGACGATGCCGGTGACGCGCTTGGAGGTCAGCGGCACGTACGGCAGGCGCACGCCGGCGTGCACGGTCATGTAGTCCACGCCCTGCTCGCACTGCTCGATCACGGTGTCGCGGAAGATCTCCCAGGTCAGGTCCTCGGCGACGCCGCCCACCTTCTCCAGCGCCTGGTAGATCGGCACGGTGCCGATGGGCACCGGGGAGTTGCGCAGGATCCACTCGCGGGTGGCGTGGATGTCGTCGCCGGTGGACAGGTCCATCACGGTGTCGGCGCCCCAGCGGGTGGCCCAGCGCAGCTTGTCCACCTCCTCGCGGATGGAGGAGGTCACCGCGGAGTTGCCGATGTTGGCGTTGATCTTGGTCAAAAACGCGTTGCCGATGATCATCGGCTCGCTTTCCGGGTGGTTGATATTGTTCGGGATGATCGCACGCCCCGCGGCGACCTCTTCGCGCACTTTCTCCACGTCGCAGTGTTCGCGCAGCGCCACGAACTCCATCTCGCGGGTGATTTCCCCGCGGCGCGCGTACGCCATCTGGGTCACGCGCTGGCCGTCCTTGGCCCGCAGCGGTGTGCGGGACTCGCCGCGCCACTCCTCGCTGGCGGCGCCGCGTTTGACGGCCGCGCGGCCGTCGTCAAGCAGATTGCGCTCGCGGCCTGCGTATTCCTCCACATCGCCGCGGGCGGTGATCCACTCGCCTCGCAGGCTGGGCAGGCCCACCTCCGGCTCCGCGTGCGGGCCGCGGGTGCGGTAGATCTTGAACGGCTCGTTCGGCCCGGTGGGGGAATCATCCAGCTGGATCGCAGTCTCCGGAACCTCCAGCCCGTCTTTCACAATCGGGGCGTAGGAGTGCTTCGGGTGGATTTCATGGGCATAGATGTCGTGAACCACGACCTTCTCCTTCCTTCGCTGGTGCTAACCAGACAGGTTCGAACGGTGCTCGCGCCGGCATCAGCGCGATCTCAGCCCGGTGCCCCGGGCGCCCGTGTTGGGTCGCAAGCCACTGTATCCCGTCTTGGTGGCCGCGTCAGGCGGTTCGCTAGACTTTGCCCCTATGCAGCCGGAAACTCAGACGCGGATCAAGGACTTAAGCTCCACACTTTCCACCATTGAGAAGGTGATGGACCTGGACGTCCTGCGCGAGCGCGCCCGCGAGCTGGAGGCGCAAGCCGGCGACCCGTCGCTTTGGGACGATCCAGCGCACGCGCAAAAGGTCACCACCGAGCTGTCCAATGTGCAGGGGCGCTTAAAGAAGGTCGCCTCGCTTCGCTCGCGTATCGACGACCTGCCGGTGATGTACGAACTCGCCGAAGAAGAAGGCGACGCCTCCATGGCCGACGAGGAGCTGGAGGACGTGGCCGCGCAGATTGACTCGCTGGAAGTGCAGACCATGCTCTCCGGCGAGTACGACGCCCGCGAAGCTGTAGTGCACATCCGCTCCGGCGCCGGCGGCGTGGACGCGGCGGACTGGGCAGAGATGCTCATGCGCATGTACACCCGCTGGGCCGAAAAGGCAGGCCACAAGGTGGACATCTACGACATCTCCTATGCGGAGGAGGCCGGCATCAAATCCGCCACCTTCGTCGTGCACGGCGAGTACCTCTACGGCCAACTCTCGGTGGAGCAGGGCGCGCACCGGCTCGTGCGCATCTCGCCCTTTGATAACCAGGCGCGCCGCCAGACCTCGTTCGCCGAGGTGGAGGTGCTGCCGGTGGTGGAGCAGACCGACCACATCGACATCCCGGACTCCGACATCCGCGTCGATGTCTACCGCTCATCCGGCCCCGGCGGGCAGAGCGTGAACACCACCGACTCCGCAGTGCGCATCACCCACATCCCTACCGGCATTGTGGTGACTTGCCAGAACGAGAAGTCCCAGATCCAGAACAAGGCTTCGGCGCTCAACGTCTTGCAGTCCAAGCTGTTGGAGAAGAAGCGCCAGGAGGAAAAGGCTGAGATGGATGCCCTCGGCGCCGGCGGCAACGCCAGCTGGGGCAACCAGATGCGCTCCTATGTCCTGCACCCGTACCAGATGGTCAAGGACCTGCGCACCGACTTTGAGGTCGGCGACCCGCAGAAGGTCCTCGACGGCGACATCGACGGGTTCTTAGAGGCCGGCATCCGCTGGCGCATGGCGCAGCAGCAGGAGGCGTAAAGCCCTTAGGCGTCGCGGAGATCGATGCCCTTCGTCTCCGGGAGGATCTTCATGCTGATCAGGGTGAGCACGCACAGCACCACAACGTAGATACCGGAAATGTGCGTGAGGTCGTGGGACGTGAACCACTGGAAGATGTACGGTGCGGTTCCGCCGAAGACGGCCACGGACAGCGAGTAGGCGAAGCCGATGCTGCTGGTGCGCTGGGAGGTGGGGAATACCTCCGCCATCACCGGGGCTAGCAGCGCGCCGCCGGCTGCGACGGCCACCACCGCTACGGTGGCGGCGACGAGCATGGTCCACGGGCGGGAATCGATCATGCCCATCAGCGGGATCTGCAGCAGGCCCACCGCAATGGCGAAGGTGTACATCACGGGTTTACGGCCGATGCGGTCAGACAGCGCACCCCACAGCGGGAGGGCGATCAGGCCGCAGGTCTGCGCGAATACGGACACCCAGTACGCGCCCTGCGTGGACATGCCGGCGTGAGTGATGGCGTAGGTGGAGACGTAGGACGTCCAGGTGTAGTGCGCTGCGGTCACACCGGAGACCATGCCGATGACCAGCAGGATGTTCATCCAGTTGGAGCGGACCGGGGTCTGCGGGCGGGTGGCCGAGAGGTCGTCGTAGGACTTGGCGCCGCCTTCCTGGATCTCGTTGAAGTGCTCGGACTCCTGCATGTGGCGGCGCAGGTACAGGGCCACGAACGCGGCAGCGGCGCCCAGCCAGAACGGGATGCGCCAGCCCCATGCGCCGATCTGCTCGTCGCTAAGCACAAGCGAAATAATGCCGCCGAGGGTGTAGGCGATCACTGAGCCGCCGAAGATGGACATGTAGACCATCGAGCCCCACTTGCCGCGGCGATCGCGCGGGGCGATCTCGGGGATGTAGCTGTTGGCCGTGGCTGACTCGCCGCCGTGGGCGAAGCCCTGGATCACGCGCACCAGCAGCAGGATGATGGAGGCCCAGATGCCGATCTGCTCGTAGGTGGGCATGACACCGATGATCACGGCGGACAGCGCCATGATGATGATCGTCATCATCAGCACGTTCTTGCGGCCCACGCGGTCTGCGATGCGGCCGAAGATGATGCCGCCGAGCGGGCGGACTAGGAAGCCGACAGCAAAGACACCGAAGGTGGCCAACAGTGCCGAGGTTGGGTCGGATTTGTCGAAGAAGGCTGCCGCGATGAACGGGGCGAAGACGGCGTAGGAGCTCCACTCGAACCATTCGAGCAGCTGGCCGATGAGGCTGGCGCCGAGGGACTTTCTGTCTGCCGGGCGTTCGGCCTCGATATGGGTCGTGCCCATTGTGAAGCTGTGTTTCGTACTCACGGTTCCTCCTTCGGGGACTGTTGTTTGTCCGAAAATGTATTGCCTAGATCACGTTGTTGGGTGCGGAATGATCCGAAGCACGTCATTTTTTAGTGCTCGATTTCTGGGGCACCGGAGAGAAACTGCAGCTCGTTGCGGGTTTCCGGGATGGGTGGCACGGGAGCGGTGTTCGGTATGCGAACGCGCGTGCTTTATGCGCACCCCAGAACGGGGGGAGTGGTTTACCGCGCATAAGTGCACTCAAGGTGCGGTTTCACAAGTTTGAACTGAAATGAGTCGCGCTTCACACTTTTTCGGGCGTACATTGTGCGCAACGGTGGCTAGCCACTCGGCAGTTGCCACGGTCTGGCGTTTCTAAGGAGGAACAATGGCACTTAGCCCAGAAGAGCTGAGCACAGAGAGCCTCGCTGAAATCTTCGCCGCGGGTGGTCGACCGGCGGACAGTGAGCGAGAAATCAAGATCATCGACACCACGCTGCGCGACGCGCACCAGTCCATCTGGGCGACCCGCATGCGCACCGAGCACATCATGGACCTGCTCGACGACGTGACCAACGCTGGCTTTGAGCATGTTGACCTGGTCGCTCCGATTCAGTTCGACGTGCCGGTGCGCTACCTCAGGGAGGACCCCTGGGAGCGCGTGCGCAAGGTGCACGAGGCCGCACCGAACACGAAGTTCCGCTCCATGGTCCGTTCCCGCAACCTCGCGTCCTTCGACTTTCTGCCTGACGACGTCATCCACGCGTGGGTTGAGCGCCTCTACGCCAACGGCTTCCGCGTCATCGGCGCTTTCGACGGCCTCAACGACATCGACAACATCGCTGACACCCTCATCCTGGCCAAGGAGCTCGGCGCCGAGACCTACGGCTGCCTGTCCTACTGCCTGTCGCCGGTGCACACCGACCAGCTCTACATCGACAAGGCCCAAGAGCTCGTCGAGCGCACCGACGTGGACCGCATCATGCTCAAGGACGCCGGCGGCCTGCTCACCCCGGACCGCATGAAGACGCTGATCCCGGCTATCCGCAGCGCCATCGGCAACGACCTTCCGCTGGAGGTCCACACCCACTCGCTGACCGGCCTGTCCCCGCTGACTTACATCTACGCTGCAGAACTCGGTGTGGACTCCATCCACACCTCCATCGCCCCGCTCGCCAACGGCCAGGGCCAGCCCGCCACCCAGGCGCTCGCCCGCGACCTGCGCGCGCTGGGCTACACCGTCAACATCGACGACGAGCGTGTGGACAACGCCAGTCAGAAGCTCCAGGAAATCGCGGACCGCGAGGACAAGCCGGTGGGCAAGCCCCGCGCGTTCGACGGCGTGCACTACATGCACCAGCTGCCGGGAGGTATGCTCACCAACTTCGAATCCCAGCTCGCCACCGCCGGCCTGTCGGACCGCTTCGAAGACCTGCTCTACGAAACCGCACGCGTGCGCGAGGAGCTGGCGTACCCGATCATGATCACCCCGTTCGCCCAGTTCGTGGGCACCCAGGCTGTGATGAACGTGATCTCCGGCGAGCGCTACTCCGTGGTGCCTAACGAGATTAAAAAGTACGCGCTCGGCCACTACGGCGAGCCGCTCGCGCCGATCGACCCGGACGCGCTGGAAAAGATCAAGGCCAACGGCTCCTCCGAAATCGAGGAGGGCCGCCCGGAGCTCGAGCCGCGCCTGCCTGGCCTGAAGGAGCAGTACCCGGACGACGACATCGACACGCTGCTGCTGCGCGCCAACATCCCGGGCAACAACGTCGACGAGATGCGCCGCTTCGTCGCCGAAGGCCGCGCGGGCCAAGGCGAAGGGGTGCCGGGCGGCGAGCTAACCAAGCTCGTGCAGAAGATCTACGAGACCACCACCTCCGGCGAATTCCGACTGAAGACCGACGACCTCGAAATCAACCTGACCAAAAAAGGAGAGCAGTAAACCATGTCTGACATCACCAACTTCAACGAACTGAAGTCCCTGCTTGAATGGGTCAACCAGTCCGGCGACATCGAAGAGCTGAGCATCAAGTACGGCGACATCGAACTCGCCCTGTCCAAGACCCCGGGTGGTCTGAGCCACCTCAAGGCAGCCCCGGCACCGGCCGCACCGGAAGCGCCGAAGGCTGAAGCACCGGCACCGGAACCGGCTCCTGCTCCGGCCGAGGCCCCGGCGCCTGCGGAGGCTCCGAAGGAAGATGCCCCGAAGCCGGAAGCTGCTGCTCCGGCAAGCTCCGGCACCGGCATCGAGGTCAAGTCCCCGATGGTGGGCACCTTCTACGCCGCCCCGAAGCCGGGCGCGGACCCGTTTGTGAAGGTCGGCGACACCGTCGAGGTCGGCCAGGTGCTCTGCATCGTCGAAGTGATGAAGCTGATGAACAACATCGAAGCGAAGACCGCCGGCACCGTCACCGAGATCCTCGTGGACAACGAGGACGCCGTCGAGCACGGCCAGCCGCTGATGGTCATCGAGCCGAAGTAGGTACCCCATGGCTAAATCTGAAAAGCTGCTGGACAGCGTCCTCATTGCCAACCGCGGCGAGATCGCGCTGCGCGTCATCCGCGCCTGCAAGGAGCTCGGCATCAAGAGCATCCTCGCGTACTCGGAGGGCGACCGCGACTCCCTGCCGGTCAAGGAAGCCGACCAGGCTGTGTGCATTGGCCCGGCCAACGCCGCCAAGAGCTACAACAGCCCCGAGCTGATCGTCTCCGCCGCGATGGCGTTCAAGGCCGACGCCATCCACCCCGGCTACGGCTTCCTCTCCGAGAAGGCCGATTTTGTCAAGATGGTCGAGGACGAAAACATCGGCTTCGTCGGCCCCTCGTCGGAGCACATCCGCCGCATGGGCGACAAAATCGAGGCGAAGAAAATCGCGCAGGCAGCCGGCGTTCCCACGGTGCCCGGCTCCGACGGTGTGGTGACTGAGTTCGGGGAAGCTTTAGACGTCGCAAAGCAAACTGGCTTCCCGCTTCTGATTAAGGCCGCCGCTGGCGGCGGTGGCCGCGGCATGCGAGTGGTGGAGTCCGAGGACACGCTGGAAAAAGACCTCAACGAGATCATGAACGAGGCGCAGTCCGCGTTCAACGACTCGTCCGTCTACATCGAGCGCTACCTCACCGACATCCGCCACATTGAGATCCAGGTGCTCGCGGACGGCGAGAACGCCATCGCGCTTGGCGAGCGCGACTGCACCTCGCAGCGCCGCAACCAGAAGCTCATCGAGGAAGCGCCCTCGCCCGCGATTGACGACGAACTGCGCGCTGGCCTCCAAGAAGCCGCCATCAACCTCTGTAAAGAGGTGGGCTACAAAAATGCCGGCACCGTCGAGTTCGTTTTCGACAACATCGAGCGCAAGTACTACTTCATCGAGATGAACACGCGCATCCAGGTGGAGCACCCGGTCACCGAGATGATCACCGGTGTGGACCTGATCCAGGAGCAGCTGCGCATCGCCTCCGGGCAGAAGCTGCGCCTGACCCAGGACGACATCCAGATCCGCGGCCACGCCATCGAGTGCCGCATCAACGCCGAGGACCCGAACGAGAACTTCGCCCCGCGCCCCGGCAAGATTGAGCACTACCGCACCCCGGGCGGGTTCGGCGTGCGCATGGACACCCACATCGAGACCGGCTACACAATCCCGCCGTTTTACGACTCGATGGTGGGCAAGCTCATCTGCTGGGCGGACACCCGCGACGAGGCCATCGAGCGCACCCTGCGCGCGCTCGACGAGCTCAAGGTCGACGGCGTGGTCACCACCGCGCCGTTCCAGGCCCAGCTGATCAACAGTGAGAAGTTCCGCTCCGGCGAGTTCAACACCGGCTACGTGGCCAAGATGCTGGAGAACATGGACACGATCCCGACGGACGAGTAGCCGTCGCAACGTGTAGGGCAGGCAGCCGGGCGCATTTCGCCCCGGCTGCCTGTTCAGCTTGAGGGAGGAGAACACAGTGCTGCTGCTTTTGGCCATGCTGGTGGGCGCGATCGTGCCCGTCCAGACCGCGATTAACACCCGGCTGCGGCAAAGCGTCGGCTCGCCGATCGGCGCGACGTTTGTGTCCTTCATCATTGCGGTGGTGGTCGCCTCCGTTATTTCTTGGGGTGCGAGTGGGGCACTGGTGCCAGACTTATCGACGGCCGCCTCGCAACCGTGGTGGGCATGGCTCGGCGGGTTCATGGGCGTGATGTTCATCGCCGGCAACATCGTCCTGTTCCCCAAACTCGGCCCGGTGCAGACCGTGATCCTACCGATTCTGGGCCAGGTGATCATGGGGCTGTTAATCGACCGGTTCGGGCTGTTCCAGTCGCCGCAGGTCGCCGTCGGCCCGCTGCGTCTTCTGGGCGCGCTGATCGTGGTCGGCGGCATCGCCATGGTGCTGGAGATCGGGCGCACACGAACCATCCACGGCACCGCCGAAGGCGCCACGCTGTGGGCGCTGCGCGCCTTCGGCGTGGTCATAGGCATGGGCTCGGCCACCCAAACCGCCGTCAACGGCCACCTCGGCCGCGCGCTGGGCAGCTCGCTGCAGGCAGGCCAAATCTCCCTGGTGGTCGGCCTTGCGCTTCTGGCCGCCATGTCCGTGCTGCTGCCCGGCCCGCGCCGGGCGCTGGCCACAGGTATCGCGCCGGGGCCGTGGTGGATGTGGCTCGGCGGCATGCTCGGTGCGTTCTTCGTGTTCGGCGGCGCTGCGCTGTCGCCGATCCTGGGCACCGGCACCACCGTGATTGCGGCGCTGGTAGGCAACATCATCTGCGGCCAGGTGCTCGAATCCCTTGGCGTGGGCACCGGCGGACGGCGCAGCGTGCCCACGCCCTACCGCCTTGCCGGCCTTGCCATTGTGTTGGCGGGCGTGGTGATGGTGCGCATGCTTTAGGCGTCGATAGGCAATGTGCGCCTAGCCGCGCAGGTTCCTCCACCGCTCCAGGGTGAGGGTGGGGGACAGTGAGCGGGAGACGCACGTGGCAAAGGCGCCGTTTTCGTGCTGCTCCTCGGTGAAGATGCTGTCGCGGTGGTCCGGGGTGCCGTCCACGACGCGCATGATGCAGGTGCCGCACGTGCCCTCGGAGCACTGGGACAAAATCGGCACGTCCTCGTCCTCGAAGACGTCTAGGACGCTCTGGCCCTCCGGCACCTTGTAGGTCTCGCCGTTGAGGACGACCTCGAACGGGCCGTCCGCGTCGTGGTTGCCGGCGAGCGTTTCCTCCGCGGCGCGGAAGGCCTCGAAATGGATGTTGGCCATGGGCAGGTGCTCGGTCGCGACCTCGATGACGCCGTCCATGAAGCCCTGCGGCCCGCAGACGTACAGGTGGGTGTCCTCCGGGGCGGTGTCTGAGGCGGCGAGGGCCTCCTTGATGTAGCCGGACTGCTTGTCGCGCTCGCCGGTAGCGAAGATGCTCTTGGTCTGGCCGTGGAGGTAGGTGTCAATGAGGTGGCGCATCAGCGCCCGCTCCTGGCTGGACGCGAAGTACAGCACCGAGTAGTCCGCCCGCTGGATCTGCAGTTCACGCGCCAGCGAAAAGATCGGCGCGATGCCCACGCCGGCGCCCACCAGGATCGAGCGCTTCGCGCCGGGCGCGAGGCCGAAGTTATTGCGGGGCGGCAGGATGCGCACCGTGTCGCCCGGCTCGATGTTGTGGGCGGCGATGGAGCCGCCGCGCGAATCCGTCTCCAGCTTCACCTCGATGCCGTAGATGGCGCGCTGGTCAGCTTCTTCGGTGCCGAGGCGGTGCATGGGGAACAGGGAGAACTGGCGCACAAGCTCCTCGCCCTCGGGGGAGTGCAGCAAAAAGTCTGCGTGGCAGCCTGGCTCGTAGCCGGGGATGGGGGAGCCGTCGCGGGTTTGCAGCGTGATCAAGGCGATGCCGTGGGCGCGCTCGACGTCGACGGCGGTGAGTTCGATGGCGTTGTTGGGGAACTCGGCGTCGACCTTGGTTTCACTGCCTGCCGGAGCAGATTGCGCCGCCTGGCGACTGGCTAACGCGGCCTCCCTGTCCGCTGCGTTGGGGTCGGTGCCCTTGCTTCTTCCTGAAAACATGCTGGTCAGATTGCGAATAGCCGTGCCGTTCCTCACGTTGACCTCCGTTGGAAAAGAATCGCCGACAAACAACCCGGCGAAAGTGGTTGCCAGTCCAAAGTGTAACGAATACCATCTTCACATACGGAAAGTGACAGGCACCACATATAGGTCGCACTATTGCTTAGCTTACTCCATGGTGGGCATCCGTTAAGCAGCACTAGCTGCGGTTTCGCAGGCACTACTGAAAGAAAAGAAGGGACGAAGATGACTGCGACAATCAACTCCTCTTCGGTTGGGGCCGAAAAGCTCCCAGAAGTTCTTCCAATGTCGGATAACCCGTACGAGGACTTCCGGTATTTCTATCGCGATGGCATGCCTCTCCGTCCGGCGCCCAAGCGCCGAACTGATAAGCCCAGCTGGTCAACGCTCCGCCACAACATGTTCGACCGTTGGCACACGGTTCACGATGACTGGAGTGGTTACGACACACTGCAGACAAGGCTGCTTGACGACCACATGTGGCAGACCGACGAATACGGCGCTGCGCTAGCGGAAGCCTTCAGGCGCGACGGTGCGAAAAAGTCGAGGCAGGATTTCGAAACCGCGGTAAATGAGGGCATAGAAAAAGTCGAGGACCCGTCACCGGAACTCGTCGCCTTCTTCGAGCAGGTAGACAACATTCCCGAGTGGATAGATCTAGAAGCTGCTGAGCGTGGTCGTGTGGCTTACTACAACGCGACGCCATGCGCCGACCTGCTGACGTTCAACTTCGGCTACTGGGCAACCACTATGGAAGACCGAACGTCCGCCGCTACCGGTGAAACAGCAATGTTCGAGTTCAAATCGATGCAGCGCGCGTTGGAGACCTCAAAGTTCTTCGTTGACCTCGGCAAGCAAGATGTCTTTGATCGTTTCGGCGATGGCCGAAAGTCTGCAATCCATGTTCGCCTCCTGCATGCTCAGGCCAACCGGGGCTTAGAAAAACTGTGGGGGCCGGACCACTACAACGAGTTTGGTCGCCCCATCGGGTCCAGCTTCCTGGTGTCGGGCGAAGGCTGGTTTGCTTTGATGCCCCTCGCCATCGATGAGTTCTTTGGGCGCCCGCATTCGGGTCGCGATTGGGATGACGTTGCGATGTACTGGGCGTACGTCCTGCACATTATGGGAGCAGAGGAACGACTGATCCCGCGCGATGGTGACGAAATGCGCAAGATGACGGACTTCATCTACGCAAATGGTGGCCGATCCTCTGATTACCACCAGCGCGTGGCAAGCGCGCTGATGTCCATTGTGGAGCAAATGGATCCTGACCTCCCATTGGAGATGCTCGGCTCTCTCGCGACCATCGTTGGGGTTGAGGACACGAAGTTCATGGTCGAGGGCACCCGTTGGGCCGACGTTGATTTCACCGAGGCGACTGCTGAGTTCGAGGCCAAGGCGCGAGCGGAAGCGGAAGAAGCTCGGAAGATCGACGAACGGAAAGACGCAGAGCAATACAAGATCCAAAAGGCCACGGAGGGTCGACCGCCGTGGACGAACGCACTTGAAGAGGTTCAGGAGTACATCCGCACTAACGAACCAGACGTCAAAGTCGCCTGGACTCTTCACGACGACTCCAAGGAAGCGCAGCGATAACAAGAATGACTACGAGCACTCAGGCGCAACAGGACGTCAAGCACCAACATCCGGTGCACCCGGAGATCCTGCCGATGTCGGACAATCCCTTCGAGGATTTCCGCTACTTCTACCGGGACGGCATGCCGCTTCGCCCAGCCCCGAAGCGCCGCACGCGCCGGCCGGGTTGGGCGACGCTGCGCCACAACTTGTTCGACCGCTGGCACACCGTCGCCGACGAGTGGGAGGGCTACACCAGCTTCCAGACAAAGCTTCTGGACGATCACATGTGGCAGACCGACGAAACCGGAGCCAAACTCGCCGAGGCGTTCAAGCGCGACGGGGCGGAGAAGTCCCGCGCCGATTTTGAAACGGCGCTGAACCAGGGCATTGACAAGGTCGCCGACCCGTCGCCGGAGCTGGTGGAGTTCTTCGCCGAGGTGGGCAACATCCCGGACTGGATCGACCTCGAGGCCGCCGAGCGCGGCCGCATCGCCTACTACAACGTCACGCCGTCCGCGGAGCTGCTTTCCATCGGCTTCGCCTACTGGGCCACCACGATGGAGGACCGCACCTCCGCGGCAACCGGCGAGACCGCGATGTTCGAGATCGAGTCCTTCACCCGCATCATCGAGACGGTGAAGTTCTTCGTCGACCTGGGCAAGAAGGGCGTATTTGACCGCTTCAGCGACGGCCTGAAAGCCGCCGTACGCGTGCGTCTTTTGCACGCTCAGGCCAACCGCGGCCTGGAAAAGCTGTGGGGCCCGGACCACTACAACGAGTTCGGCCGCCCCATCGGCTCGTCCTTCCTCGTCTCCGGCGAGGGTTGGTTCGCGCTCATGCCGATCGGTGTGGACGAATTTTTCGGCCGCCCGCACACCGGCGAGGAGTGGGACGACGTGGCCATGTACTGGGCGTGGGTGCTCTACCTTATGGGTGCCGAAGAGCGCCTGATCCCGAAGACCGGCGACGAGATGCGCAAGATGACGGACTTCATCTACGCCAACGGCGGCTACTCCTCGGACTACCACGTGCGTGTGGCGACCGCCCTGATGGGCATCCTCGAGGACCTGGACCCGAAGATGCCGGCGCAGGTGCTCGGCGCGCTGTCCTTGATCATCGGCGACGAAGACACGAAGTTCATGGTCAAGGGGTCCCGCTTCGAGGGCACGCCGTATCTGCACTGGAAGATCGCCTTCCTGCTCAAGGCGAAGGCGGAGGCCGCCATTTACCGCGTGCGCGACAAGCTCCCCGGCGCGCAGGCCGCGAAAGCGAAGAAGGCCGCGGACGGCAAGCCGCCGTGGTCCGACGTGTTCAAGCAGATCGAGGACTACGTCGCCGAGAAGGCCCCGCACGTCAAGGCCGAGTACAAGCTGCACGACACATCCAAAGAAGGCCTGCGCTAGCCCGCGCGGACCGTCCCCAACACAAGGAGCACAACCATGACTCAGACATTCGTTGACAACCCGTTGGCGCAGGACCATTACAACCGCACTGACTGGCCTGAGGCGCGAGGCAGCCGCGAAGCTTTCGTCGAGAAGTTTGGCGAAGCACGTGCGAAGCGGTTCGAGCAGGCGTTTTGGGCGATGGACCCGGTCGCCGATGCGCTGTACACCAGCGGCAATAAGAGTAAGGACGTGATGCCGAACCTGCGCGCGGCACTCGCGCGCGGCGAGGCGGACGCGGACACACTGCCCGAGGTCAAGGCACTCATCGACGACATGAATGCCGCCCTCGACGGCGTGGACTGGGAGCGGCTTGAGCGCGGCCAGAAGGCTGCGCTGGCGATCCCGGTGCTGGCGCAGAACCTCTCGCTCGGCCCGGGCGCGCTGATCCACACCTACTCGGCGCCGTCTATCGCCGACATCCTGGTCAACACCGGCGAGCTCACCGAGGGTGCCGTGCACCGCCTGGCGTACACCACCAACTGGATCTACTCGGTGTACCTGAAGGACGGGCTCAAGCCGGGCAATGTCAGCTACATCCACACCGGCATGGTGCGCGCGATGCACGCGCACGTGCGCCGCGTGCAGACGCAGCTCGGCCTGGACTACTCCGAGTGGGGCGCGCCGATTTCCGAGCTGGACATGTTCCGCACCTGGTTCGACTTCACCTACATCGCGTTCACCTACCTCCGGAACCTCGGCTACCGCCTTTCCCTGGAGGAGGAGCAGGACCTGTTCTACCTGTGGCGGGTCGTGGGCCTGATGCTGGGCATCCCGGGCGACCTCCTCGAGCCGGAGACGGACATCGACGCTTCCCAGGAGACGATCGACGCGATCCACTTCGTCGACGGCGAGCCCAACGACGCATCTCGCGCGCTGGTGGAGGCGCTGTTCAACGGCTTCCGCACCAACGTCAAGGAGCTCCTGCCGTTCCCGGACGAGTCCATCGACGATTGGATGTATACCGCCACCCGCCTCATGCACGGCGACGAGGTGGCAGACATCTACGACGTGCCGCACGCAGTGTCGCGACCGTTCACCGAGCTGGATCTCCCCCTCGTGCAGCAGCGCTTCGATCTGCTGCGCGCCAATCCGGAGGTGCTGGCGCAGGTTGTGGAGGACAACCACAAGACGCTTCTCGACGCACTGACGCAGGAAACCTCCTACATGGGCCAAGACCAAGGCATCAAAATGAGCGACGGTGCTTACAGGACCGGCGCATAGTGATAGAGTTCACAATCGATACAAACCCAACCCCGAAAGGAACACAATGTCCAACCAGTACCGCGTGCAAAACCCCGTGACCAACGAGGTCGTGGAGACCTTCGAATTCGCCACCGACCAGGAGATTCAGGACATCCTGAGCCACTCCGAGGAAGCGTTCAAGACCTGGCGCAACACCTCCTACGAGGAGCGCGCGGAGATCGTCGGCAAGGCAGCGCAGCTGCTCAAGGAGCGCGCAAACGAGCTGGCGCAGATCGCCGCCGAAGAGATGGGCAAGCCCATCCCGGAGGGCGAGTGGGAGATGAACTTCTCCGGCGACATCCTGCAGTTCTATGCCGACAACGCCGCCGAGCACTCTTCCGACAAGAAAGTCGACGTCCCGGGCGGCAAGGCTGTCGTGCGCCGCCTTCCGCTGGGCACGCTGCTCGGCATCATGCCGTGGAACTACCCGATCTACCAGATCGCGCGTTTCGCCGGCCCGAACCTGATGAACGGCAACTGCATCATCCTCAAGCACGCCGAGATCACCCCGAAGTCCGCGGCCGCCTTCGAGCAGGTGCTGAAGGACGCCGGCCTGCCCGACGGCGTGTACATCAACGTCTACGCCACCCACGAGCAGATCGAGACCATCATCGCGGACCCGCGCGTCCAGGGTGTCTCGCTCACCGGCTCTGAGCGCGCCGGCGCCAAGGTGGCGGAGACCGCGGGCAAGAACCTGAAGAAGGTCGTGCTCGAGCTCGGCGGCACCGACCCGTACGTCATCCTCGACGCCGCCGACGTCAAGGCCGCTGCCCAGGAGGCGTGGGACAAGCGCGTCCACAACGCCGGCCAGGCCTGCACCTCCAACAAGCGCATCATCGTGATGGAGGACATCTACGACCAGTTCGTGGATGAGATGGTCGCAATCGCCGAGGGCTACACGAAGGGTGACCCGTCCAACCCGGGCGAGAACGAGTACTTCCCGATGTCCTCGCGCCGCGCGGCCGAGATCCTGGACGACCAGGTCAAGCGCGCCGTCGCCCAGGGCGCGAACCTGCGCACCGGCGGCGAGATGGACGAGAACTCCGCCTACTACTCCCCGGCGGTGCTGACCGATCTGCCGGTCGGCTCCGACGTCTACTACGAGGAGTTCTTCGGCCCGGTCGCGGAGATCTACAAGGTAGCTTCCGAGGAAGAGGCCGTGGAGCTGGCCAACAACTCCTACCAGGGCCTCGGCGGCGCGGTCTTCTCCGACGACCCCGAGCGCGCCATCAAGGTCGCGGACCAGATCGACACCGGCATGATCCACGTCAACCTCGGCCAGTACTTCTCCGCAGTCCTGCCGTTCGGCGGCGTGAAGCGCTCCGGCTTCGGCCGCGAGCTGTCCGTGTTCGCGCTCGACGAGTTCGTGAACAAGCAGTACCTCTACGTCAACGACTAAGACGCTGCCTTATCGGCGCCGGGCAATCCCACCTGTTTTGCAGGTGGGATTGCCCATTGGCGTGGGTTCCTGACACATTGCGGCAGCCTCTTGCATCGACCTGGGGCGATGGGGTCCGTCTGACAGATTCCGCCGCGATGTGTCGCGGGGCGCGCGTCCCCGTCTGCCGGCCCGCCGCCAACATTCACTACAGCAACATCAGTAACAGGTAAGGTGTGTCGCGTGATCCGATTCGACCATGTGACCAAGGCGTACCCGACGTCCACGCGCCCCGCGCTCGACGACGTCACGCTCGACATCCCCGACGGTGAGTTCGTGTTCCTCATCGGCGCGTCCGGCTCCGGCAAGTCCACCTTCCTGCAGCTTTTGATCCGCGAAGAAAACGTCTCTTCGGGCGACATCTTCTTCAACGACTTCCACGTCAACGCCCTGGGCGGCAAGCAGGTGAACAAGCTGCGCCAGTCCATCGGCTACGTGTTCCAGGACTTCCGCCTGCTGCCAAACTTAAGCGTCTACGACAACGTCGCGTTCGCGCTCGAGGTCATCGGCAAGCCGAAAAACCGCATCGCCAAACTCGTTCCCGACGCGCTCGAGCTCGTCGGCCTCGGCGCCAAAGCGAACCGCATGCCGCGGGAGCTGTCCGGTGGTGAGCAGCAGCGCGTGGCTATTGCGAGAGCTTTCGTCGATAAGCCAAAGCTCATGCTTTGCGACGAACCGACGGGCAACCTCGACCCCGGCACCGCCGACGAAATCATGGCCTTGCTCGCACGCATTAACCGCATGGGGACCACAGTGGTCATGTCCACGCACAACGCGCGAGCGGTGGACGAGATGCGCAAGCGCGTGGTTGAACTGCAGCTGGGCAAGATCGTGCGCGACGAAGAAAACGGCGTGTACGGGGACGTGAGGAGGTAGCCGTGAACTGGGAGTTTATTTTCCGTGAGGGTGTCAAAGGCCTGGGCCGCAACCTCACCATGACCATCGCGCTGATCATCACCACCGCGCTGTCGCTGGTGCTGGTGGGCACCGGCGTGCTGATTTCCAAGGCCACCACGCAGACGAAGGACCTGTACCTGGACCGCGTCGAGGTGATGGTGGAGCTGGACGAGGACATCTCCGCCAACGACCAGGACTGTTCCTCGGACCGCTGCAAGCAGGTGCGCGACACCCTGCAGGCCGACGACCGCGTGGAGCAGGTGACCTTCCGCTCACGCGAGCAGTCCTACGAGCGATTCAAGGAACTGTTCCAGGAATCCGAGCCGGAGCTGGTGCGCGAGACCACCCCGGACGCCCTGCCGGCGGCGCTGCACGTGCGCCTGACGGACCCGACCGACACCTCGCCACTGGACAAAATCCGCGACATGGAGCAGGTGGAGGTCATCTCCGACCAGGCGGACACTGTGCGCTCGGCGGCCGGGACGCTGAACACCTTCCGCAACGTGGCATTCGCGGTGGCGGCGGCGCAGGCGTTGGCCGCGGTGTTCCTCATCTCCAACATGGTGCAGCTGGCGGCGTACAACCGCCGCGAGCAGATCGGCATCATGCGCATGGTGGGAGCCTCGCGCTGGTTCACCCAGGCGCCGTTCGTGCTGGAGGCGGTGCTGTCCGTGCTGATCGGCGCGGTGCTGGCCACCATCGGCGTGTGGGCCGGCAAGCAGCTCATCGTGGACCCGCTGCTGGGCGACCTCTACGCCAACCAGCTCATCGCGCGCGTGCCGGACAGCACCGTGTGGGCGGTCATGCCGCTGGTGGGCCTGGTCGCCATGGTG
Organism: Corynebacterium sp. ACRPZ; assembly: GCF_022346205.1. Classification (NCBI taxonomy): domain Bacteria; kingdom Bacillati; phylum Actinomycetota; class Actinomycetes; order Mycobacteriales; family Corynebacteriaceae; genus Corynebacterium; species Corynebacterium sp. ACRPZ. The sequence goes on from NZ_JAKRMR010000016.1 coordinate 26,142, forward strand.
CTCGGCGGGCTGGCCGCACAGGTGGCGCTTCGCTCTTACGTGCGCAAGTAGTACACTTGGCGCTCTTATGTCCAAGAAGAACAAGAAGCAGAAGCTTTCCAACACCGGTGTGCTTGCCACCAACCGGAAAGCTCGCCATGACTACCACATCTTGGACACCTGGGAGTGCGGGCTGGTGCTGCAGGGCACCGAAATCAAGGCGCTGCGCGAGGGCAAGGTATCGCTGGTGGAGGCGTTTGCCACCATCGACAACGGCGAGGTCTGGCTGCGTAACATGCACATCCCGGAGTACTCCCGCGGCCACTGGACCAACCACCCGCCGCGGCGCACCCGTAAGCTGCTTTTGCACCGCCGCGAGATCGATTCGCTGGAGGGCAAGGTCCGCGACGGCAACCGCACCCTGATCCCGCTGTCGCTCTACCTCAAGGACGGCCGCGCGAAGGTCGAGCTGGGCCTTGCGCAGGGTAAGCAGGACTACGACAAGCGTCGCGACATTAAGCGCCGCACCGAGGACCGCGAGATCACCCGCGACCTGGGCCGCAAGCTCAAGGGCATCAAGGCCTAATTTCGCTACGGTGGGTGCCTATGAAGAAGGCACTGATTACTGGAGCATCCCGCGGCATCGGCCGCGCAATCGCCGAGGACCTGGGCAAGGACCACCACATTTACGCGGGTGCGTCGAAGGACGCCTCCGGCATCGTCTCCGCCCTGCCCAGCGCGGAGCCGTTCGAGGCGGATCTCACCGACACTGACGCCATCTTGGAGGCGGCTGCCAAGATCGAGGAGCTGGACGTGCTCGTCCTCGCGGCCGGCGTGATGGACGGCGGCCCGCTGGAGGAGCTCACCGACGACAAGTGGCGCGAGATGATGGAGGTCAACCTCTTCGCCCCCGTCACGCTCACCCGCGCATTGCTTCCTGCCTTGCGACGTTCCTCCGGCCTGATCATCACCATCAACTCCGGAGCCGGGTTCCACGGCATGGCCGAGAACTCCGCCTACTGCGCGTCCAAGTTCGCGCTGCGCGGCTTCACTGAGTCCCTGGCACAGGAGGAAGCCGGCAAGGTGCGCGTGACCTCCCTGCACCCGGGGCGCACCGACACCGACATGCTCGCCGGCGACGACGGCATGCCAAAGATGGCGGCTGACGAGGTAGCCAAGGCGGCGCGCCTCGCTGTCGACGCCGGCCCGGATGCCGTCGTGGAGTTCCTCCGGGTGCGTCCGGCGTTTACGTCGTAAAGCCTCTTGTGTATCTTGGGCGCGTGCGGTAAAGTTTCGTCTCCTACGTTTCTTCGTAGTTGAAGGGGTCGATTCTGGTTTCGACTTCATCTACTTAGCCAGGGGAAGCGTGCCGGTGCAGGCAGGAGACCACCGTAAGCGTCGCTGTAACTAATAAACGCAGAGAAGAACTCTCAGCGTGACTACGCCCTCGCTGCCTAAATAGAAAGGTCCAGCGACCTGCGTGTCCGTCAGGCCGGGGATGTCCCCGACCCGGTACCTGGCGTCGACTTAGGGGACTTGCCTTCCGGCTCTGTCAGTGGGGCCTTGGAAGGGACACCTTTCACTGACTGGGCCCGTCATCCGGACATGTTCGCCTGATCCGGAGGGTCGATGAGAGACAACGTGCGAACTGCGCACGGAGAAGCCCTGGCGCGGTGATGAAGGACCCGGGTTCAATTCCCGGCGGCTCCACCGAAAGCGGACGTTTTACCTGGTAGAACGTCCGCTTTTTCCGTTTCGCGGCTCAGTCTGACTCTCTGCGGGGCTGGAGACGTTTTCTTTGGGAGATCAGTTTCCGATCCGCTTCTTGAAGTGCCTCGACGAGGCTGCGGTCTGCTTCGCGGAACTCGATTTCTTTGCGCCCCTGGTCATAGAGACCGTAGCGGTCCTCGGCGAGCTTGTACGCGTCCTTGCGTGCAATGCGGCCGTGGTCGTTTAGCGGTTCGTAGTCGTTGAACTCGATGAACTGGTCTGCTTTGCTCAGCCAGTCCGACATGTGGACAACCTTGCGGCGTTCGGCTTGGTCCTGGGCATAGTTCAAGAAACCAGACACGAGGAAATTCAGCCTCTGCAGTTCATCATCCGTGAGGTAGTTCTTCGCAGTGGTTACGTCACCTTTGCGGACCACTTTGCCCTTCCAGTTGGTCAGACCGAGATTGTCAGCAGACGGGTCGCAACGCGTCGCGATGATTTCGGCTGCCGTGTTGCCAGTGATGGCGTAGTGGAGCTTGTCCTGGATCTTCGCGAACAGGCGGTGAGTGGTTTTGCTGCTGGCGTCGTAGTCATCAGCGAGGGCAATGATGTTGCGCAGCTCGAGGTAGAGTCGCGCCTCGCTGGAGCGGATATCCCGGATGCGTGCGAGGAGCTCGTCAAAATAGTCCGCGCCGAGGGGGTCTTTCAGCTTCTCGTCGTTCAGAGCGAAGCCTTTAACGAGATATTCCTTGAGGACGGTAGTTGCCCAAGTGCGGAACTGGTTGCCGCGTGGGCCACGTACGCGAAAGCCGACGGCCATAATGGTGTCGAGATTGTAATGGTCAATAGAGCGAGTGACGTTTCGATCCCCTTCAGACCGAACTGTCAAGAATTTCTTAATAGTTCGATCCCTGGTCAGCTCGTTTTCCGAGTAGATGTTTGTGAGATGCGCACTGATACTGGCGCGCGTGACGTCGAAAAGCTCTGACATTTCGGCCTGGGTCATCCAGACTGAGCCCTCAATGAGGCGTAATTGGACTTTGGTCCGTCCGTCCTCCGTGTTGTAGATGACGAACTCGCCGGTGGAGTCGGTGTGCGTCGTGAGGGGTGCGCTTGGGTCCTTCATTACGTTTTGGGTCCTTGGAGGAGAGCTTTCGGCGGTCAGTGGTAGGGGCGTCGGTAGAAACGAGGATTGTCCTTATCGGCCGTCATGGTAGTCACTGCCGCCGAGGCACAGGGCCTAGTCGATCGGGTAACCGGTGACCGGGCCCTCGGTGTTCGGCTGCCAGTCCAGCGCGGGGGCGACGTGGGTGGCGAAGTTTTCCAGGATCTTCACGTTGACGTCCACGCCCATGCCGGTGGGGATGGTGATCAGCAGGGTGTCGGCGGCCATGACGGCCGGGTCGGCCTTGAGCTGCTCGATGAGCTTGTCCGGCTCGGCGGCGTAGGTGCGGCCGAAGGTGGAAGCGCCCACGTCAGGCAGCATGCCCACCTGGTCGGAACCGGAGGCCTGCATGCCAAAGCGCTGCATGTCTGCGCCGTCGACGATGGGGAAGATGGTGCGGGACACGGACACGCGCGGGGTCCAGTCGTGGCCCGCTTCCTTCCATGCGGCGCGGTAGCGGCTGATCTGGTCCGCCTGGATTTCGCCCAGGGTCTCGGCGGTGGTCTCGGAGACCAGGGTGGACGACATCAGGTTCAGCCCATCCTTGGCGGTCTGTTCCGCCGAAGTGTGGGTGCCAGAGCCGTAGAAGATGTGCTTGCGCAGCTCGGGCGCCATGGGAAAGACCGGCAGGGCGGAGCCGGGCTGGAACATGTTGGGGTACTGGCGGTCCAAGGGCGCTGCGGTGGCGAACCCGTTGCCGTCCACCGCGGCCATGAAGGTCTTCAGGTGGGCGCGTGCCACGTCCGCGCCGTTGGGGGCTTCGCCCTTGTAACCGAAGGCCTCCCAGCCGCGCTCGGCAACCTCGGGGGCGCCGCGGGAGACACCCAGGGCCACGCGGCCGCCGGAGAGCTGATACAGGGAGGCGGCCTCTTCGGCGAGGTAGAGGGGGTTTTCGTAGCGCAGGTCGATCACGCCGGTGCCCACCTCGATGTGCTTGGTGGTGGCGGCGACTGCGCCCAGCAGCGGCATTGGGGCGGAGGCCTGGGGTACGAAGTGGTGGACGCGGAAGGACGCGTTGTTCACGCCGATCTCGTCGGCCGCCTGGGCGATCTCCAGGTGGATCTTGGCGATCTTTTCCGCGGACGGCCCGCGCTGGCCGCCGAAGGCGTAGTGCCCGAAGCTCAAGAAACCGAATGCCTTCATTGGTAAACACTCCTTTTTGGTGACGTATCAACAAGTAGGGTAGTGCTTCATCCGCAGATTGTCACGGTCTCAGGCAGGCCGCACCACATACCCCGAGCGAAAGACCCCTATTACGGCCCAAAATCGCGCATACTCAGGAGGACTTACTCGGGGTTTGTGGGGCTGAGACCAACAGGAACCTTTACGCCTGTGCAAACCGGCACCGAATAAATGGGCTTTAGCCTCCGTTGGCATGAACCGCAACGCCGTCGCAGCACTTGCCACCACGACCTTCCTGGTCGTCGGCTGCAGTGGCGCGCCCGAGGCGGAACACGTGACGGTGACCGAAACCGTGGATGCGCCGGAGGTGCCAACAACGGAGGAAGAACCGGCGAAACAGGCTGATGCTGCGGCGGCGGGGGAGGCGGAGCACGTCGATAGGCAAAGCGGCATCCCCGACGCCCCGCTGGCGTACCCGGGCGCCGGCGGCCCCGTCCCGGACAACGCGCGGCCGATCCGGACGATCAAGAGCATCGGCGATAGTCCCGTGCAGAACGCGCTGTTTGTCACCCCGTCCGGCAACATCGGCTGCATGATGAACCTAGCGGACGAGCCGATGTTCGACTGCGGCGTGAAGTCCTTCATGGAAAGCGAGCAATTCGGCATCGGTGAGCTAGGAACGCCGCGATGGATGATGGAGATCCTCGGTGGCTACCCGCGCGAGCAAACTGAGCCACCGCTTTACGACGACTCCGTGTGGCCCGCGGGCAGCGAATCCGCGGAGGTCGTGCAGTACGGCGAAGTGGTCAACCACGGACCGTTCGTGTGCGCGGTGGAGGAGACCGGCGTGACCTGCTGGGACTCTGAAAGCGGCAAGGGGGCGTGGCTGGAGCGCGACGAAGTGGTGTTTTTCTAAGCCGCCCTAGCGCTCGCTGACCGTTGAGTTAAAGCAGCGTCCAGGTTGCGTAAAAGCTTCGTAGAAGTCCTTGAGTGCCGCGAAAAGCCAGGTAGGTTGGCGTGCATGACCTCCAAGACTGTAAAGACGTTGTCCGCAGCAACTGCTCTCGCCGCCCTCGCCGGCGGCTTTTTCGGCGTAGGCACCGCCAATGCGCAGATGTCTTCCAACGGCCCGGCCGACATCGAGGGCTGGACGCAGATGGGGTGGTCTGCCTTTAGCGGCTCAGTGATTAACAAGGGTGGCTCCCACATGCTGCTGAAGAACCTGCCGGAGGGTGCGAAGCCGTTGCCGGCAGAGAAGGCGAAGGCTGCTCTGCAGGGGCCGCTGCCGGTGAAGAGCGACGCGTCGATGATGGTCACCTTCGGCCCGGACGGCAAGCTGTCCTTCTTCGACGGCTGCAATGCTGGCAGCGCCGGGTACTCCATCGACGGCAGCGGTGCCGTGAAGGTTGGGACCATCGCCGAGACGCAGCGCCTGTGCGACCCGACCAAAATGAACAAGGCGGACGAACTGAAGTCGATTCTGCGTTCGAACCCGTCGGTGTACCGCTTCGACGACGAGACCATCGCGCTCGCGGCCCAGGGCAAGGCCATCGAATTCTCCAAGGTTGCTGCAAACTAGTCGACGCCACTTGCGCCCCCGCTGCTCCCACCTGAGCAGCGGGTTTTTGGTTTTCTTGGCGCAACCATTGGGTGTGTCAAATCTATGCGCTGGGTCAACACAAGTTTGGAGTTGCGTTGAAGTTCCTTTGAGCCCCTTGTGCGTCTGGAAGTGCTCGGTAGCGTGTGGGCCATGGTTACTTCAACCAAGACCCTAAGGAAATTGTCCACAGCGACCGCAGCCGTTGCGCTCACGGGTGGCCTCCTGGGTGTCGGAACTGCCGACGCCCAGGAGCAGGCCCAGGAGCGTCCCGAAGTCTCCAGCATCGACCAGTTCGTGCAGATGAGCTCGAATCTGTTCGGTGGCCTCGGCGGCACACCCGCACCCGCACCCGCACCGGCCCCGGCGCCAGCACCGGAGAACCCGGCTGGCTCCGAGTTGATCCAGCAGATCCCGGAAGGTGCGGATCACCTCACGGATGACCGCCTCACCGCCGCGCTGGACACCACCCTGCAGGCAAAGAAGAACACCGCCATCACCTTGGACTTCCGCGAGAACGGTGTGCTCCACTTGAACGACGGCTGCAACTCCGGCACCGCCAAGTACCAGATCGACAACACCGGCGCGCTGCACCTCAGCGACTTCACTGAGACCAAGATGGCGTGCGAGCCGGGTGCGCAGAAGGACGCCGACGACCTGAAGATGGTCCTGCAGTCCAACCCGCAGCTGTTCCAGCTCGACGCGTCCACCTTGTTCCTGTCGGGCCAGGGCCACGGCATTGAGCTCCAAAAGATGCACGGCCGCGACTACCAGTAATTTCTGCCCGAGTAACGCGAAAGCCCCAGACCGCCGCTGTGGTCTGGGGCTTTGCGCTGTCCTAAGGGCGCGCCTTACACGGCCACCTCGAACGGGGCTTCGGTGGCTTCGCGGACAGACTCCACCGTCTCGCCCGGGGCAACCTCTGTCAGGGTCAAGCCCTGCTTCTCGTCCACAGTGAACACGGCCAGGTTGGTGATGATCTGGTCCACGCACTTCGCGCCCGTCAGCGGCAGGCGGCACTCCGGCAGAACCTTCGAGGCGCCCTTCTTGGTGGTGTGCTCCATGAGCAGGATGACCTTCTTGGCGCCGTGCACCAGGTCCATCGCGCCGCCCATGCCCTTGACCATCTTGCCCGGGATCATCCAGTTGGCCAGGTCGCCGTACTGGGAGACCTCCATGGCGCCGAGCACGGCGACGTCGATGGCGCGGGAGCGGATCATGCCAAACGACGTCGAGGAGCCGAAGAAGGACCCGCCCGGCGCCACCGTGATGGTTTCCTTGCCGGCGTTAATCAGCTCCGGGTCGACGGCGTCGTCGGTGGGGTAGGGGCCCACGCCGAGGATGCCGTTTTCGGAGTGGAGCACCACCTCCACGTCCTTGGGCAGGTAGCCCGGGATGAGGGTGGGCATGCCGATACCCAGGTTGACGTACTGGCCGTTTTCCAGCTCCTGGGCTGCACGCGCGGCCATTTCTTGCCTGGTCCAAGCCATTATTCGCTCACCGTCCTAAATTCGATTCCGGTCTCCTGCGGGCCGACCTCGACAACGCGGTCGACGTAGATGCCGGGCAGGTTCACCTCGGCCGCGGGGATCTCGTCCACCACTTCCTCCGCCTGCACGATGGTGATCTTGCCGGCCACGGCCGCGTCCGGGTTGAAGTTCTGCGCGGTCTTGGAGAAGACGAGGTTGCCAAAGCGGTCCGCCTTGTGTGCGTGCACGAACGCGAAGTCCGGGGTTAGCGCCGTTTCCATGACGTACTGCTCGCCGTTGAACTCGCGCAGTTCCTTCGGGCGGGAGTACTCGGCGATGGTGCCATCCGGGTTGTAGCGGGTGGGGATTTCGCCGGTTGCCAGAGGGGTGCCCACGCCGGCTTTGGTGTAGAACGCGGGGATGCCCGCGCCGCCGGCGCGCATGCGTTCTGCCAGGGTGCCCTGCGGGGTGAACTCGACGGTGAGTTCACCTTCTAGGTACTGGCGCGCGTACTCCTTGTTCGTGCCCAGGTAGGAGCCGATGGAGCGGGAGATCCGCTTGTCCCCCAGTAGTAGGCCGAGTCCGAAGCCGTCGGTGCCCAGGTTGTTGGAAATGATCGTGAGATCGCCGGCGCCTTGGGCGCGCAGGGCGTCGATGAGCCGGGCGGGGATGCCCACCAGCCCGAAGCCGCCCACGGCGATGGAGGCGCCATCCGGGATGTCGGCGACCGCCTCCTCCGCTGAAGAAACCACCTTGTTAATCATGTGTGCATGGTAACTGTTGTTCGGTTACTGCACAAGGGTTCACAAAGCGAACCTGTATCGGCTAGGATCACACCCATGTCTGGTAGTGACGTGCAACTCGTACAGAGCCTCTCCCGGGGCTTGGCGGTCATCCGCGCGTTCAGCGGTGCCCGCCCGCGCCAAACGCTCGCCCAGGTTGCGGAATCAACTGGCCTGCCGCGGGCGACGGTGCGCAGGTTCCTGCACACGCTCGTCGCAGAGGGGTACGCCTCCAGCGACGGCACGGTCTTCTGGCTCACCCCGAAGACACTTGAGCTGGGCTTTTCCTACCTGTCCAGCCTGGGTCTTCCGGCGATCGCGCAGCCGCATCTCGACGGCTTGTCGCGCTCGCTCAACGAGTCGTGCTCGCTGACCGTCCTCGACGGCCCCGACGTCGTGTACGTCGCCCGCGCCGCCGCGGACCGCATCATGAGCGTCAACATCACCATCGGCACGCGCTTTCCCGCTTACGCGACGTCGATGGGCCGCGTGCTGCTCGCCGACCTCCCGTCCGCGCAGTTGGACGCCTACCTCGCGGACACCGCGCTCGAGCCCATCACCCCCGAGACGGTCACCAGCAAAGATGCGCTCAAGCAATTGCTTATCGACGTCCAAAGGCAGGGCTACTGCATCGTCGACCAAGAACTCGAGCTGGGCCTGCGTTCCGTGGCGTGCCCGGTCCGCGGCAACGACGGCAAGGTCGTGGCCGCGGTGAATCTGTCGGCCCATGCTGGGGCGGTGGGGCACCGGGAGGTCGTCGATAGGCTGCTGCCCCCGCTGCAGGCAACGGCCAGCGCGATCGAGCGTGACCTGCAAACAACCACTCTGAAGGAGAAATCATGAGCGACCCGAAAGATATTGTCATCTGCAACCCCAAACGCACCGCGGTGGGGCGCTACGGCGGCGCATTCGTCGGCGTGCCGGTGCAGGAGCTGGCCGCGACCGTGGTCAAGGCCGTGATCGAGGATGCCGGGATCTCCGGCGAGGTGATTGACGACATCATCCTTGGCCAGGCCTCGCCCAACGGCGCCGCACCCGCGCTGGGGCGCGTCGTCGGGCTCGACGCTGAACTGGGCGTGGAGGTGCCCGGCATGCAGCTGGACCGCCGCTGCGGCTCCGGCCTGCAAGCGATCGCAACGGCGGCGGCGCACGTGGCCGCCGGTGCTGCCGACCTGATTGTCGCCGGCGGCGCGGAATCCATGTCCAACACCGAGTACACCGTGGACGGCAAGATCCGCTGGGGCGCGAAGGGCGGGACCATGGAGCTGAAGGACCGGCTTCAGGAAGGCCGCGAGCAGGCCGGCGGCAAGCACCACCCGATCCCGGGCGGGATGATCGAGACCGCGGAGAACCTGCGCGAGGAGTACTCCATCGAGCGCGAACGCCAGGACAAGCTGGCGGTGGCGTCGCACGCGCGCGCAGCGGCGGCGCAGAAGGCCGGCGATTTCGACGCGGAGATCGTGCCGGTGTCGGTGCCGCAGCGCAAGGGTGACCCGGTGGTGGTGGACAAGGACGAGCACATTCGCCCCGGCACCTCCGAGGAGTCACTGGCGAAGCTGCGGCCGGTGATGGGCAAGTCCCTGGAGGGTGCCACGGTGACCGCCGGCAACGCCTCGGGACAGAACGACGGCGCCGCCGCGATGATCGTGACCACCCGCGACAAGGCCGAAGAGCTGGGCCTGGCCCCCTACGCTGTCCTGCGCGGCTGGGCCGTGGCGGGGGTTGCGCCGGAGACTATGGGCATCGGGCCTGTCGACGCCACGAAGAAGGTGTTCGACCGCCTCGGCCTGACCTTCGACGACATCGACCTGATCGAGCTGAACGAGGCGTTTGCCGCTCAGGCGCTCGCTGTGCTGGACGCGTGGGGGATCTCCGAGGACGACCCGCGCTTGAACCCGGTGGGATCCGGCATCTCGCTGGGTCACCCGGTGGGTGCGACCGGCGCGCGCATGGTGGTCACCGCCGCGCATCGGATGCGCCGCACCGACGCCGAGCGCGCGCTGGTGACCATGTGCATCGGTGGTGGTCAAGGTCTCGCTGCGGTGATCGAGAAGGCTTAGGGGAAGGCCGGGTTTGGCACCTAAGTTTGGTTAGCCTAAGGTGGGTCAGGTAACCCTAACCTTATGAACCGAATGGAAGGACGACCGTGACCCGTTTCTCGCGTACCTCTCTCATCGCCCTCGCGGCCGCCGGCGCCCTCACGCTGGGCGCGTGCTCCACCTCCGAGACTGAAACCGGCACGGACTCTGAGTCCGCCGCTGGTTCGGAAACGGCGACGACCGGAGGGGCGTCGACAAGCAATGATGCTTCCGACGGTACTGTGACCGTCACCGACAACTACGGCGAGAAGACTGTGCCCAGCCCGCCGAAGCGCGTGGTCGCCCTGGATAACCGCTCTTTTGAGCTGCTGGATTCCTGGGGGATTAAGCCGGTCGCCGCGGCGCGTCAGCTTGTGCCCAACTCGATTCCGGGCATCGCGGACGACGAGGACATCATCGACATCGGCAATCACCGCGAGCCGAACCTGGAGGCCATCGTCGCCGCCGATCCGGACGTGATCGTCTCCGGTCAGCGCTTCGAGCAGTTCGACCAGGACATTGAAAAGCTGGTTCCGGACGCCACGCTGCTGGACTTCGAGCCGCGCGACGGCGAGCCGTTCGACCGCGAGCTGATCCGCCAGACCCTGGAGCTGGGCGACGTCTTTGGTAAGCAGGCCGAGGCTGAGCGGGCCGTTCAGGAATTCACCGAGGCTGTCCAGCGCGCCCGCAACGCCTACGATCCGGAACAGAAGGTCATGGCGCTGAACGTCTCCGGCGGCGAGATCGGCTACGTCGCCCCGGGCGTGGGCCGCGTGTGGGGCCCGCTGTTCGACCTGATCGGCTTCACCCCGGCGCTCGAGGTGGCTAACGCCTCCGACGACCACCAGGGCGACGACATCTCCGTCGAGGCCATCGCTGGCGCCAACCCGGACTGGCTGCTTGTGCTGGACCGCGACGCAGGCGTGAAGTCCATCACCGACTCCCCGGAGGCGCTGTCCGTGATCAACGACTCCGCGCCGCTGAAGAACGTCACCGCGGTCAAGGAAGGCCACGTCTACGTCGCCCCGGCGGACACCTACACCAACGAGTCCATCTACACCTACACTGAGATCCTCAACCAGATCTCCGAGCAGCTCGAGGCAGGCAAGTAGTCTGTCTTCGATGACTGACACAACGACCACCACCCGCCCCAAGCTTCTGGACTGGAAGCTCGGGGCGGGTGTCGTCCTTGTTCTAGCCCTGCTTACCGCGTCGCTGATGGTGGGGCAGTACGACATCCTGGGCACCGAGGACGGCTGGGAAATGTTCCGCGCCACCCGCGTGCCGCGCACAATCGCGCTGGTGCTCGCCGGCGCAGCGATGGCGATGAGCGGGCTGATTATGCAGATGCTCACCCAGAACCGCTTCGTCGAACCCACCACCACCGGCACCACCGAGTGGGCCGGGCTGGGGCTGCTCGCGTCGTTTCTGCTGTTCCCGGACGGTTCCGTGATGACGCGCATGCTGTTCGCCGTCGGCGCCGCCTTCATCGGCACCATGGTGTTTTTCGCGTTCCTGCGGCGCGTCACACTGCGCTCCAGCCTGGTGGTGCCCATCGTGGGCATCATGCTCGGCGCCGTGGTCAGCGCCGTGTCCACCTTCATCGCGCTGCAGACTGACCTGCTGCAGTCCCTCGGCGTCTGGTTCGCCGGCTCGTTCACCAGCGTGATCGCCGGCCAGTACGAGATCCTCTGGGTCGTGCTGCTCGTGGTCGTCGCCGTGTTCTTCTACGCCGATCGCCTCACCGCCGCCGGCCTGGGCGAAGACATCGCTACCAACATCGGCCTGAACTACAACCGCATCGTGCTTGTGGGCACCAGCCTCGTCGCGGTGGCCACCGGTGTGGTCACGGTTGTCGTGGGCAACCTGCCGTTCCTCGGGCTCATCGTCCCCAACATCGTGAGCATGCTGCGTGGCGACGACCTCCGGTCCAACCTGCCCTGGGTCTGCCTCACCGGCATCGGCGTGGTCACGCTGTGCGACCTGCTCGGCCGCATCGTCATCGCCCCGTTTGAGATGCCTGTGTCCGTGATCCTCGGCGTGGTCGGCGCCGCCGTCTTCATCGCCCTGATTGTGAAGAGGAGCCGGAATGCGTGAGGTAATGCGCGAGGTCGGGGCGTTCCAAACGTCGAAAAGCAAACGGCGCTACTGGCTCGTTGTAGGCGCGCTGGTGGTGGCCGCGCTGCTGTTCACCGCAGGCCTGCTGTCGTGGGGAAACCCCATGGAGTTCGGCACCCGCGGCTACTGGCTGATCGCGGAGCGCCGCATGAACTCCGTCATTGCGATGGCGGTGGTGGCGGTCTGCCAGGCCGTGGCGACAGTGGCGTTCCAGACGGTGACCAACAACCGCATCATCACCCCGTCCATCATGGGGTTCGAGTCGCTGTACGTGGCCATTCACACCTCAACCGTGTACTTCCTCGGCGCCGCGGGTCTGAATAACGCCCGCACGCTGGAGATGTTCGTGGTCCAGCTCGTGCTCATGGTGGGGCTGAGTTTGATCCTGTACACGTGGCTGCTCGCCGGCGACAACCCGAACATGCACGCCATGCTGCTCGTCGGCATCGTGCTCGGCGGGGGACTGGGCAGCGTGTCGACGTTCATGCAGCGTCTGCTCACGCCCAGCGAGTTCGACCTGCTCACCGCCCGGCTGTTCGGCTCCGTGAACAACGCGGACCCGGCCTACTACCCGCTGGCCGTGCCGCTGGTGCTGGTGGCCGCCGGGTTGATGTTTATGAACTCGCGACGCCTCAACGTGCTCAGCCTGGGCCGCGACGTCGCCGTGAACTTGGGCGTGAACCACAAGAAGCACGCGGTGTACACCCTCGTGCTGGTCTCGGTGCTGATGGCGGTGTCCACCGCGCTGGTCGGACCGATGACCTTCCTCGGGTTCCTGGTGGCCACACTTGCGTACCAGTTCGCGGACACCTACGACCACCGCTACGTGTTCCCCATGGCTGCGCTGCTCGGCTACTGCATCCTGGCGGGCGCGTACTTCATCATGAACCACATCTTCTACGCCCAGGGCGTCGTTTCCATCATCATCGAGCTGGTCGGCGGCCTGACGTTCCTCATCGTCGTCCTACGGAAGGGGAGACTGTGATCGAGCTCAACGATGTGAGCAAGGCCTACGGCGACGACACCGCCATCGGGCCGGTCTCACTGCAAATCCCGGCCGGCGGCATCACCGCTTTGGTGGGGCCGAACGGCGCCGGCAAGTCGACGCTTCTGACCATGATCGGCAGACTCTTGGCGCTGGATTCCGGCTCCGTGCACATCGGGCAGATGGACGTTACCTCCTCCAACCCGAAGGACCTGGCCAAAGTGGTTTCGATCCTGCGGCAGGAAAACCACTTTGTCACCCGCCTGACCGTGCGCCAGCTCGTCGGATTCGGCCGCTTCCCGTACTCGGGCGGGCGCCTGACGGAGGAGGATGAGGAGATCATCTCCCGTTACATCGACTTCTTCGGCCTGCGCGAACTCGAGCACCGTTACCTCGACCAGCTTTCCGGTGGTCAGCGCCAGCGCGCATACGTCGCCATGGTGCTTTGCCAGGAGACCGACTACGTGCTTCTCGACGAGCCCCTGAACAACCTGGACATCTCCCACTCCGTGGAAATGATGCAGCACCTGCACTCCGCGGCCCGCGAATTCGGCCGCACCATCGTGATCGTGCTGCACGACATCAACTTCGCGGCCCGCTACGCCGACTACATCTGCGCAGCGAAGGACGGACAGGTCTTCGCCTTCGGCACCGTGGAGGAGATCATGCGCGACGACTTGCTTACCGAGATCTTCAATACCCCGGTGCAAGTGATCGATGGCCCGCATGGGCCGATCGCCGCGTACCACTAAAAGGCCGGCTGCGCTGCTGATTTGTGTGCTTTTTGGCTTCGTGGTTATATATCCATCCGTTGCTTCCGAGCGGTTCGGCCGGTTGGAGGGAATGGTTTAAGTGCATAGGGGTTACGTTCTGGTTAACCGGGGTTTAACGTGAGTTTGACTTTTGGTTGGTTGGTTGTGTAGCTTCTAACGAAGCCGCTTTTTCCGGCTGGGATCGTGTTGGGTTCTGGTTGGCAGGTGTGCTGGTGTTGTTTGAGAACTCGATAGTGTGCCAATGTACTTTTGTTGCGTGGGTGTGTTTGCCTGCCTCGTTTTGTGCACTGTGTGGTGTGTGCCCTGTTGTGGGTGTGTGCCGGT
>NZ_JAKRMR010000017.1:0-36344 GCF_022346205.1 Corynebacterium sp. ACRPZ
TCGGGCCCTGCTCGCCGTCCTTGCCCGGCTTACCGTCGGCACCGTCCTTACCCGGCTGACCGTCTTTACCGTCGATGCCGTCGCGGCCGTCTTTGCCATCCTTGCCAGGTGCGCCGGTGTCACCCTTGTCACCCTTGTCGCCCTTCGGGCCCTGCTCGCCGTCCTTGCCCGGCTTACCGTCAGCGCCCTTGACCTCGCCGAGGTTCTCAGTGTCACCGTTCTCGTAGGTGACAACGAGCTCGCCAGAGTCGTTGATCTCAGCCTTGACGATGTAGCGCGGCTTCTCCTCAGGCTGCGGCTCTTCCTCTTCAGCCTTCGGCTTCACATTCACAGTGACCTTCACCGTGTCGACGGTCTTGTCCGGGTAGGTGACGGTAATTTCGCCTTCCTGACCGTCGCCGACAGTGTCGGTGTTCGCAGGCTTGGTCCACTCGAATTTGGTGTCCGCCGGCAGCTGGTCTGCGTCCTTCACCGTGGCCTTTGCGTCCGGTAGCTGATCGCCCTGGGTGACAGTGACTTCCTCGCTCGCCTCTGGTGCGAACTTGTCAGCATCCTTCTCGTCGAGCTTGGTGCCGAAACCAACCTTGACAGGGTCGTGATCGGAGGAACGGAACGGGTTGCCGTAGCCGTAGATCGGGTCGTCGCCGTCGCCGAAGAAATCCTGGGCGTTGTAGTTGCGGCGCGAGTACTCGAACGCTGCCGACTCGTCGCCGTTGATGTTCCAGACAGCGGAGTCCTTCACAAGCTCCATTGCGGCTGCGTTTGCGAGGACATGGTCGAGGGTGCCCAGCTGGCCGTCAAACTGGTAGGAAGCCTGGTCGTAGTCCTTCTCGGATTCAACGATGTTGAAACCACCATCGACCAGCGCGGTGATTGCGTCTTCCTTGGTGTACGCGTTGAAGTCGCCCACAAGGAAGGTGGGCAGGTCAGCCCAATCTTTCTGTTCACCTAGGTGCTTCAGCAGAGCCTTGGACTGCTCTGCGCGGATACGAGCATTGTTGCCTTGGCCGTCGCCGGTGTCTTCGTCGCCCTTGGCGACAGAACCCTTGGACTTGTAGTGGTTGACTACAGCCACAAAGTTCTTGTCTTCGTCGTTGCCGACAGTGTCGAACACTTGCGCCAGCGGCTGGCGGGCAGTCTTTGTGAATGCGGGATCATCAAAAATGACAGATTCGCCGACCGGCTTCACCTTCGCCGGCTGATAGATGAAAGCGACACGGATGAAGTCTTCGTCAGTACCCAGCTTCTGCGGGGACTTCACAAGATCCCACTTGCCCGGCTCCTTTGCGTTAAGCGCATCGACAAGGTTCTGCAGAGCCTCGTCGCGCTTGGCGACGTCGCCGGTCACGCTAGCGGTGTTCTCAATCTCGGACAGGCCGAGCACGTCGGTGTCCAGCTTGTTGATGGCGGTGACGATCTTTGCCTGCTGGTCCTTGAACGCGTTCTGCGAGAATGCACCGCGAATGTTGCAGTTCTTGGCGCCGACGGGCTTACCGTAAATGTCGTTGTACGCCTTGCAGCCGGAGACGTCCTTGCCCAAGGTGGAGAAGTAGTTCAGCACATTGAAGAAGCCGATGGAGTAATCGCCCTCGACGTTGTCAATGTCGTCGTACGCGTCTGCGCGTGAATCCTCCCACGTGATGGGCAGCTCCGCTGCTACATTCTTGCCGGTGATCGGCTGCAGAGGCTGGAAACGCCAGTATTCGTATGAGAAGTCGACGACCACAGGGGTCTGGAACTGGACTTGATCGCCGGTGCGGATTGACTTAATACCATTGTCGGAAGTGACCAAGTACGGCAGTGGTGTCTGCTTATCGGTGCGGAAGTAATTCGCGTTTCGACCATCGTCGACGTGAACGACCTCAGCGTCTTGCTTATCTTGAAGCGCATTGGCTTCGCTACCAGGAGAAACAATATCGGTGGGAGTGCGGTGAGCCGTATCGCCAGGCGCCAAACCGATATCGCCAGTGTTATTCAGTGTGTAGTTGTTTGTCACCGTATAAGGACCAGTGATGTTCACGAGCATGCCCTCGTAAGACTCCCTGGCGTCATCCCCAGCGGGAAGAAACTCAAGCGAGATCGGCGCAGGGTCTTTAAAATCTGCGTCTTTCTCAATCACCTGCCACTTCGCGTCGCGAAGCTGGGTCGTCGACATGCGGTCGGAGACCGTGTCCTTTTTGACTTGCCAAGTTGCTGTGTATTCGTCTGCGGTACCCGCAATTTCGAGGAAGTCACCGATTTCCGGGTACGCACTCTCTGCGACGCGGCCCATGTAAACGAAGATGCCGTCAGAGGCGTCGCCTTTCTGCTTCGGCGAACCACCCGTTCCTGGAGTCTGGATGTAGAAGCCGCGCTTGCTGCCGTCAGATGCGTAAACCGCGGTAACCACGCCGCGAGTGGTTACGTTCTTCCCTTTAAACGGAGAGGTGTGGCCGGTGCCCTGGATCTCAGCGATCGGGGTGATCTCGCCCGGCTGCGGCTGCTCAGGCTGGGCCGTCGGATCTGTCGGATCCTCCGGGGTTGGGTCAACGGGCGTCTCGCCGGTATTGCCAGAGTTCTGCGGTGTCGGCTCCGCGACAATGAAGTCGATTGCGTTGTTGTCGGTGTCGACACCGACATCCTTTCGCTGAACAGACGTGGCGTTTGCAGTCCCCTTGGCAGGGGACGTCTCGGCTCCTTTGGCGGTTGTGCCCCAGCCGACCAGGTCTGCTATCTGGCCGTTGTTGTCAATCAACTCGGCGATTGCAGCCTTTGCGCCGAAGTTGAACGAACCAACAAGGTCAGCCTTCGGGAGATCCTGCGACTTTTCGTTGTCTTGGCTGTCCCCCTGGATGAGGAAGAAGCCTTTCGCGGGGACCTTTCCCGAGAGCTTAACGGTGTTACCGGTATTTCCGTTTGCGGCCTTTTGGTTAAGCTTCCAACCGCTGATGTCAATCTCAGCGTCGGTCGGGTTGTAAAGCTCAACGAAATCGTTGTTGAACTTGCCGCCTGCGTTGCCGCCACCGCCGTACACCTCGTTGATGACGACGTTGGAGCCGTCCACCGCTGCATTGGCAGTCGGTGCGACGACGGAGACGGTACCTGCTGCCAGCGCGATTGCGAACGCGGCGCCGAGGCTCTTGCGGGGAGTGGACATGGTTACCTTTCGGAAACTCAGGGGGAGACGGTTGATGGCAAGAACAAACTAGCCGTCTTTCTCAGTCTCAGCTTGGCGAGAAGTTAGGTTTTTCCAAGAATTCACCATCCGTTCACTTTTTCCCGGTCAGCGAGGGTTTCGGGCCGTGTCGGGGTGTCCGATATACTGACGCGCGTACCGCAAAGGTCGATCAACCTCCCGAAACGTGAAGGATTCTCATGGCACGAGTCGTCGTTAATGTCATGCCCAAGGCCGAAATTCTTGATCCGCAGGGTCAGGCGGTGCTCCGCGCACTGGGCCGGATCGGAGTCGAGGGGGTGACTGACGTCCGCCAGGGCAAGCGCTTTGAAATTGAGGTGGATGATTCGGTCTCCGACGCCGAGCTGCAGCGCATGGCTGAAACGCTGCTGACCAACACTGTTATCGAGGACTTCGAGGTTGTGCGATGAGCGCAGCTATCGGAGTCATTACTTTTCCGGGCACGCTTGACGACGTTGACGCGCTGCGCGCCGTCCGTCTCGCCGGTGCTGAGCCGCGCCAGCTCTGGCACGCCGACAATGATCTCACCGGCGTGGACGCGGTAGTCGTCCCGGGTGGCTTCTCCTACGGCGATTACCTGCGCTCCGGCGCGATCGCCGCGCAGGCGCCGATGATGGGCGCCGTCGTTGAGGCTGCGAAGAAGGGGATGCCTGTGCTCGGCATCTGCAACGGCTTCCAGATCCTTACCGAGGCCGGCCTGCTGCCGGGTGCGCTCACCCGCAACCAGGGCCTGAACTTCCACTGCGTGGACACATACCTCGAGGTGGAAAACACCGAAACCGCGTGGACGAGCCAGCTCGGTGAGCGCATCTATGTCCCCGCCAAGCACGGCGAGGGGCGTTTCCAGGCCGCCCCGGAGACCATTGAGGCGCTGGAGAAGGAGGGCCGTGTGGTGTTCCGCTACACATACAACTTCAACGGCTCCATCAACGGCATCGCCGGCGTGACCAACGAGAGCGGCCGCGTGGTCGGCCTCATGCCGCACCCGGAACACGCCATTGAGACGCTGACCGGCCCGTCCACGGACGGTCTCGGCTTGTTCACTTCCGCCATCGACGCGATTTCGAAGATCGGAGCGTAGACCCGAAATGACCGTGCACAACGACACCGTCGACAACGCCTTCGACACCCCGGAGCTCGAGCAGCCGTACGCCGAGCTGGGCCTGAAGGACGACGAGTACGCCAAGATCAAGGCCATTCTGGGCCGCAGGCCTACCGACGCGGAGCTGACGCTGTACTCCGTGATGTGGTCCGAGCACTGCTCCTACAAGTCCTCCAAAACGCACCTGCGCTACTTCGGCCAGACCATGACCGAGGAGATGGCGTCGAAGATCCTCGCCGGCATCGGCGAGAACGCCGGCGTGGTGGACATCGGCGGCGGCGACGCGGTGACCTTCCGCGTGGAAAGCCACAACCACCCCTCCTTCGTGGAGCCGTACCAGGGCGCGGCCACCGGCGTCGGCGGCATCGTCCGCGACATCATGGCCATGGGCGCGCGCCCGATCGCCGTGATGGACCAGCTGCGCTTCGGGCCTATCGACGCTGAAGACACCAAACGTGTCCTACCGGGCGTGGTCCACGGCATCGGCGGCTACGGCAACTGCCTGGGCCTGCCCAACATCGGCGGCGAGACCGTCTTCGACCCCGCATACGCGGGCAACCCGCTGGTCAACGCGCTGTGCGTGGGCACGCTGAAAGTGGAGGACCTCCACCTGGCGTTCGCCTCCGGCACCGGCAACAAGGTCATCCTGTTCGGCTCCCGCACCGGCCTCGACGGCATCGGCGGCGTGTCCGTGCTGGGCTCCGCCACTTTCGAGGAAGGCGAGGAGCGCAAGCTGCCGGCCGTGCAGGTGGGCGACCCGTTCGCGGAGAAGGTCCTCATCGAGTGCTGCCTCGAGCTGTACGCAGCCGGCGTGGTCGAGGGCATCCAGGACCTCGGCGGCGGCGGCCTGTCCTGCGCCACCTCCGAGCTGGCGGCGTCCGGCGACGGCGGCATGACCGTCAACCTGGACAACGTGCCCCTGCGCGCAGAGAACATGTCCGCCGCGGAGATCCTCGCCTCCGAGTCCCAGGAGCGCATGTGCGCGGTTGTGGCGCCGGAGGACGTGGATAAGTTCATGGAAATCTGCGCCAAGTGGGACGTGCTCGCGTCCGTCATCGGCGAGGTCACCTCGGACGCGGACCGTCTGCAGGTGTTCCACAACGGCGAGCTCGTGGTGGACGCCCCGCCGTCGACTATCGACGAGGGCCCGATCTACGAGCGTCCCTACGCGCGCCCGGATTGGCAGGATGGTGTGCAGGCCGGAGGTGACGTCGAGAAGCAAAGCGACATCAAGGACGCATGGCTGAAGATGGTCGCATCGCCCGCGTTGTGCTCCCGCGACTTCATCACTGAGCAGTACGACCGCTACGTGCGCGGCAACACCGTGCAGGCCAAGTACGCCAACTCCGGCGTGCTGCGCATCAACGAGAAAACCAACCGCGGCGTGGCCGTCTCCGCAGACGCGTCGGGCCGCTACACCTACCTCGACCCGAACATGGGCGCGCGCCTCGCGCTTGCGGAGGCGTACCGCAACGTCGCCGTCACCGGCGCCACCCCGGTCGCCGTGACCAACTGCCTCAACTTCGGCTCCCCGGAGAACCCGGATGTGATGTGGCAGTTCCGCGAGGCAGTGCACGGGCTTGCCGACGGCTCCGCTGAACTCGCCATCCCAGTCTCCGGCGGCAATGTGTCCTTCTACAACCAGACCGGCGAGACACCGATCCTGCCCACCCCCGTGGTCGGCGTGCTGGGCGTGATGGAGGACGTGGAGAAGGCCATCCCGCACGCGCTGCCGTCCGCGGACGAGCAGTACACCCTAATTCTGCTGGGCGAGACCAAGGACGAGTTCGGCGGCTCCGTGTGGCAGGACATCTCCGGCGCGGGCCTGGCCGGCCTACCGCCGCAGGTGGACTTGGCTAACGAGGCGCGCCTGGCGGAGTTCTTCGCCGGCAACGCCGCCGGCATCGCGGCCGCGCACGACCTGTCCGAGGGCGGCCTGTCCCAGGCGGTGTTCGAGCTGCTGCTCGGCTCCGACAAGGGCGCGGAGCTGAACCTGGAGGGCGTGCACGCGGACGCGTTCACCGCGCTGTTCTCCGAGTCCGCCTCCCGCGTCCTGGTCGCCGTGACCAGCGACCGTGCAGAGGCCGCCGTGGAGCGCGCGAACTCCGCGGGCATACCGGTCGCTGTGTTGGGCGAGACCACCAACGACGGCGTACTGCGCGTCGCTGGCGAGGAGGTCCAAGTCGCGGAGCTGGCCGGCGCGTGGGCGGCGACCATGCCGTCGCACTTCGCGGCCGCAACGGCGCCGAACGCCGCGGTCTAGCTCGGGGCAAGTTCGTCCCTATAAGAACACGCCGATAGATTCGAGTCATGAGCTATCGGCGTGTTTTTATCTCCGTTGTAGCAAGCCTGACTTGGGGTTCAATTCCCAACCCGCGCTTTCCAGCGCCAAACTAGCTTCTTTTAGGTTCATTTTCCCGACGTCCCAACCTCGCCTGATAGCGCGTCGTAGAGCTTCTAGATAGAGATGGCTGGGCGTTGCGTATTCCTGATTTGCGAGCTCAGAATAGAGAGCTGTTATCTCGTCATTGTTGGGCTGGGACAAAACCTCTGTCGAATGACCAACTTGCAACGGCAGTACTAAGTCCAGTGTCGCCACCTGCTCAAATCCTGATGCCAGGCCTTTGACGCTCCGCTGCCCTTTATTTAGGATCGTGATTTCCTCTTCAATAATGCGAAGCCCAGCTTTTGCGATTGCTCGTTGCAGTATGGCCCAAATGGTGCCTTTAGAGTTTCCAAAGACTAAACAAATTGTGCCACCAGGTTTTAATACACGTGAGCATTCGCGCAGTGCATCTTCGAGGATCCGCTCATAGCGTTGGGCGGATCGTGCAGTGCCACGTTGCCGGTCGATCACAGCTTCTTTATCAGCGTCTGTGAAATCGTCGAGCCAAGCCTCTTGAAATAAGGCCATATCGGCGTAGAACAAGTTACTGCCGAATGGCGGGTCTGTGAATACAAAATCTACGGACTGATCGGGTAGGTCCAACGATTCTGCTGATCCAATGCGGTATCTCGTACGGGTGTCAGTCGAGGTTGATTCAATCGACTGAAGCTTCTCTTCTATCCATGAGTCAGCTCGGATAGCGGCTTGGACTTTGCGTTCGAATAGCTCAAAAACGTTCCACTCGTAGAACACGGGCGCCACGTAATAGTTTGAGTTTGAAGCATTCAGAGGGCGTTTTTTCGACCACTGATAACGTTTAGAGGCCCGCGTCAAAATTGCGGTGAACGCAAATCTCAGTTTGTTTCGCAGATGAGTATTTGGTTCTGAGTCGATCGACATGTTTAGGGCGGCTAGAGCTTGCAAATTCCGTGCAGAGTAGAAAGAATCGACCGACTCAAGCCCATTCTTACGAAGTGCGCTGGACTGGTACATCTGGCGGCTTGGATCGATTGGAACGTGTGGGAAAGGCAGTCGTTTCTGCTCGGGGCTGAACTTAAATAAGTGGGGTCGCTGCTCAATCTGGGTCCTGCTCGAGGGGAGACGTACGTACTCTAAGACAGCTTCCTCGCCCACTCGCTTATTGGAGCTGGAAATTGGTGCGGAACAGGATGAGCAAACCATTTCGCTTTTTTTCCATCCGGCATCCTCGAGACTTTGATAGTAGTTAACCGCAATCCCGCAAGAGGAGCATTCTACAACGACGCTCCACACAGTTTTAGAAATTTCGCCCGTCGATCTAAGTTGCCGACTAGGCACCGTGTAGACGGGCCCAGCCAGCTCTCTTGCGTTTGCCAAAGTTCTTTCGGCGGCGGCGCGAAACTCGTCAGGTGGAACCAAATTGAGGTAGTTGGACCCTATGTGCTGCCCTAAAACTGATATGTCAGACAGTTCAGCGTTTCTCCCCGTGATTTTGGCTGCGACACCGGTCATTCCAGATCCTGCGAAGGGATCTAGGACGACGCCGCCCACAGGACAGTGCCGCTCAATGAAGGGTGTAATAGCTGAGACGGGCACTTTAGTTAGATATGCGTGAGCCAGGTAGACCGGGTCGCCCCGTCCTACCCTTAGCTCTTCGGGGCAGGGTGCTTTGTTACTCATAGTCTGTGGCTCCGTTGGTTGACACTTCGTAACGTTAGGTGCGTTATGGAGTGTGTTGGCGAGAAATGGCGGTCCGATGCGCGTTCAGCATTCGGTCTCCGTTTGCGGGACCTACGACGGACCGCAAATCTATCTCAGGAAGATTTAGCGGACAAAACGGGTCTGCACAGAACTTACATTTCGAGCCTTGAACGGGGGCATCGAAATGTTGGTTTCGACAACATTGTGTTGATGGCTCGAGCTCTAGACGTCCGCGTGGCTGATCTCTTCGTTGGGGTTGATGATGTCTGACAAAAGTTCCGTTAGTTTCCAAAACTACCTCACGATTGGGGCGGTGGCTGCGGCTGCGGTTGAATCCGATCTAGAGGAGAACCACGGACACAGGATTGTGGAACTCGAGCGTTATGCTAAATCAAATAAAATCTGGGGGCGTAAGGTCAAAAGGCTCCGCCTCCCAGACCTGATGTGCATCCGATGCGGAATACGCTTCGAGTCAAGGGGGAAAAGTAACATGGCCATCGAACTCTCTCACTCAAACCAAGAGGGGCGAGGTTGGGGGGATGGAGGAATGCGCGATGGAGATGTATTCGCCTTTGTTGGCGTTACCAGTGGTGAAGGCAACTACGAGGTGGGTAACATCGTTTACATCACCAAGGGATCGTTAGCGACAGTTCGATCGTCGGCGAGAGCGACTGCACGTAAGTCCGCCTCTGAAGGTTCCGAAGCGACGCTTAAATGGCCTGGCTGGACCCCAGAATATCCAGCGAAATTGGTTGGTGTCGAAGATGGCAAGCTGTTTATTGAGAAAAGAGACGGTAAGAAATATGGCTACTGGCAATGGAGGGATTGGCCAGAGCGCTATGTGTACGTTCGGCAGGGTGAGAATTTCTGCGAGAACACACTTATAGCCGGATGCGTTCCACCCGCGAGCGTTGATTGTGTGGGCGAAGAATGGGATTGGCTCGGAGATCTGCAATCTGACGACCATGATGTTCTTTTTCCTGCGGTGAAGGCTGCTCGGTGGCTGAATGACGGCAGAGCCGATGGGCGCCTACTTCAACTGTGTGATTCAGACGATTGGCGAGTGGCTTTAGAAGCGAAAGCGAGTCTGGCGGTTCGAGACAGCTCTTTGGTTTCGAAGATTTTCGATACCGCTTGGGCACTCGAGGTGGATAGCGATGCGGCAGATCAAGCTTCGGCGTCAATGGAGGCTGTATTTGTACTTTCCGAGCTCTCTACTCCTGCAGCTCGGGAAGCGCTTCACCAAATCCTGAAGGAAGCAACTGACTCCGAGCTTCGTTCTGCAGCCGCGTGGGGTCTTGGGATGTTAGGAGATTCCGCGTCTGAAATGCTTGTCACCTATATTGCCGACAGTGATGATCAAGTTGCACTTCATACCGTAACTGCGTTACCTGAAAATCTGTCAGACGGGACGCTCACTCGCCTAGAAGAGATGCTGAAGTCGAATATAGCCCGAGAGGTAGCCTCGGCCGTTCACGTTTTGGGGCGTCGAGGGGAGGCGCGAAGTCTGATTCGCAATCTAGAAGCTGCGTCGGACTCAACATGGCAGATGATAATTAGGATGTTGGGTGATATGCCCAAGGATACAGTATTGAATTCATTCGATATCGGGCCGGACGAAAAATTGAGGGAGATACTCGAAATCGGATGGTCTTCAAGACAAGATTGGCTTCGGGGTAAGGAAATTAACGACCAAATTGAAACGCTGGAAGTGCAGCGGCTAAGTCTCTAGTCAGTCACTCGCTCCACAGCAGGTAAATCTCCTTTGCTGTTCGCTGCATATCCGGAGTCGCTGACGCCGAAAAATACGGATCCAGATACCCCCGTTTTCTTAGGACGTGCGCTGCACCGGCGGCAGCGGCTTGACCAGCGGCACCGGCTCGTACTGCCCGCGCAGATCCTTGAGCGTCTGCGTGTGCTCCCACAGCCGCTTGTCCTCCTCGGTCACCGGCGTGAATTGGCGCGCCGGCAGGGGGTTGCCGTCGATATCGATGCCGATGTAGGTGAACGTGGCGTGGATGGCGTCCTTCAGGTTCTCGCGCCCGCCGCGCGGGTCGCCGGCGCGCAGGTGCACCGAGGTGTGGATGGAGCGCGAGTCGGTGCGGGTGATGCGCGCATCCACCTCGATCAGATCGCCGATGTGCACGGGGTGGTAGAAGCGGATGCCGCCGGCGTAGACCGCCACGGTGCGCTCGCCGGACCATTCCATGGTGCAGGCCAGGCCGGCCTCGTCGATCCACTCCATGGCGGTGCCGCCGTGGACGTTGCCGCCCCAGTTCACGTCGGTGGGCTTAGCCATGAAGCGGTGCACGATGCGCGGAGCGGTGGAGTCGTCGGTGTAGGTCTGCGCCTCCATCTCGGATTCGATGGCCTGGCGCAGCCCGATGCGGGACTTCGCGGCATCGGCGACGCGGCGCTCCTCGTCGTCGGTGGGCACGAAGGTGGGCACCGCCATGGACTTGCCGGTGCTGGGGTCCTTGGCCACGAACACCACCAGGCAGTCGCAGGCGCGGGTGAACACGCCCTCGCGGGGGTCGGCGGAGAGCACCTCGTTGACAATGTGCATGGATGATCGCCCGGTCATGGCGATGCGGGAGCGCACCTCCACGATATGGCCGGACGGGATGGGGCGGGTGAAGTGGATGTGCCCCACGTAGGCGGTGACACAGTACGTGGCGGACCACTGTGCGGCGCAGGCGTAGGCGGCTTTATCGATCCACTCCAGCACGCGGCCGCCGGAGACACCTTGGGCGCCGTGGTGCAGCACGTCGGTGGGGGAGGCCATGAATCGCAGGGTCACGGATGGGGAGCGCTCGGCGGCGACGCGGGTATTTGGCATGGGGCCACCTTAATATGGTGTGTCATGGTGCAGAAACAAGACCCGGCGCTGACACGTGAGGCGATCCAGCAGGTGGCTGGGTGGTTGGAGGGTGGGGAAGCGGAGCCGTCGAGAAGCGAGCTTGCGAATGCTTGCCGACGCACCGCGCGCACCCTCGCCGAGGAGCTCCCGGGCCACTCGGTGGAGCTGCGCGTGCCGCCGTTTGTGGCGGTGCAGTGCGTCGAGGGGCCGCGGCACACGCGCGGCACCCCGCCGAACGTGGTGGAGATGAAGCCTGAGACCTGGCTGCGGCTGGCCACCGGGCTGGCCAGTTTCGCCGAGGAGCTGGAGCGGGGGGCTATCGACGCCTCCGGGTCCCGCGCCGCAGAAATCGCCGCCGGCCTTCCCGTGATTGCGCTGCGCTAGGCGGACTCGGATACAGTGAGGGGCGTGTTTACGGAGAGCCCTAAACCAAGTCAGGACTTCGACATCGACAGCGACACCCCGCGCGACGAGTGCGGCGTGTTCGGCGTCTGGGCGCCGGGCGAGGACGTGGCCAAGCTGAGCTACTTCGGCTTGTTCGCGTTGCAGCACCGCGGCCAGGAAGGCGCCGGTATCGCGGTGGGAGACCCGGACAAGCTGGTGGTGTTCAAGGACACCGGTCTGGTCAGCCAAGTCTTCGACGAACCCGCGCTGGAGGCGCTGCAGGGCGATGTGGCCATCGGTCACACCCGCTACTCCACGGCCGGGGGCAACTCGTGGGAGAACGTCCAGCCGATGTTCCGCACCTCGCCCAACGGCACGGACATCGCGCTGGCGCACAACGGCAACCTGGTCAACTACCTCGAGCTGCAGAACGAGGCGATTGAGAAGAAGCTCATTTCTCCTACCGGGGTAAATGGCCAGGGCTCGTCCTCGGACACCGCGGTGGTTTCGGCGTTGCTGGCCGATTTGGTCACCGAGGGCAAGACGCTTCTCGACGCCGCACGTGAACTCCTCCCCCGCGTCAAAGGCGCGTTCTGTTTCATGGTCACCGACGGGCGCACATTGTATGCCGCGCGCGACCCGCACGGCGTGCGCCCGCTGTCGCTGGGCCGCCTCGACGGCGGCTGGGTGGTCGCCTCCGAGACCTGCGCCCTGGACATCGTCGGCGCGTCGTTCGTGCGCGACATCGAGCCGGGCGAGATGGTCGCCATCGACGAATCCGGCGTGCACTCCGAGCGCTTCGCCGAGACCCCGAAGGCGCACTGCGTGTTCGAGTACGTCTACGTGGCGCGGCCCGACTCCGTCATCGACGGGCAGACCGTCAACGCCTCGCGCATCGAGATCGGCCGCCGCCTGTCCAAGGTGAGCCCGGTGGAGGCGGACCTGGTCATGCCCGTTCCGGAATCCGGCACCCCAGCCGCGATCGGCTACGCGGAGGCGTCCGGCATCCCGTTCAAGCAGGGCATGATGAAAAACGCCTACGTGGGCCGCACGTTCATCCAACCCTCCGACACCCTGCGCCAGCTGGGCCTGCGCCTGAAGCTCAACCCGGTGCGCGAGGTCATCGAGGGCAAGAAGCTTGTGGTGGTGGACGATTCCATCGTGCGCGGCAACACGCAGCGCAAACTCATCCGCATGCTGCGGGAGGCGGGCGCGGCGGAGGTGCACGTGCGCATCGCCTCGCCACCGGTGAAGTGGCCGTGCTTCTACGGCATCGACTTCGCCAGCCCCGGCGAGCTGATTGCCAACCACGGCCGCACCGATTCGGACGAGGCGATCGCCGAGTCCATCCGTACGATGGTCGGGGCGGATTCGCTGGCATTCGTGCCTATCGACGACATGATCGCCGCCTCGAACCAGCCCAAGGAAAACCTCTGCGCGGCCTGCTTCACTGGCCACTACCCGCTGGGTCTGCCGGAGGGCAACCCCAACGCCGACCTTGTCCGACGCATCCAGAAAGGTGCAGAAGCCTAAATGAGTACTGAACAGCAACCCGTGTCCTACGAAGCCGCCGGCGTGTCCATCGAGGCCGGCGACAAGGCCGTGGAGCTTTTCGCCCCGCACGCCAAGCGCGCCACCCGCCCGGAGGTACGCGGCGGCCTGGGCGGGTTTGCCGGCCTGTTCGCGCTGGGCAAGTACAAAGAGCCGCTGCTGGCGGCAGGCTCCGACGGTGTGGGCACGAAGCTCGCGGTGGCGCAGGCGATGGACAAGCACGACACCATCGGCATCGACCTGGTGGCCATGTGTGTGGACGACCTGGTCGTCTGCGGCGCCGAGCCGCTGTTTCTGCAGGACTACATCGCCATCGGCAAGGTCGTGCCGGAAAAGGTCGCCGAGATTGTCTCCGGCATCGCCGAGGGCTGCGTCCAGGCCGGCTGCGCGCTGCTCGGAGGCGAGACCGCTGAGCACCCGGGCGTGATGGACCCGGACGAGTACGACGTCTCCGCCACCGCCGTCGGCGTCGTCGAGGCCGCCGAGCTGCTCGGCCCGGACAAGGTCCGCGAGGGCGATTCCATCATCGCGATGGCGTCTTCCGGCCTGCACTCCAACGGCTACTCCCTGGCCCGCCACGTGCTGCTGGAGCGCGCCGGGCTGCCCCTGGACGCGGAGATGGAGGAGCTGGGCCGCACCCTCGGCGAGGAGCTGCTCGAGCCGACCCGCATCTACGCCCTGGACTGCCTGGCGCTGGCCGCCGAGTGCGACGTACGCACCTTCTGCCACGTCACCGGCGGCGGCCTGGCCGGCAACATGGAGCGCATCATCCCCGAGGGGCTAGTGGCGGAGATGCGCCGCACCACCTGGACCCCGGGGCCGATCTTCCGCACCATCAAGTCCGTCGGCCAAGTGCCGGATACGGAGATGGAGAAGACGTTCAACATGGGCGTCGGCATGGTTGCCGTGGTCAGCCCGGAGGACCGGGACCGCGCCCTGGCCATCCTGGCGGCGCGCCACATCGACGCGTGGGATCTCGGCGAGGTCCGCGCCGCGGGCGAGGGCGATACTGCCCGCGCGGTGCTCACCGGCTCGCACCCGCAGTACTAGGAATACGTAAAAAGCACCCCGGCAAGGGGTGCTTTTTCATTGAGGTGGTGGACTAGCGGTCGTCGTCCTCGTCGTCCCAGTCCGCGTACTCCGCGTACTGGTCGTCCACCTCTGCCTCGTCGTCGTCCCAGCTGCGTCGCGGGGCCTGGCCTGCAAGCTCTCGCTGCAGGGAATCCAGGTCCATTTCAGGAGTGTTGTACTTCAGCTGGCGAGCAACCTTGGTCTGCTTGGCTTTTGCGCGTCCGCGGCCCATGGCGTGACCCCCTTGAGGTGGTTCTTGGGCGGCCTTCTAAAGAGGCGGCCTCATACTTATTTACGATATTTTCCTGTAGGACACTATAGCTTGCGCTCAGAAAAAATGCGCTTTGGGGGTCTGAACAGCTTTTATAGCTGGCTCTCAGGTCCGCGCCTCAGCCTATCGACGGCCCGGCGTCCCGCGTGGTCGCCCTCATCCGCAGGCAGGGACGACTGGTCCACCGACGCCGCCGTGCCGCCGATATCCAGCGGCGCCTGTAGCGCCGAACGCTTCACCAGGGCGAGGGCGACCGGGCCTTCGTCCGCGTCGTGCACCACGGTGCCGAGCCTGCCCACCTTGCGCCCGCCGGCGGTGATCTCTGCGCCGATCTCCGGCTCGGACGGGGCGGAGCCGTCCAGCTGCAGCTTGACGAGCAGCCTGGGGGAGCGGCCCAGGTTCTCCACGCGCGCGACGGTTTCCTGCCCGCGGTAGCAGCCCTTATCCAGGTGGACGGCGCGGATAGCGTCGCCGCGGTTGATCAGGTTCGGTGCCTCGTGCGGGATGGATTTCTCGTCCAAGTCCGCGCGCGTTTCCGGCTCGCCGGCGGCGACGCGGAAGGCGGTAAAGGCCATCAGCCCCGCGAGGGGAAACTGGTCCGCGACCTCGGCAATCCGGGCCTTCGGCACCGCGATGTCGGTGCGGCCGACCCCGCCCCAGCCGTCGAGGCGGCGGGTGAACACCTGGCCCAGGTCCGGCTGCGCCACCGGGCCCAGGATGGTCAGCACCGCCAGGTCCGGCTCCTCGATGGTCACCTCGGACCAGAACACCATCTTTCGCAGGAAGTCCACGAAGGATTCGCGCTGGTAGGACGTCAGGTCGAAGTAGTAGACGCCGTCGGCCACCGCCACGTCGGCGTGGTGCAGGATGCGGCCCTGCGCGTCCAGGTCCAGGGCGGCAGCGGCGAAGCCGTCGGCGACGTCGTCCAGCTTCTGCGAGAGCAGGTTGTTGAGGAATGTCGGCGCGTCAGGGCCCGAGACGGCGACGACGGCGCGGTGGGAGCGGTCCACCAGCGTCGGTTCGGTGATGCGCTGCTCCACGAGGGGGTTGCCGTAGTGCCAGGGGACCCCTTTGGCGTCGAGAAGCGAGGCCCCGGGCAGCTCCTGTGCGCCGGGACGTGTCAAAAGCTCCGATGCGTAACCCATGGGCGCCTATCATAGGGGCACTATGGTTTTTCCCCAGCTAACGCCCGCGCCCGTGATCTACCTGGTGGAGCCGTTCGGTGGCTCGGTGCGGCGCCAGAACCCGAACATGCCGCACGTGTTCTGGGACGACGCGGCCGTCACCCGCGGCGACGGCATCTTCGAATCCATCCTGGTGCGCGGGGGTGAACCGCTGAACCTGGGCAAGCACTTCAAACGCTTTGTACGCTCCGCGGAGCTTTTGGGCCTGCCGGAGCCGGGCCGGGAGCACTGGGTCCGCGCGACCGAGGAAGCGGTGGCCGACTACTGCCGTGAGCGCGGGGACGCCGCGGACATCGAGGCGAAGGTTACTTGGACCATGACCCGCGGGCGCGAAACCACCGGGGTGCCCACCGCCTGGATCACGGTGCGGCCGCTGCCGGAGACCGTGCTGCGCCAGCGCGAACGCGGGGTGAGCGTGCTGACCACCCCGCGCGGCTACGCCATCGACTTGGACGTGCCGTGGATGCGCGACGGCGCGAAAACGCTGAACTACGCGCTGACCATGGCGGCGCTGCGCTGGGCGGGGGAGCAGGGCGCGGACGACATCATCTACATCGACCCGGAGACCGGGCGCGTGCTCGAAGGCGCGACGTCGAGCGTGCTCATGGTGAAAAAGGGCGGCCGCCTGCGCACCCCGGCCCCGGGCGCGGGCGTGATGGCCGGCACCACCCAGGCCGCCGTCTTCGAGCACGCGGAAAAGCTCGGCTGGAAGTGCAAGGCCAAGGACATCTACTTGGGCGAGCTGCTGAAAGCCGAGTCCGTCTGGTTGGTCAGCTCCACCCGCATCGCCGCGCGCGTGAAGCGCCTCGACGGCGAAAAGCTGCCCGCCCCCGACAACGCGTCGGAGATCAGGCAGCTCATTGAAGACGCGATAGCTTAGCCCGCCACTCGCTTGAGCTCGGCGGACATGTAGGGCACCATCTCGCCGTCGACGGCACGCTCGTCCACCCAGCCCAGGTTGTTGTTGGGCATCAGGCCGTAGAGGCGCTTGCCTGGGCCGTGGGCCGCCGGGCCGGTCTCCGTGGCGATGGTGGAGGCGCTGGTGAGCTGCCACGCGCGCTCGTTGACCAGGCCGCCGTACATGATTTCCACCAAACCGCGGGAGTTCGTCAGCGTCACCTCAATCTCGTCCTTGAGCGAGATGCGCCAGAACCCCACCTCGCGCTGGTCCGCGCCGGTGGCGTTGCCCTCGGAATCCAGGCGCCAGATGCGGGACTCGAAGCGCAGGTAGTTCTCGCCGTCGTGGGAGACGACGAGCTGCTGGCCGAAGGCGTATTCATCGCCCTCCGGGTCGGACGGGTCGTTGGCCTGGCCGGAGCCGGTCCACACGCCGACGAGCGGCAGCAGGGCCAAAAGGCCGTCGTGAAGCGACGGCCCGTAACGCAGGTTGGCCGTGTCCGCCTCGAGCGGCATGTCCTCGAATCCCAGCTCCGGGATGTTGCGGTGCGCGGTCTCCTTGGACTGCTCCGCCGCGAGGTTCACAGCGTCGTTGCCGTTGAGCTTGTTTTCTGGGGTGTTGTCTTGCTCAGTCATGCTTCCCAAGCGTAGACGCTCCCGCCAGCGGTTCCAGATCCGCGGGCTCCACCACAGTGTTTACCCGGTCGCGGGACAGCTCGAGCGAGCCGCCGCGCAGCTGCACCAGGTCCGCGGGCCCGCCGAGCGGCAGCTCCCGGGTGTCCAGGTCGAGACTGAAACCGTCCAGCACGGCCTGTTCGTCGCCGTCCGCGACGTCGAGTAGCTGGCTCGGCCGCATGCGGAACGTGCCGTCGTCAAGCCGCAGCGTCACCACCACGGTGGCGGGCTCGCGCGCGCCGGGCGCGGTGCCGGTCAGGCGCGCCTCGCTGGCCACGCCGCCGGTGGGGGAGATGTCGTAGGGGTTGGCCATGTCCAGGTCCGTAATGCCCAGCAGCTCGCCGAAGCCCACGCCATCGAGGCGGATGCGGCGGCGCACCAGGCGGGCATCCGCGCCGACGACCTCGCCGCGCAGCGCATCCGAAGACGTGTCCAGCTTGAGGTTGAACATCTCCACGCTCACCGTGCCCACCCCGGGGCCGGGGATGTCCGCGTCGGTGCGCTTCACGGTGACGCGCGGGACGCGGCCTGAGATGCCCGACCACACAAAGGGCACGGCGCTGACCTCCGCCTCCACGCCTTCGCGCGCGAGGTCGTGCTCCACGTGCGAGGCCAGCGCGGTATCCGCGAGCCCGAGGGCGGCGACGAGTACCGCCGCGACCACGACCGCTTTCTTCACCGCGCCCTCCTTCCCGCACGTAGCCTTGGGAGCCATGACTGCCGATATCCTAAGCGCCCACCTGCCCGGCGACCGCGTGCGACCCTTGCTCGAGGCCGCCGAAGATGCCGATGGCATCGCCGCCTTCTCCGAAAGCTTTGTGCAGGGGCTTGACGACGATCGCCTCCGCCACGCCCACTTCCTGGCCGAGCGCGACGGCGAGGTGGTGGCCTGCGCGGGACTGGCGGAGGACGGCTCAGCGGAGCTGGTCGTGCACCCGGAGCGCCGCCGCGAAGCCATCGGCGAAGCACTGGCGCGCACAGTCCGTGCCGAAAACCCTGACGCCGGGCTGTGGGCGCACGGCAACCTTCCGGGGGCGAAGGCGCTCGCGGCGAAACTGGGGCTCGAGGTAGTCCGGGAGCTGCTGGTGATGGGGATTTCCGCCGACGACATCCCTGCCGGCGGGCCAGAGCTGCCGGCAGGGTTCGAGGCCCTGGACTACGTGGGGGCGGTGGAGCGTTGGGGGCGGGACGCCGTCGAGAAGCAATGGCTCGCCGTGAACAACGACGCCTTTTCCTGGCACCCGGAACAGGGGGGCTGGGACGTGGAGCGGCTGCACCGTGCGATGGAGGCTGAGTGGTTCGACCCGGCGGGTGTGCAGCTGCTGTACGAAGGCGAACAGTTGGCTGGGTTCCACTGGACCAAGCGCCACCCTGATGGGACGAGTGAGGTGTATGTGGTTGGGCTTGCCTCAGAGCATCGGGGGGAGGGAATGGGGGGACCATTGATGCAGATGGGGTTGGCGCACCTTGTCCAGGGTGGATCCCCGCAGGTCATCCTCTATGTTGAGGCAGACAATGAGCCCGCTGTGAAGCGCTATACGCAGCTCGGCTTCAAAGTTGATGAAAGTCACGTTGTCTACCGGTAGCCTGGCTTTTACCTGCGGAAACGTTGTGATGGGCGGGAGTTCACCAGTTATTCACTTAACTG
Source organism: Corynebacterium sp. ACRPZ (assembly GCF_022346205.1). Classification (NCBI taxonomy): domain Bacteria; kingdom Bacillati; phylum Actinomycetota; class Actinomycetes; order Mycobacteriales; family Corynebacteriaceae; genus Corynebacterium; species Corynebacterium sp. ACRPZ. Next base: position 18,885 of record NZ_JAKRMR010000017.1, read on the forward strand.
GCTACCGGCCATTAACCAGGGTTCCGTAGGTTTGCACTCGTGAGTAATCGGACAGTTGTTCCGACACTCGAAACTGACCCGTTAGCACCGGAAAGGTATCCCGTGATCCGTAACTTCAAGCGCACCGCCGCAATCGCTGGCGTCGTTGCCCTCTCTTCCGCTTCCCTCGTCGCTTGCGGCGACTCCGAGGACAACGCAGCTACCGACGCTGTTGAGTCCGCAACCGAGGCCGTGTCCTCCGACGACAAGGACAGCGACTCGAAGTCCGGCGACTACGAGCTCTCCGGCCAGGAGGGCACCCTCGTCGCAGAGGGCGCTTCCTCCCAGCAGAACGCGATGGACTACTTCGCGTCCGTCTACGCATCCGAGGTTCCGGGTGCTCAGCTGGCCTACACCCCGTCCGGCTCCGGCGCTGGCCAGAAGAACTTCATCGCCAACCAGGCAGTCTTCGCTGGCTCCGACTCCCCGCTGAAGGACGATCAGGTCCAGGCAGCCGCTGACCGCTGCGGCGGCAACGAGGCATGGCACCTGCCGTTCGTCATCGGCCCGGTCGCAATCGCCTACAACCTGGACGGCGTGGACGAGCTGAACCTGACCGTCGACAACATCGTCGAGATCTTCCAGGGCGTCATCACCACCTGGAACGACCCGAAGATCGCCGAGAACAACGAGGGCGTCGAGCTCCCGGACGCTCCGATCAACGTCTTCTACCGCTCCGACGAGTCCGGCACCTCCGACAACTTCCAGAAGTTCCTGGCTGCCGCTTCCGACGGCAAGTGGGAGTCCACCGGCAAGGCATTCCCGAACGCTGTGGGCACCGGCGCCAACGGCTCCTCCGGTGTGGCACAGGAGGTCAACGCAACCGAGGGCGCAATCACCTACGTCGAGGCTGGCTTCGCTGACAAGAAGGCCAACATCGACTTCGGTGGCGGCCCGGTTGAGCTGACCGACGAGGCTGTTGAGAAGACCCTGGACGGCCTCGAGTTCAAGACCGAGGGCCACAACATGGTCGTCGACTCTGACAAGCTGTTCAAGACCAACGCTGCTGGCGCATACCCGCTGGTTCTGACCACCTACGAGATCGTCTGCTCCGCCGGCTACGACGAGGCAACCTCCAAGATGGTCAAGGACTTCCTCAACGTTGCTCTGGACAGCCAGGACGACGAGCTCGCTGCTGAGGGCTTCATCCCGGTCAAGGGTGCACACGCTGAGCGCCTGCGCGAGGCTATCAACGCCATCAAGTAATTGCTGGCAACCGGCTACTGCGGTCTGAGGCCGCAGTAGGCAGATAGACCCCCTCAGATTCCGATCTTTGGGGGTCTCTCTATGCGGAGAAGTGGAGCGCAAGCCCCAGTTTCCGCCGCCCACAACGATTCATCTTCGAAGGATTCGAGCATATGGCTGCTAACGATCACCTCGACCGCGGAGCAGGACCCGCGAACACCACTGATCCTGTAATCCAGAACTCAACGGGCGCCACCCTGACAAAAGGCGACGGCGGAAACACCCCGGTAGCGGACAACGCAAGCAAAGGCTCCGGCGTGAAGCGCCCGGGCGACCGCGTTTTCGAGTTCCTCTCCACCGCCTCCGCGACGCTGATCACTGTGCTGGTCGCGGCGATCGGTATCTTCCTGCTCATCCAGGCCCTCCCGCCGCTGATGCGTAACGACCGCGGCTTGATCGGCTTCCTCACCTACGGTGGCGGCTGGCAGACGGCGAACCTGGACGCAATGAAATTCGGTATCCCGAACCTGTTCTTCTCCACGGTGACCATCTCGCTGATCGCGCTGGTCATCGCGATGCCTATCGCCCTCGGCGTGTCACTGTTCCTGTCCAACTACTGCCCGCCGAAGCTGGTCCGCCCGCTGGGCACCCTGGTGGACATGCTCGCCGCCGTGCCGTCCATCGTCTACGGCCTGTGGGGCGCGCAGGTGCTCGGCCCGCTGCTGGGCGACTTCTACAAGTGGGTCAACAGCTGGGGCGGCGACTTCTTCCTGTTCGCCACCTACCAGAACTCCCCGCCGTTCTCCACGGCCCGCAACATGATGACCGGCGGCATCGTCCTGGCCATCATGATCCTGCCGATCATCGCCGCAACCGCCCGCGAGATCTTCGTGCAGACCCCTCCGGGCCAGATCGAGTCGGCACTGGCTCTCGGCGCCACCCGCTGGGAAGTCATCCGCATGACCGTGATCCCGTTCGGTATGTCCGGCTTCATCGCCGGTTCCATGCTCGGCCTCGGCCGCGCGCTGGGTGAGACCATGGCGCTGTACATGGCTGTGGCACCGGCGAACGACTTCCGCGGCTCGCTGTTCGACGGCGGCACCACCTTCGCCACTGCGATCGCCAACGCCGCCGCAGAGTTCAACAACCCGGTCTCCGCAGGCGCGTACATCGCCGCCGGCCTGGTGCTGTTCCTGCTGACCTTCATCGTCAACTCGATCGCCCGCGCGATCGTTAACAAGTAAGGAGCGGAAAGCAGATATGTCTACTGCAGTACCGAACAACGGCTCCTCCCAGGTAGCAACCAAGAACTCCGCTCCGGCGCGTCGTAAAGGTGAAAGCCCGTTCACCGACATCGCCGCAAGCCGCAAGACCACCAACTCGATCATGGGCGGCCTGATGTGGCTGTGCATGATCCTCGCCCTGATCCCGCTGCTCTGGCTGCTCATCACCGTGGTCTCCCGCGGCCTGGGCGCCGTGATCGACCCGGCCTGGTGGACCCAGGACATGGTGGGCGTGCGCTCCTCCAAGCCGGGCGGCGGCGCACTCCACGCCATCGCCGGCACGCTGATGCAGACGCTGGTCGCGTCGCTGTTTTCCATCCCGATCGGCATCTTCACCGCGATCTACCTGGTGGAGTACTCCAACGGCAAAAGGCTGGGCAAGCTGACCACCTTCATGGTGGACATCCTCTCCGGTGTGCCGTCCATCGTCGCCGCGCTGTTCGTCTACGCCCTGTGGATCACCATCCTGGGCCAGCAGCGTTCCGGCTTCGCAGTGTCCCTGTCGCTGATCCTGCTCATGATCCCGGTTGTGGTCCGCAACACCGAGGAGATGCTGCGCGTGGTTCCGATGGACCTGCGCGAGGCGTCCTACGCACTGGGTGTTCCGAAGTGGAAGACCATCATGCGCATCGTGCTGCCGACGGCACTGTCCGGCATCGTCACCGGCGTCATGCTCGCCATCGCCCGCGTGATGGGCGAGTCCGCCCCGGTGCTGATCCTCGTCGGCTCCACCCCGACCACGAACTGGTTCAACATGTTTGACAAGCCGCAGTCCTCGCTGCCGCTGTTCATGCTGGACATGTGGAAGTCCGGTGCGACCGGCCCGGCAAACGACCGACTCTGGGGAGCGGCGCTGACGCTCGTGATCCTCGTTGTCACCCTGAACCTGCTCGCTCGATTCGTGGCGAAGCGCTACTCGGTCAAGAAGTAACCCACCCGCGTTCCCACCCATCCCAGGAGAAACCCAGATGTCTACCAAGCTCGAACTCAACGACGTCAACATCTACTACGGCGACTTCCACGCCGTGCAGAACGTCAACATGCAGATCCCGTCCAAGGCCGTGACCGCCTTCATCGGCCCGTCCGGCTGCGGCAAGTCCACCGTGCTGCGCACCCTGAACCGCATGCACGAGGTCATCCCCGGCGCATCCGTGAAGGGCGAGATCCTCCTTGACGGCAACGACATTTACGGCAAGAACGTCGACCCGGTTGCCGTGCGCAACACCATCGGCATGGTGTTCCAGAAGGCCAACCCGTTCCCGACCATGTCCATCGAGGACAACGTCGTCGCGGGCCTGCGCCTGTCCGGCGAGAAGGACAAGAAGAAGCTCAAGGAAGTTGCCGAGCAGTCCCTGCGCGGCGCGAACCTGTGGGAAGAGGTCAAGGACCGCCTGGACAAGCCGGGCGGCGGCCTTTCCGGCGGTCAGCAGCAGCGTCTGTGCATCGCGCGCGCGATCGCTGTGCGCCCGGAGGTCCTGCTCATGGACGAGCCCTGCTCCGCCCTGGACCCGATTTCCACCCTCGCCGTGGAGGACCTCATCCACGAGCTGAAGAACGAGTACACCATCGTCATCGTGACCCACAACATGCAGCAGGCTGCGCGTGTGTCCGACAAGACCGCCTTCTTCTCCCTCGAGGCCACCGGTAAGCCGGGCCACCTGGTGGAGTTCAACGACACCACCACCATCTTCGAGAACCCGGAGCAGAAGGAGACCGAGGACTACATCTCCGGCCGCTTCGGCTAAAGCATTCTGCTTTTCGACGCGCCCCTTCGGTGCCCCACGCACCGCAAGGGGCGCCGCCCTTTTTGGACCTACTTCCGTTTGCGGAACTTGCGCTCGATGGTGGCGAACTTCTTCACCGGGTCGTAGTCCACCTCGTCGCGCTGCTGCACGTATGCCTCGGGCTTGAGCCCGGTGATGAGGAAGACCATGCGCCGGGCGACGCTGACGCAGCGGTCGGCGTATCGCTCGTAGTAGCGCGCCAGCATGGACACGTCCACGGCTTCCCGGTTGGTGAACTGCCATTCCCGGTCGGTCACCAGGGTGCTGAGGAAGGCCTTCATGTCGTCCACGCCCTCGTCGATAGTGTGCAGCTCCACGGCGGCGTCGGCGTCGGGCTCGACCAGCAGTTTCCGCGTCGCGGCACCCATCTCGTAGACGAGCCGGGCGAGCTCCTGGACGTAGCCGTGCAGCGGCTCGGGGTAGACGGGGTCGGGGTGGCGCAGGCGGGCCAACAGCGCGATGTTCTTCGCCAGCGACCCCATGCGTTCGAAACTTTCTACGATGTAGATCGCGGAGATCACCTGGCGCAGGTCGTAGGCGACGGGGCTGTGCAGCGCGAGCAGGCTCATGCTGCGTTCCTCGCAGCGCTGGCTGATCTCTTTGAGCCCGTCCGTGGCCGTCAGGGCGGCTTCGGCGTCCTCCAGGGATTGCTCCAAGAGCGCGGCCGTGGCGTGTTCCATGACTTCGCGCACGGAGTCGCACATCTCGAGGACGTCCTCGTTAAAGGCCTGGAGATGTTCTCTGTACACGGTGCGAAGCATGGGCTTCATGCTACGCATGCTGGCGGGTTTACCCGCCGTTATTTTCAATTTCGGCGCCTTCGGGAACGGTGTCGTCTTCGGGGTCGTCCAGCCACCCCTCGGGCAGTGCGATCTTGCCGGCGGAGCCCTGGCGCCCGCGGGCGTCGTCGGCGTGCTGGGCCATCTCGTCCGAGTCGGCGATGGGCGCCAGACGCTCCTTCAGCTCTGCCAGGGAGCTGACCTGGGCTAAAGACTTGCGGAACTCGCCGCCGACGGGGAAGCCGCGCAGGTACCACCCGGTGTGCTTGCGGATGTCGCGGCAGGCGTGCTCCTCGCCGTCGTGGGCAGCCAGCAGCTCCGCGTGGCGGTAGATGATGCCCGCAACCTGCCCCAGGGTGGGCTCCGGCGGGATGTCCTCGCCGCGCAGCTGCGCGCCGAGTTGGGCGAACAGCCACGGCCGTCCCAGGCATCCGCGGCCGACCTCCACGCCGTGGCAGCCAGTCTGCTCCATCATCTTCGCGGCGTCGTCGGCGGCGAAGATGTCGCCGTTGCCGATCACGGGCACGCCGGTGCCGTCCATGTGCTCGACCAGGCGGCCGATCTCGTCCCAGTGGGCCTCGCCCGAGTAGCGCTCCGCGCCGGTGCGGGCGTGCAGGGCCACTGCGGCGGCTCCTGCCTCGGCGGCGATGCGGCCCGCGTCGAGGTGGGTGTGGTGCTCGTCATCGATGCCGATGCGGAACTTCACCGTGATCGGGATGCCGGAGCCTTCGGCGGCGCGCACGGCGGCGTCGACGATGTTGCCGTACAGGCGGCGCTTGTACGGGATGGCGCAGCCGCCGCCCTTGCGGGTGACCTTGGGCACCGGGCAGCCGAAGTTCATGTCCACGTGGTCGGCGATGTCTTCCTCCACGATCATGCGCACTGCCTCGTAGGTGAACTTGGGGTCCACGGTGTACAGCTGCATCGACCGCGGGGTTTCCACGTCGGCGAAGGTGGTCATGTGCAGGGTTTTCTGGTTGCGGGCCACCATGGCGCGCGCCGTGATCATCTCGCAGACGTACAAGCCCGAGGAGGTGCCGGTGAGCTCTTCTTCAATCTCGCGGCACAGCACGCGAAACGGCATGTTTGTCACCCCGGCCATCGGCGCGAGGATGACGGGGGAGCTCAAGTCAATGCCGCCGATAGTCAGGGCGGGGGCAACTGCAGTCATAGTGCCGCCCATTCTTCCCGTGGACTACGCGTCCCGTCCAATCGTCGGGTTTACGCCCGTTCGGGGGTACGGAGCCGTCGCTAAGCACTTGCTTTTCGACGAGCTCCGCCCGAATCCTGGCAGTGGGGCGTACGTCACAATATGGTGGGAAATGTTATATACCCGCACGAAACGATTTGAGGGAGCATCATGAGCGACCGCATTGCAAGCGCCAAGCTGCGCGACAAGGTTATGTCCGCCGAAGAGGCTGTCCAGTTTGTCAACCACGGCGACAAGGTCGGCACCTCCGGCTTCACCGGCGCCGGCTACCCCAAGGCTATGCCCGCCGCCATCGCGGAGAAAGCGAAGGCCGCCCATGAGAAGGGCCAGGACTTCTCCATCGACATGTACACCGGCGCCTCCACCGCACCGGAGTGCGACGGCGTGCTCGCCGAGGCCGGTGCGCTGCGCTACCGCATGCCGTACCAGTCCGACCCGACCATGCGTAACAAGATCAACGCCGGCGAGATGAAGTTCCAGGACATCCACCTGTCGCACTCCGGCATGATGGTTGAGCAGGGCTTCTTCGGCGAGGTCGACCTGGCCATCGTGGAGGCCGTGCGCATCACCGAGGACGGCAACATCGTCCCGTCCTCCTCGGTGGGCAACTCCGTGGAGTTCCTCAACGCCGCCAAGAAGATCATCATCGAGGTCAACTCCTGGCAGTCCGAGGAGCTCGAGGGCATGCACGACATCTGGACCGTGCCGCCGCTGCCGAACCGCATCCCGATCCCGATCACCAAGTGCGGCGACCGCATCGGCACCACTTACATCGAGATCGACCCGGAGAAGGTCGTCGCCGTCATTGAGACGAACGACCCGGACCGCAACGCCCCGTTCAAGGCGCCGGACGAGATCTCCGAGCAGATCGCCGGCAACTTCCTCGACTTCCTGGAGAACGAGGTCAAGGCCGGCCGCCTGGCCTACGACGGCTACGTCATGCAGTCCGGCGTGGGCAACGTCCCCAACGCGGTGATGGCGGGCCTGATGGACTCCAAGTTCGAGAACATCCAGGCCTACACCGAGGTGATCCAGGACGGCATGGTCGACCTGATCGACGCCGGCAAGATGACCGTGGCGTCCGCAACGTCGTTCTCCCTGTCGCCGGAGTACGCGGAGAAGATGAACAACGAGGCCTCGCGCTACCGCGAGTCCATCATCCTGCGCCCGCAGTCCATCTCCAACCACCCGGAGGTCATCCGCCGCACCGGCCTGATCGCGTCGAACGGCATGATCGAGGCGGACATCTACGGCAACGCCAACTCCACCCACATCAACGGCTCCCGTCTGATGAACGCCCTGGGCGGCTCCGGCGACTTCACCCGCAACGCCTACATCTCCTCCTTCATCTCCCCGTCGGTGGCGAAGGACGGTGCGATTTCCGCAATCGTCCCGTTCGCGTCCCACATCGACCACAACGAGCACGACGCGATGGTCTTCATCACCGAGTACGGCGTGGCCGACCTGCGCGGCCTGGCCCCGCGCGACCGCGTGGCCAAGATGATCTCCATCGCCCACCCGTCGTACCGCCCGCTGCTGGAGGAGTACGTCGAGCTCGCTTCCAAGTGCAAGTACCAGGCAACCCCGCACGATCTGCGCCACGCCTTCGACTTCCACCTGCGCATGGAAGAGACCGGCACGATGATGAAGCAGGACTAACCCTGCCCCGATTTCCGGGCTAATGGTCCTAGGGGCTACCATTAGCCCCCGCGGGCCTTTAGCTCAGCTGGTAGAGCTACGGACTTTTAATCCGCAGGTCGCGGGTTCGATCCCCGCAGGGCCCACCTTCAACCCCCGTCGCTATATTGCGGCGGGGGTTTGTTGCATCCAGGGGCGGCTGGGCGGGCTAGAGTTGCCGCATGAACTTTGGGCTCGCGTTCGGTCTGTCGCTGTTCGCCGGTTTGTCTACCGGCCTCGGCGGCCTGCTTGTGGCGCTCAAGCGCAACCCCAGTGACAAGTTTCTCGCTGCTTCGCTGGGATTTTCCGCCGGCGTGATGGTCTACATCTCGCTGGTGGAGCTGCTGCCGGAGGGGGTCGCCTCGCTCGGGGGCGACGACAGGGCGCAGCTGTGGGGCACCGTCGCGTTCTTCGCGGGCATCGCTGTGATCGCGTTGATCGACAGGTTTGTGCCCGACGACATCAACCCGCACGAAGACCCTTCGGGCGGAAAGACCATGCGCAACGTCGGCGTGGTCACCGGCTTAGCCATCGCGGTGCACAACTTCCCGGAGGGCTTCGCCTCGTTCATCGCGGCGCTGGAAAACCCGGCGCTGGGGCTTCCGATTGCCATCGCGATCGCCATCCACAACATCCCGGAAGGCGTGGCGGTGGCCGTGCCGCTGCGCCAGGCCACAGGGAAGAAGTGGAAGGCCGCCGGCTGGGCCACGCTGTCTGGTTTGGCCGAGCCGTTGGGCGCACTGATCGGGTTTGTGCTGCTTCGCCCCTTCCTGGGCCCGGAGACGCTCGGCGTGGCCTACGCCGCCATCGCCGGGATCATGGTGTTTGTCAGCCTGGACAAGCTTTTGCCCACGGCAATTCATACCGGCCGCCACCACACCGCGATCTACGGACTCATCGCGGGTATGGCCGTCATGGCGGCCAGCCTGCTCATTCTGCCGGGCTAAGGCCTACTTCCAGACCTCGAGGCGCATGAGGATCACGCCGTCGTCCGCGCGCACGAGCGCGAGGTCGTCCGGCTCCGCCACCTGGGCGTCGAGGATCTCGCGGGTGATGCGCAGCTGGTAGCGCTGCTTTTCGCCGTCGATGTCCACTGAGCCGATGCTGGTGTACTCGTTGTGGTCCTCAATCTCCGCCGCACTGACCGCCACGTCGGGGGTCTGGCCCGTGCCGCGCACCGCGAAGATCGGTGCGCCGTTGCTGAAAGACGCGCCCTCGCCGCCGGAAAGTATCGTCTGGATCAGCTCGCGCACAGCCACCGGATCCGTGGTCAGCGGCGCCACGGAGCGGGCGCCGAGGACGGAATGGTTCATGGGCGTGAGCTCGTCGTCAAGCTTGGCTCCCGCGTCGCGGTAGGAGACACCGAACTGCCGCAGCGCGCCGTTGACATCGCGGCCGATAAGGACTTCGATGCCCACCTCGCCGTCGCGGTCCACCACACGGTAGGAACCGAGGGATTCAACGATGGGGGAGTGCGCGGAAAGGAGTTCATCTTTTGTCGGGGATAGGGTCGCGTCGTAGATGATTGCTTCAGCCATGTAGGCCACTGTAGTGCTCGTTTGGTTGCTGCGGAGGCGGTGTCGTATGATTCAACGGCTGTCTTTGATGACAGGCCCCCATCGTCTAGAGGCCTAGGACTCCGCCCTTTCACGGCGGCAACACGGGTTCGAATCCCGTTGGGGGTACGGCCCTGTGGCGCAGTTGGTTAGCGCGCCGCCCTGTCACGGCGGAGGTCGCGGGTTCAAGTCCCGTCAGGGTCGCCATCAGCTCGAGGTACGCCTCGAGCCTTTTGCTTTGCGACGGCAGCTACGCTTGGCACCCGTGAAGAACAAAGCTGACGCCCACGACGTAATCGTTGTTACCGGCGCGAACGAGAACAACCTGCGGGACGTCTCTGTCACGATCCCGAAACGCCGCCTCACCGTGTTCGCCGGCGTGTCCGGGTCCGGCAAGTCCTCGCTGGTCTTCGACACCGTTGCTGCCGAGTCGCAGCGCCTGATCAACGAGACGTACTCGTCCTTCGTCCAGGGCTTCATGCCGTCGATGGCGCGGCCGGACGTGGTCGGGCTCGAAGGGGTGACCGCGGCGATCGTGGTGGACCAGTCTGCGCTCGGGGCGAACGTGCGCTCCACCGTCGGCACCGCCACGGACGTCACGCCGATGCTGCGTGTGCTGTTTTCGCGCATCGCGGAGCCGCACGCCGGCGGGCCGGGCGCGTACTCCTTCAACGTCCCCAGCGTGACGGGCGGCGGCGCGATCAAGGACGCGACCGGCAAGAAGAAGGTGGTGAAGAACTTCACCCGCACCGGCGGCATGTGCCCGGAGTGCGCCGGCACCGGCCGCGCGAGCAGGTTCGACGAGGCGCAGGTGGTCGACGACTCGCTGTCCATCGATGACGGCGCCATCCTCGCGCCCGGCTACAAGCCCGGCTCCTGGCAGTTCCGCGCCTACGCCGAGGCCGGAAAGTTCCCGGTGGACGTGCCTGTCGGCAAGTTCACGGCCGAGCAGCGCCACGCTCTGCTCTACGGCGAGCCCGAGAAGGTGCAGTACCTGGGCTTCAACACCACCTACCAGGGTCTCATCCCGCGCCTGGAGGCCTCGCTGCTGAGCAAGGAAAAAGAGGGCCTGCAAAAAGCCGCCCGCGAGTTTGTGGACCGCGCCGTGACCCAGGTGGATTGCCCCGCCTGCGGCGGCACCCGGCTGGCGCAGCACACGCTGGAATCGAAGATCAACGGCAAGAACATCGCCGAGCTGTGCGCCATGGAGGTCGAGGACCTGGCCGAGTGGTTCGAGGGCGTGGACGCGCCGGGCGTGGCGCCGCTGGTGGCGTCCATACGCGAGGCGCTGGCGAATTTTGTTGCCATCGGGCTGGGCTACATCGCGCTGGATCGGCCGAGTTCGACGCTCTCCGGCGGCGAGTCGCAGCGCGTGAAGATGATCCGGCACTTGGGCTCCGCGCTTTCGGACGTCACCTACGTCTTCGACGAGCCCACCGCCGGCCTGCACGCCGCCGACATCGACAGGTTGAACGGCCTGCTCACCGCGCTGCGGGACAAGGGCAACACCGTGCTCGTGGTGGAGCACCGCCCGCAGACCATCGAGGCCGCGGACCACGTCATCGAGCTCGGCCCCGGCGCGGGCACCGAAGGCGGCCAGATTGTTTTTGAGGGCACCGTCGATGAACTGCGCGAGGCTGGCACGCGCACGGGTGAGAGCCTGAAGCTCGGCGTCGAGCTTAAGGAGGACCCGCGCGAGCCCGTCGATTGGCTGCAAGTGCGCGGGGCGAGCGAGAACAACCTCGCCGACATCGACGTGGACATCTCCGCAGGCGTGCTCACCGCGGTGACGGGCGTGGCGGGTTCCGGCAAGTCCTCCCTGCTTCGCGCGTTGCAGGATTCCGCGCTGCTGGAAGACGCGGTGTGGGTGGACCAGGCGCCCATCTCCGGGTCGCGGCGCTCCAACCCGGCCACGTACACCGGCGCGTTGGACCCGATCCGCAAAGCGTTTGCGAAGGCCTCGGGCGAGCCGGCGTCGATGTTCTCGCCGAACTCCGCCGGCGCGTGCCAGCACTGCAAGGGCGCAGGCGTGGTCTACGTGGATCTCGGCATAATGCAGGGCGTGGATGTGCCCTGCGAGGTCTGCGAGGGTAAGCGTTTCAGCGACGCCGTGCTCGTGCACACCCTCGGCGGCAAGAACATCGCCGAGGTGCTGGCAATGCCCGCCGACGAAGCGCAGCCCTACCTGAAGGAGAACAAGGTCAACGCGGCCGCCAAGATGTGCGGGCACCTTATCGACGTCGGGCTGGGCTACGTCACCCTCGGCCAGCCGCTGACAACCCTGTCCGGCGGCGAGCGCCAACGCCTCAAGCTCGCGGCGAGCCTGAAAAAGACCGCGTCCGCCTACGTGCTCGACGAGCCCACTACCGGCCTGCACCTCACCGACACCGCGCGCCTGGTGGACCTGTTCGACCGGCTAGTGGACGCCGGCGCGACCGTGATCGTGGTGGAGCACAACCTAGCGCTGGTGTCTCGCGCCGATTACGTCATCGACTTGGGCCCGGGGGCGGGCTCTGCGGGCGGGCAGGTGGTGGCGGCGGGCACGGTGCGGAAGCTCGTCGATAGGCATGAAAGCACCGGGTCCGAAACCGGGAGATACCTCTCACACGCTGGCGATTTGTAGCAGTGTGAGGGTGCTGTGTAGTGTATCAACTCGTGCAAGCGACAGTGTGAATCGCACTTGAGAGGGCACAGAAACAACAGAATATGGCCCTGTGGCGCAGTTGGTTAGCGCGCCGCCCTGTCACGGCGGAGGTCGCGGGTTCAAGTCCCGTCAGGGTCGCTGAATTGCTTGGCAAACGAGTAGTTCCGGCCAGATAGCTCAGTTGGTAGAGCACACGCCTGAAAAGTGTGGGGTCGCCAGTTCGATCCTGGCTCTGGCCACACTCCCGAAACCCCTTCCGCAGCGACGCGGAAGGGGTTTCACATATATAGTCGGCCGCATGTCTGAGAACCCGGAAGTATCCGTGCGCAAGAACGAAACGGAAGGCCAGTACGAAATCCTCGTCGGCGAAGAAGTCGCCGGCTTTGCCACCTACACCGACGCGAACGGCGTGCGCGACCTGCCGCACACCGTGGTGGACCCCAAGTTCCGCGGCCAAGGCCTGTCCAAGCCGCTGATCCAGGCAGCGCTTGACGACGCCCGCGCCGACGGCATGCAGGTCACCCCGTCCTGCCCCGCCGTGGAGCGCTACATCGAGCAGAACCCGCAGTACCGGGACCTGCTCGCCTAATCAGATGATGTAGCTGCCCGGATCGACGTAGCTGTCCGGGTCCACAAGCTTGATGCACTCGTCCGTCTTACGGGGGCGAACCTTCGCCGGAATGCCGACAGCGATGGAGTTTTCCGGCACGTCCTTGGTCACCACGGCGTTCGCGCCGACGGCGGAGCCGGCGCCGATGGTCACTGGGCCCAGCACCTTGGCGCCGGCGCCGATGGTGACGTTGTCGCCGATGGTGGGGTGGCGCTTCGTCTGCGTGAGCACCTGACCGCCCAGGGTCACACCGTGGTAGAGCATGACACCGTCGCCGATCTCCGCGGTCTCGCCGATGACGATGCCCATGCCGTGGTCGATGAAGAACCTGCGGCCGATCGTCGCGCCGGGGTGGATCTCAATACCGGTGAAGAAACGGTTCAGCTGCGCCAGGATGCGCGCCGGGCCCTTCCAGTCGCGTTCCCACATGGCGTGGCAGATGCGGTGCACCCAAATTGCGTGCAGACCCGAGTACACGACAGCGTTTTCGACGTCGCCGCGCGCGGCTGGGTCGTGTTCGCGCGCGTTTGCCAGGTCCTCGCGGACGGTGGAAACTACCTTTGCGGCCAGGGAAAGCATGGGGCGCAGTGTACCAAGCGGTTCATTTCTTGTGGGGATAAAGATTCCCCCGGCGCCGATCGGGTCGGGGCCGGGGGAGGGGCGACAGCTCGTCGCTAAGCAAAAGGTGCTTAGTCGCGGATGTCCTCGTACAGGACGGTGGAGACGTAGCGCTCGCCGAAGTCCGGGATGATGACCACGATGGTCTTGCCGGCGTTCTCCTCGCGCGCGGCCAGCTCCAGCGCCGCCTTGACGTTCGCACCTGCGGAGATGCCGCCAAGGATGGCGTCCTTGACCGCGAGCTCGCGGGAGGTGGACACGGCGTCCTCGTTGGTCACGGCGATGATCTCGTCCACGACGTTGCGGTCCAGGGTGCCCGGGATGAAGTTCGCGCCCAGACCCTGGATCTTGTGCGGGCCAGCCTCGCCCTTGGACAGCAGCGGGGAGGCAGCCGGCTCGACGGCCACGGCCTTGACGTCCGACTTCTGCTCCTTGAGGTACTTGCCGGCGCCCGAGATGGTGCCGCCGGTGCCCACGCCCGCGACGAGGATGTCCACCTCGCCGTCGGTGTCCTCCCAGATCTCCGGGCCGGTGGTGGCGTAGTGGATCTTCGGGTTGGCCTCGTTCTCAAACTGGCGGGCCAGGATGGCGCCCTCGTTCTGCTCCACCAGCTCGTTGGCCTTCTCCACGGCACCCTTCATGCCGGCGGCGCCCGGGGTGAGCACGATCTCTGCACCGTAGGCGCGCAGCAGCACGCGGCGCTCGGTGGACATGGTCTCCGGCATGGTCAGGATGACCTTGTAGCCCTTCGCCGCGCCCGCGAGGGCGAGTGCGATGCCGGTGTTGCCGGAGGTGGCCTCGACGATGGTGCCGCCCGGCTTCAGCTCGCCGGATGCCTCGGCGGCCTCGATGATGGCCTTGCCGATGCGGTCCTTGACGGAGTTGGCCGGGTTGTAGAACTCCAGCTTGGCCAGCACGCGGGCCTTGGAGCCGTTGGCCTCGGTGATGTCCTTCAGCTCGACGAGCGGGGTGCCGCCGATGAGGTCGAGAACGTTGCTTGCGATCTTCGCCATGAGAGATTGCCTCCTGGGTTGATTGAGTTTGTTCGCGGCTCAGCATACACCCCGAACTAGACCGTGTGGTTTGTCCCGTGTGTACCGGATGGTTCGGACCGGCGTTTTGGGTGCCGTGGAAGCGTTGAATCGGCCGCCGTTCGAGCGGGGCTAAATTTGGCTACCCCCGTTCGCGCGATATGATCACGATTGTTTTTGAGTCCTGTTCGGATTCGGGTGTTCCCCAAACGGGTGCCCCCGAAACGGTGGAAGGCGACACGTATGACGATGGATGCGCAGCGCATCAAGGACGACGATGACGCGATCCGTGCTGCACTGACCGCGTTGAAGACCGCAACCGGAATTCCAGTTGCCATGTACGGCACTCTCCTGTCGGACAACCGGATCCAAATCACCCAGTGGATCGGCCTGCGCACCCCGGCGCTGCAGAACCTCAGCGTCGCCGAGGGGGCTGGCGTGGGCGGCCGCGTCGTGTCCACCCGCCGCGCAGTGGGCATCGCCGACTACACGCGAGCGTCCGTGATCTCCCACGAGTACGACCAGCAGATCCAGGACGAGGGCCTGCACTCCGTCGTGGCCGTGCCGGTGATCGTGCAGCGCGAGATCCGGGGCGTGTTGTACGTCGGCGTGCACTCGCCGGTGCGTCTGGGCGACAAGGTCATCGAGGAGGTCGCCATGACCGCGCGCACCCTCGAGCAGGAGCTTGCGGTCAACGCCGCGCTGCGCTCTTCCGACGGTGGGGACCGCGCCGGCGCCAAGACCGGTCGCGCGATGAACGGCGCCGAGTGGGAGCAGGTGCGCGCCACCCATTCGAAGCTGCGCATGCTGACCAACCGGGTGGAGGACGAGAAGCTGCGCAAGGAGCTGGAGCAGCTCTGCGAACAGCTCGTCTCCCCGGTGGCGGTGAAGCAGACCACCAAGCTGTCCGCCCGCGAGCTCGACGTGCTCGCATGCGTGGCGCTCGGCCACACCAACGTGGAGGCCGCCGCCGAGATGGGCATCGGCGCGGAGACCGTGAAGTCCTACCTGCGCAGCGTGATGCGCAAACTCGGTGCTCACACCAGGTATGAGGCGGTCAACGCCGCGCGTCGCATCGGCGCGCTGCCGTAGACAATTGCTAATCGACGTCCCTCCGGTTCTGTACTGTGGCGGACGTGAAAGAACGGTTTTTGGTTTCAGGCGGCGCCCGGCTTGCGGGCGAAGTTCGCGTCGACGGCGCCAAGAACAGCGTGCTCAAACTGATGGCCGCGGCCCTTCTTGCCGAAGGCACCACCACGCTGCGCAACTGCCCCCGGATCCTGGACGTTCCGCTGATGCGCGACGTCCTGGTCGGGCTGGGCTGCGAGGTGGACATTGACGGCGATGTGGTGCGCATCCACACCCCGGCCGAAGTGTCCCCGCACGCGGACTTTGACGCGGTGCGCCAGTTCCGCGCATCCGTTGCAGTGCTCGGGCCGTTGGTGGCCCGTTGCACCGAGGCGTACGTGGCGCTTCCTGGCGGAGACGCGATTGGCTCGCGCCCGCTGGACATGCACCAGTCCGGCCTGGAGAAGCTGGGCGCGACCACCCACATCGAGCACGGCGCGGTGGTGGCGCGGGCAGACAAACTCACCGGCGCCTCCATCAAGCTGGACTTCCCGTCCGTGGGTGCGACGGAGAACATCGTCACCGCGGCGGTGCTTGCGGACGGCCGCACCGTGCTTGACAACGCCGCGCGCGAGCCGGAGATCGTGGACCTGTGTTCCATGCTCAATTCCATGGGCGCGCGCATCGAAGGCGCGGGCACGTCCACCATCACCGTCGATGGTGTGGATTCGCTCTCGCCGACGGAGCACACGGTGGTCGGCGACCGCATCGTCGCCGGTACCTGGGCGTACGCCGCGGCCATGACCCAGGGCGACATCACCGTCACCGGCGCCGCCCCCGGGCATCTGCACCTGGCGCTGTCGAAGCTGAAGCTCGCCGGCGCCAACGTGGAGACCTACGACAACGGGTTCCGCGTGCGCATGGACCAGCGTCCCCGCGCCGTGGACTACCAGACCTTGCCGTACCCCGGCTTTCCGACGGACCTGCAGCCCATGGCAATCGCGCTGGCGACGATTGCCGACGGCGTATCCGTGATCACCGAGAACGTCTTTGAGGCCCGCTTCCGGTTTGTGGACGAGATGCTGCGCCTGGGCGCCGACGCCAACGTGGACGGCCACCATGTCATGCTGCGTGGAGTGGACAACCTGTCGTCCACCGACGTGTGGTCCTCCGACATCCGCGCCGGCGCCGGCCTCGTGCTCGCCGGCCTGGTCGCGGACGGTGTGACCACCGTGCACGAGGTGCACCACATCGACCGCGGCTACCCGGCCTTTGTCGAGCAGTTAAACGCGCTTGGTGCACATGTAGAACGCGCATAAAACCCGCGTTGTGCTGCGGGTTTGTGTTGTGCGTGGGGTGTGTGTAACTTATATCGAGTCAGCGAGACCGACAACGCCCCGCTGGAGAGTGAGATTCTTTCCGGTTTGTGTGGCGGGCAGGAAAACAATCGCTGGCGGATTCCAAAGTCACTTGAGGCTGGTCCACTGTTGTGTGGGTTGGTTTGGGTGTGCTGGTGTTGTTTGAGAACTCGATAGTGTGCCAATGTACTTTTGTTGCGTGGGTGTGTTTGCCTGCCTTTTGTGCACTGTGTGGTGCGCGCCTGTGGGTGTGTGCCGGTGGTGGCGTGGTTGAATTCCAATGATGGATCGCGTCATCGTTTTGGTTCATAGTGTGCGTGGGGTGTGGTTGAACATGTTTCACGTATTTTTGGCCAGCCCCTTGTTTTTGACCCCGTCGGGTTGGGGGTTGGTTTTGAACCTTTGTAATTTTTGGATTTTGCCAGTCCAGCACTTTGTGTTGGCTGGTTTGTTTTTGGTTGGGTTTGGGCTTTTCACGGCCTGTTTCTTTCTGAAACTTTTTGTGGAGAGTTTGATCCTGGCTCAGGATGAACGCTGGCGGCGTGCTTAACACATGCAAGTCGAACGGAAAGGCTCCTGCTTGCAGGGGTACTCGAGTGGCGAACGGGTGAGTAACAC